>WQVI01000015.1 GCA_009781625.1 Defluviitaleaceae bacterium | reverse complement strand
TAAATTAGAAAGGTGGTGTATTGATGAGAAGAATTATTGCAACATGTTTGGCGTTAATATTGGCAGTTGCGTCTATTCTCATTTTCCCTACTGGCAACGACAGCGGAGTTATAGAGCTTCTGCTTGATGCTCAGAAAGTTCAGGCAGCTGAACGAACTTTTGATGCGGTGGATATCACACGTAATGAAAGCCCAGAAATCACATCGTTATCAATAGGCCGTGCTCTTTATGGGCAAACCCCACGAAATGGCTATGTTTTGGCCCCAACCATGTTTGGTCTTGCGGGAATAGATACAAAAAGCCCTTTTGTTTTGCGAACCCCAACAGGTTACGACGAACTGCCGTTAATTACTATAGATGGGCAGTCGCAGCCAACCGTAACGCGAGAAGATGGTAGCACTTTCATCGTTACGCCCGCAATTCCACTAACTTCAAACAGCGTATATGTTTTTAGGCTTGCCCACGACGATGGAGATATTACCTGGGCATTTCAAACTGCAATTCGTTTTGAAATTACATCGGTTTTCCCTCGCAACCAGGCCACCAATGTGCCTGTGCGCACAGGCATTGAAATAGAATTTTCCCTTGGCGATAATATCAATATTGAAGACCATTTCAGCATTTATCCCCATGTGGCAGGCAGCTTTACTCATCGCGATTCTACGGCTATTTTTATGCCAACATTTCCTCTTTTGCATGGCCAAATTTACACCGTTACTATAAGCGCAGGCATCTCTTTGCCTAACGCCAGCGAAGTTATTGCAGCTGACCGTGTGTTTTCATTTGAAACAGCCCCGACGCCGGTTCTGCCTCAACAATTGACACACAGGACGGCTGGAAATATACATTTCTCCAACCGCCATTTAGAATTTCCGTCATTTGCAGAGCCAAGCGTAAACTTTTGGCTAAATTATAACAGAGACGAAGGCCGACCTACGGTAAACATGGCTATTTATCGCATTGACGACCAAGCCCAGGCCATTGCCGCCACAACCAGGCTTGCCGGTGTGCCAAGCTGGTCAAGTCTACCTAATGTTCATAGTTTCGTAGACACATCTGACCTAACCCGGGTTTACTCGTCGCGTATTGGCAACAGGGTAGTCAACAATTCCTGGTGGCGTTGGAATGAAACATTTGACATTTCAACCAGCTTGCCCCCGGGGTTTTATGTGGTGAACGCCACAACGGATTATTCCCACAACCAAATGATATTGCAAATTACCGACCTAGCAGTGCAGGTAATTGTCGACAACAACATGGTCCTTGTGTGGGTAAATGACATGCACACAGGCCTGCCCACCGTCGGAGCACAAGTTTACGACCCCATTACCGGCAGAACCTACGAAGTAAGTACATATGGCATTGCCGTTGTAGAGCGCAGATTGTTGACAGGCGAATATCTAATTATTACAGCCGCCGATGGTAAACAGAGCGTTGTTTTTGCGCATTCTGCTGCATTTCAATCGTTTAATAGAAGTTGGGATAGCTGGGACTGGGACATGGACTGGGATTGGAGCCCACGGTCAAACGCGCCTGCAAACGATGATTACTGGACGGCGCTTCAACTGGACCGCACACTGTTCCAGCGCAGTGACACTGTATCCCTTTGGGGCTTTGTGCAAAATCGCAATCAATATGAAAATATAACCCATGTAACCGCCACATTAACAGAGCGCAATTGGTGGGCTTCCGGCCGGGACACATTGCATATGCAAAACATAGCAGTTGAGTATGGCGCGTATCATGATGAAATTAATTTGCCGCATCTAGACCCAGGCTCTTACGAAATTGCCGTCTACCACGGCGATATCTTGCTAAACACGATGTTTTTCACTGTTATGGACTATGTAAAACCCCCGTATCAATTGATTGTATCCTCGGATATAAATGCTATTTTCGCAGGCGAAGAAGTTAACTTTACCGCCAGAACGGAATTTTTCGAAGGGACACCCGTGCCGGATTTATACATCTCTTATCATTTCGCCGGCTGGGGCTTAAGAACGCCGGGTACCGGCCAGGAACAAACAAACCTCGAAGGCGTTGTGGAAATAAGCGCAACGCCAACGGCCTCACAAGCTGATGTGCAAGGCGAAAGAAGTCTTCGCTTTATGGCGGAAGCCACCTTGCCAGAAATTGGCTGGGTTAACGAATCTGCTTCCGTCCGCGTTTTTGTTAACGACATAAACGTGCGCCCCTGGGCAACACGTGATGGCAGGGACGGCACCCTAACCGTAAACGTCAACGACATCACCCTGGACCGCATAAACGATGGAACAGCAACACATCGAAGCGACTTTTTATGCGAACCAACTGCTGACCAAAGAATTTCTGTAGAAATTGTTGAAATTTATTGGGAGCAAGTGCGCGAAGGGGAGAGCTATTGCCATGCTACAAGGCAAGTGGTGCCATGGTATCGCCACGAGAGGCGCGAAAGGTCTATAGAGCGTTTTGACATCACAACTAACGAAGATGGCGTGGCCACAAAAGATTTCCAAGTGCCAAACCGCGAAAATGCCAGCTACCGGGCGCGCTTAACAACCATAGACGGCAATGGCCGCACAATAGTGCATTATGCCTTTATTGGGCGCGACTTTACAAGCTTTTTCCGAAATGCCAACAATGATAGTTTGTTTCTTTACGGCGCAAATGAAGATGGCTATGACGTAGGCGATGAAGTGGAGCTTACCATTATGCGCGGAACAGAAGCCGTAACACAGGGCAATTTCCTGTTTGTGGTGGTGCAAAATGGCATTTTATGCTACCACATCGGCACAAATCCCCTTTCGTTTACATTTGACGAGCGTCATGTCCCAAATGCCCAGGTGTTTGCCTTCCATTTTAATGGACACACATACAATAGCGGATGGGGGATGTCCCAGAGGCTGCGTTTTAACACAGAAAGCCGCCTTCTTGATATCAGCATTGACATATGCCAAGAAGCCTACAGGCCGGGGGATATGGCGACATTTACCATAACCACCACGGATATGGATGGCAACCCCAAGCCGGCCCATGTTAACATTAGCTTGGTGGACGAGGCTCTTTTCGCCCTGATGGATTACAACGTCAATACCCTTGCGATGCTTTACAGAAACGTAAGCGACAATTTAAGGTTTAGCATGGCAACCCATAGGACATTTGTTAGCGATGGCATAGAAGATGAAGCAGATGAGGACGAATTCCATCCCGGCGATATGCTTGCGGATGATGCCGCCCCTGTGGCTGCGGAAGCCACCCAAATACCCGGCCCGTTTTTCTCATCCGGTTCTTTGGGCGATGCAGATGATACCACCCACATACGTGAAAGATTTGAAGACACCGCTATTTTCGCAAGCTTGCAAACCAATAATCAAGGCGTAGGAACTTTCACCTTCCAAATGCCCGATAATATAACCTCTTGGCGCATAACCGCTTCCGCCATTAGCAATGACCTATACGCAGGCAACACCGTCCAAAATATAAATGTTACGCAGCCGATGTTTTTGCATTACACCCTTAACAGCACATTTCTTGTGGGTGACAGGCCCTATGTGGGCGTAAATGTATACGGAACAAGCCTTACCGGCGGAGAGCAAGTAACATTTGAAGTTTGGCGTGAAGATGCGCCAAATGATGTGCGCACCGCAACGGGCGTATCCTTTGCGAGGGTGAATATCCCCCTTTGGGAGATGACGACGGAAGGCTCTGGCGCAATTATTGTTCGCGCAAGCGTGGCAGGCCACAGCGATGCCGTGTTGCATCCATATACCGTGCTAAATTCTCACCGCCAAGTGGATACTGCATTTTTTTACGATGTCACCACCAACACCGTCTTTGACGTAAACCCTGGCGGCCTAACGAATATTACCTTTACCGACCATGGACGAGGGCAATTTTTAAGAGACCTGTTTTCATTGCGCAACGCATGGTGGGGCAGTGGTGCCAGAATTGAAGGGTATGTAGCAAGAAGAGAGGCCACAAGGCTTATCGGAACCCACTTCTCCGATGTCCGCATGTTTGGCCCTATAGGCAACTTTGATGTGTTAGAATATCAAACCGAAAGCGGCGGCATAGCCATTTTGCCTTATGCCGAAGCCGATTTGGCGACAACCGTGATGTTGCTGCCATTTATCAAGGATGATGTTAACCTGGCCGCGTTAACAGCCTATCTGCAAAATATTTTCGACACATCACCTACCGACAATAAAATGCTTGCATTGTACGGCCTTGCCCTTCTGGGCGAGCCTGTGCTGCTGGATTTGCATAGATACGCCGCATTAACCGACTTATCCGTCAGAAACACCGCCTATGTCGCTCTGGGCCTTGCTGCCCTTGGCGAGACACAAACTGCTAGATATCTTTACACTAACCGCATTGCGCCTCATATACAAAGCATTGCGCCTTACTATCGTGTAAATGTGGGCGCAAACCGCGCGGAAATTTTAGATGCGACCTCTGCCGTGTCACTTCTTGCGGCGCAGCTTGGGATGCCTGAAAGCCTAGGGCTTCACAATTATGCCAGAAGATACCGCTTTGATGCCTCAAACCGCAATGATGCTTTGGTGATGGGCATGGAACGCTTGGCCTTCATCGCCCATGAAATTGAAAACCACACAGATGTTGCCGCCAGCATAGCTTACACCCTTTTTGGCGAAACCATAACCCGCGATCTTGGGCCGGGCAGACAATTTACATTGCGCATCCCCGCCCAAAACATGCACGAATTTAACATAATATCCACAACCGGCGAAGTGGGCGCGGTGTCTATCGTTCGCACGCCTCTTGAGGAAATGGAAGCAGTCGAAAATGACATAACAATACGCCGTCAATTCTTTGTGGCGGGAACAAACACGCCCACCACCACCTTTGAACAAGGGGATTTGGTGCGTGTGCAAATTACAATTGACTATTCCGCAAGGTCGCTAACCGGCTCTTATGTAGTGACGGACTTCTTGCCGGCGGGCCTTGTGCATGTGCCAAATTCTGCAAGGTTTGGGGACAGATATTCCAGAGTGGGCTGGTGGGCCCATGCCAGAACCGAAGGGCAGCGCATCACTTTCTTTGATTTTAACAGCAGGTTCGACCGTATACACACATATTTCTATTACGCTCGCGTGATAAACCCCGGCACATTTATGGCTGAAGGCACATTCGTGCAAAGTGTAGGCGCAAGGGAATATATGACCGTGGGTGAAAATGCGGTGCTGACAATAAATCCATAAATTATTGCTCTTTGCGAGATTTCTCTTTTTTGAAAAATTCCGCAACACCCGCTATCAGCAAAAAGACAGCAAAAATTTGCTTCAAGGTGTCCGCTTCAAGATTTATGGCTATAATTGCACCGATTACTGCGCCCAAAAGGCCGCCCAGGATAATTTTTGGTAGAATTTGCTTTTCGATCATATCGTTTTTCGCGTGGGCAAAGACAGCGAAGGCGGCGGTTGGGATGAAATATATCAAATTTATGTTTTGGGCGGCATGTTGGCTTTGGCCAAAAAATATTGTTAGGGCAGGGATGAGGATGGCGCCGCCGCCTATGCCCATGCCGCTGATAATGCCCGCCAAAATGCCAATTGCAACCAGCAAAATAATATCCATCATGAAAGCATCACCCTAATTGCGGCAAAAATCATAATCCCGCCGAATATTTTGTGAAGCAAATTTGCAGAAATTTTTTTAAGCAACTTTGCGCCAATTACGCCGCCAATTACACCACCCGCAGTGACCCACGCCGCTGTAGCGATATCAATATTAATACCACCCAGATATATTACAGCAGAAACAATTGTAAGCGGCAATATTATGGCCACAGCCGTGGCATGGGATTTATGCGCGTCAACGCCTAAAAATTTCCGCAACGAAAGCACAGCCACAACGCCGCCGCCAGCACCCAGCAGTCCATTAAAAATCCCGCATAATAGGCCGGTGAAAAATTTTTTCATCAAAATCCCCCTTGCATACTTTAGATAAGTTTAGTATGCATGATTATTCAATATTCTACACATATTATTCTTGTACGACATGAATATAATTGGGGGTTGAGAGGATATGTCACATCAAGAAATAAAATGTAATGTAGAAAGCTGTAGGTTTAATTCTGGTAGCCATCACTGCACGCTAAACGAGATAACTGTGGGAAGCGAATCGCCATCTCGCGAGCCTGATACAGAGCAGGACACCATCTGCGCCAGCTTTTCTCACAAATAATACTAATCTTACGTTAAAAACATTGAAAGCAAGCTGCGAAATCTACAGCGATTCAAGTAGTTTCGCGGGGCAGCTTTCAATGATTTTTAACTTAGATTAGTACAAACTTAAAAAGACCTGTTGCGAAAATTGGTTTCGCAACAGGTCTTTTTGGATACTATGGCTATAAAATAGCTACTGCTTCGTTTCTCTTGTGCCTCTGCCATAGACGACATACAGCACAATGCTGGAAACCACCATCATTATCACAGCGTAAACAAAAGTAAGCGCCACATTGTCGGCGTTGGCGTCCTGGTTTGTTAAAATTTGCACATGGACGCCTAGAGGAAGCTGCAATGGATGGTATAGGAAGACCGACGTATCAAAATCTGTCATAAGAAAGTTGAAATTAAGGGCAAAGACGGCCAGCACCGTGGGCATGATAATAGGCAAAAGCACTATAAAGAAAGTGTACATGGCCTTTGCGCCCAGGTTTTTAGCGGCATCTTCTAAAGAGTCGTCCAGAGAGAAGAAGGCCGCCCTGGTTATCCGCAAGGTAAAAGGAATTCTGATGATGACATAGGCCATTATCATAATGATCATGGTGCCCGTCAGCACCGTGTTAAACATATACCATCTGGGCTGGTTGAAAGCCATCACAAGCCCGATGGCGATAAGCACGCTGGGCAAAAGCCAAGGTATCATAAAGGCATATTCTACAAAAGAGCTAAGTTTGCCTTTGTATTTTGTAATCATACGGCAAACAAGGATGATAAGCAGGCCCACCACCGCGGCGGCAATGAAAGAAAACATGATGCTTATTACAATTGGCCTGTATCCGGAAGCCCTGGTGAAGACATTGATGTAATTTTCCAGCGTAAGGCTGTCTATGCTGAAGGTTCTTGTGGCGATGGCGGATGCATCCGTAAAGGAAAACAGCGTAACCATAACCACCGGGGCCATGTATACCACAAATAGCCCGTAAGCAACAATGTGTACCAAGATATTGGCGATGGGATTGCTAATTTTTTGCTTTACCATGGTGGTTTTTACCTTGGACACGCTAAGGTAATGTCCGCGCTTTTCAAGCTGCGCCATTATCATGATAAGCACAATGGACGCTAGGCCCAGTATCAAGGCCATCAGGGCCGCCAAATCTCTAGAGCCTACGGTGCGCGAAAACGTCAGTATCATTGGGTTTATGGTTTGAAAATCGGGGCCGCCTACCAAAAGAGGTGCTGATGTGGCGTTTAGGCCAATGTAGAAGGTGAAAACGGTAACGGCCAAAAGCGATGGCGTCAGCACGGGCAAAACCACTCGGCGCAATATGGTAAATTGGCTTGCGCCAAGGTTTTTGGCGGCTTCGATGGTTTGAAAGTCCACACTGCGTATGGATGTTCGCAAGAAAATCAGATGGTTTCCCGTGGTGGCAAAGGTCATAACAAACAGCACCGCCCAAAAGCCCTGAAACCAACCGGTGTTGAAGTTTGGGAAAATTGACGCAAGTATGTTGGTGAGAAAGCCGTTGGCGCCGTACATAAACCTATAGCCCGATACCAATATGATACCGCTGTAAATTAAGGATGTCATGTAGCCCAAGCGCAATATTTTGGCACCTTTAATGTCGAAATATTCTGTGGCAAGCACGATGAAAATGCCTACAATGCCGACGGTTACGGACAGCGCAGGTGCCAGGATAAAGCTGTTACGCAGGGCTTGTGTTGCCCTGGCAGAGCCAAACAGCCTAACGAAAGGGCTTGTTGTGAAGGCGCCGTCCTGATAAACAACAGACACCACCGTGTTAAGGTTTGGCATGATAAGCACAGCAAAAATAAACCATAAAAGTCCCGCGTAAATTAGGGCGGTTAGGATTTTGGTCTTGTTTATGCGAAAAGTTTTTTTCTCTGGAGAAGTCATGTCCATTGCCCCCTAAAATTGCATTATGTTTTCGGCACTAAAGCTTATGGTTACTTCTTCGCCCATGGCATACATGGGCGTGCCGCTGTTTTTCTCTATCACGCGTATCAAATCCCCCTGAGAATTAAGGGTGTATTTTATATAAAGGCCATAATATTCAGAATTTTCAACCACGGCGGTTGTTGACAGGTGGCGCGGTGCCACATTGTTTACATAAACTCTCTCAAGGCGGATATAGCAGGATTTGTCCACATCCACGCCATGGCTTGCGTTGGCACCGACCCTCTCAAGAAAGCCTTTGCTTAGCTTGTTGATGTCCCCAACAAAATTGCATACAAACTCTGTAGAAGAAAAATTGTATACCTCGTCCGGTGCGCCAATTTGCTCTATTTTGCCGTGGTTGAAGACGGCAATGCGGTCAGATAGCGTTAGAGCTTCTTCTTGGTCGTGGGTAACATAAACAGTGGTGATGCCAAATTTTCTTTGCAAGTCTTTAAGCTCGTTTCGCAACTGCACCCGCAGCTTTGCGTCCAAATTTGAAAGGGGCTCGTCCAAGCAAATTATAGAAGGAGACGTAACCAAGGCACGCGCAATAGCCACGCGCTGCTGTTGGCCGCCAGATAGCTGGCTTACTTTTCTTTTCATCTGATGGGGTTCAAGCTCTACCTTCTTAGCAATCTCTTCCACTCTTTGTTTAATTTCTTCCTTTGGTATTTTCTTTACTTTGAGGCCAAAAGCGATGTTTTGAAACACGGACATGGTGGGGAAGAGAGCATAGTTTTGAAACACCATGCCTATATTACGCTTTTCAATTTCCATGTGGGTAATATCCTTGTCCGCAACTGTCACAGTGCCGGCATCAGGCTTGATAAAGCCTGTTATCGTGCGCAAAGTAGTAGTTTTGCCACATCCTGACGGCCCAAGCAGCGTAAAAAATTCACCGGCACCCACATTTAAATCAATTCCGTGCAGTGCGGTAAAATCTCCAAAATTAACTGTGATATTTCTTAGATTTATCATAAATTTCCTCAATCCTCAAATGACATAAGTTGAAGGTTGGGGACACGCAGCCCCCAACCTTCAGCTTTTATGCTATCTCATGTAGTTAAGCATAATATGCTCTGCCCAGGCATCAATATATTGTGCCACGAACTCCCAGTCAATATTCTGTACGGGAAGGGCAGATATCATGCGGTTAAATTCTCCGATGTCCTCAAGAGCGTTTACGTTGGCAGGCAAGCTATCAAACATCGCCGCCCATTCTGATTGAATTTGTGCCGAACCAAACCATTCTTTGAAAAGCTTGGCTTCTTCTTCATTATTTGCGCCGTTGATAACAGCGATGCCCTCAACTACAAAGGGTACGCCTACGCTTGGCACGACAAAGCCAGTATTAACGCCATGCTGCTCTTCTCTCATAGGTATGCCGCTATGCCATATTTGGGCCAGCTGTACAGGAGAGTTAGGGTCTGCGATGTTTGCAAATTGATCCACCCCGGCAACGCTTGGTACGCCGTGGATATAATACTGTCTGATATGCTCCCAGCCTTCTTCCGCTATGCCAAGATGTCCGTTGTCATCTCTAAAGCGATAAAGGATGCCGGCCAAAACCATACGGGTTGTGCCGCCGCCCAAAGCACTTTCATATTCATATATGCCATGGAAGTCTGGGTTCATCCATAAATCCAGCCAGTCTGTTGGTGCTTCTTCCGGCGACATTTGGTTAAGGTCATATGCCAGCAAGATAGCTTGAATAACCAAAGCATGATAGTATCCGTGGGGATGGCTTAAACCAGGGGTTATTTCGCCGGCCCAAGCAGGTATATAAGGTATAATTGCTTCGTTTTCAATGAGAGACTCCCAGAAAAATGCGTTAAGGCCAAATACAACGTCAGCAATTGGGTTGTGTCTTTCAGCCAAAAGGCGCGCGTGGGTGTCAGCACCGCCGGCTGTTACGCCTTGGATGCTGAAATTGTCTTCAGCGGCTCTGGATGTAAGCCATTCCAATCTTTCATCTGTGAAAGAGTTAGAATAGATGATGATGGTAGTGTTGGTTCCTTGCACAAGGCCATTGGCTTCTTCTACAGGGTCTTGCGCGGCCGGCGTAGGCGTAGGTGTTGCGGCCGGTGCCGGTGTTGGTGTTGCCGGTGTAGGTGTTGCGGCCGGCTCAGGTTGCCCTCCGCCGCAAGCGGCCAAAGCCAACGCGCCGGTTAACATTAAAGCCGCAAAAAAAGTTCTTTTCATAAAAATTTTACCTCCAATTTGTTTGGTTGTTGTAACTATTGTTGGTACAAATCAAATATATATTACAAGGAGCAATTTGTCAATACCTGTCGCATAGATATTTGTAAAATCTCGGTAAAATTTTATGGCTTTTGACAAGAGGGCGTATTTATGATACTGTAAAACTGAGGTGATGGGCATGAAACTTGACCGTTTGCTGGGCATACTTAATATTTTATTGCAAAACGAACGTATAACCGCCCCATATTTGGCTGAAAAATTTGAAGTTAACCGCAGAACCATCAGCAGAGACATCGACGCCCTTTGTTTGGCGGGCATACCCATCGTGACCCATCAAGGGGTAGGTGGCGGCATTTCCATTGCCGAGGGATACAAGCTGGATAAAAGTGTTTTAACTGTTGAAGAGCTATCCAGCATCATCTCTGCTATCAAAGGCATCGGCAGCGTTTCGGAACAATCTCGCATCGAAAGAACTTTGGACAAGTTTGGTGTAAAATCTGATGCCGTCGTTTCCATGCACGAGCCCGTGGTGATAGACCTTGCCTCTCATTATAAAGGAGATTTGACGGCAAAAATTGAGGCAATAAAACGCGCAATCCTTGAAAAGCGGCTTATTGAATTTAACTATTACTACGAAAAGGGCGAAAGCCATCGGCATATAGAACCCTATTTAGTTGCCTTTCAATGGGCCTCATGGTATGTCTTTGGATTTTGCCTGCAAAGGCAGGATTGGCGGATGTTTAAGCTAACACGTCTATGGAATTTGTCTCTGCGAGACGAAGCATATGCTCTGCGCGACATCCCGCCTGAAAAACGCAATTTTAACAGCCATTTGACAGATGACACCAAGCTTATTGCCCTATTTGATAAATCCGTAAGATACCAGCTTATTGATGCATATGGCCTAGATTGCTATAACGAAGCTGACGAAGGGCTATACTTAACAATAGGCTTCACAAACCGAAGCTATATGATAGGGTGGCTGCTTAGCTTTGGTGATAAAGTAAAAGTGCTGGAACCTGCCGACATCGCCAACAATATCCAAGCCATCGCAAAAAATATTTTATCCCTCTATTTATAACAGGACATACTGTTGTCGTGTTTTCCATGATATGATTGCAATAAAACAATTGAAGGAGCAAAACATGCCAAAAATATCACCAATTCTTATTTTTACCGGACAAGCCAACCAAGCCCTCAAGCTGTATGAAGAAGCCTTTGGCGCAAAAGTTAAGGTAAAGATGCTTTATTCAGATGCCGCCTCGACGGGCTTTAAGTACAAAGAGGACGAAAAAGATTTTATCTATCATTCGCAGATAATAATTGGAAACCAAATTGTCATGATATGCGATGATTCTGCTGATGTGCTTGAAAACAGCACCCAAGGCAAATTTGACAGGTCGTTTTTAATAGACCTTGTAGTTGAGTTTGATTCTGACAATGAACTGAAAGCAACTTATGAGAAATTGTCAGAAGGGGCCACGATAACCGAGGCTTTACATAGCCCTCATTATTGCTCTTTGTGCGCTGTATTGACCGACAAGTTTGGCGGGCGTTGGCAGCTTATGAGTGGGTACGATGGGTAGTTAAATATCATTATAATAAAAATGGGAGTGAAGAAAATGAACAAAGAAATTACGACAAAGGTAAATGAAGCTATTAAAAAGTGCAGCAGTGCAAGTTTTGGCCTGATAGACGAAAAAGGATATCCTTCGGTTTCTACTGTGTCGCTGATAAGGCCGGAAACAATTTCCGAAATCTATTTTTCTTCGGGACTAGATGGCAACAAGGCAAAGCGTCTTCAAAAGAACAGCAAAGCAAGCATATGTTGCTGCATCGGAAACAGTAGCAACATAACCCTTGTTGGGGATGCGGAAATTTTCACCGACCAAGAAACAAAAAGCAAATATTGGCTGGATTGGTTTAAAAATGTCTATGAAGGGGGCGAAACCGACCCAAATTATTGCGTCATTAAATTTACCACAAAGCGGGTATCGTTATGGATTGGCGAAGATGGCGCAGAATTTGAGATAGAGAGGTAATGGAAATGCATCAAGATATTATTGCAAGGGCAGGGGATGTCATTAATTCAAGAAGTGACTACATCGGCGAAGGCATGGATGGTTATGTGGTTTTGTCGTTGATAGATGAAAACGGCTATCCCACAAGCTCAACCGTAACCATTTCCAAGGCTGACGGCGTTAATTGGATGACATTTATAGGCGATATTGACGGTAACAAAGAAAAGCGCATCAGAAAATGCAGTAAAGCCAGTGTTTGCCTTGCATCCAACAATTACAATATCACACTTGTTGGCACAATGGAAATTTTAACCGACCCCGCAGTAAAAAAAGAGCATTGGCAAAAGGTGTTTCAAGAGGCCTACAACGCAAACTATGATAACCCACAATACTGCATTTTGCGCTTTAACACAGAGCATTACAACCTCTTCTTTGCCGATAATGATATAGAAGCAAGGGGCACTTTGTAAAAGCTTGGAGGAGATATACGATGTCACAAATAAAAATTAACTATGAAGATTTTTTAGACTTGGTGGACACAAACTATCGCGCCTTTGTTGAGGACTTGCACAGCTATATGTTGGAAAATGGGTGCAAGGCAACATTTGAGGAAAAGAAAACCGGCTTACTTGGCTCTTATAAATACACAAAGACCAAAAGAGCGGTTATTAACCTGCTTCTCAAAAAGCATGGTCTGCTTGTTCGTATTTATGGAGAATATATAGGCGGATATCCTGATTTTTTGAACACGCTGCCTAGAGAAATGGTTGATTCTATCGAAAAGGCTGGTGTATGTAAAAGGCTGGTGAGCAATGGATGCAGCCCAAAATGCACAGGATATGACTTTACAATCGAAGACAAACATTTTCAAAAGTGCAGGTATAACTGCTTTGAATTTTTGGTGACGGAAGAAAGCCAATCTTATATCAAGTCATTTATCGAGAATGAGATAAGGGAGAGACAGCTGTAAAACAACCTTCAAACCTGTTCGTAAACCCTATGTGGCAAACGGCTATAATAGGCGGTCGCCGGAAGATAAGCAAAAAATAGCCATCCGATAAGCCGGATGGCTATTTATATTATTCTCTTGTTTTGCCCATAAACACCAATGCCGCTACGCCCGGGCCTGTATGCGTGCCTATAACAGGCTCAAGATAAACGATTTCAGGTTTTAACCCTTCATGCCTTTCCTTAATTTGGCCAGCCATATACTCGGCATCAGCCTCGGCATCAGAATGAAGTATATAAACCATATCGCTTAATGCAAGGTCTATATTCTCAGCCATTTTCTCCAAAATAGTATCAAGGGATTTTCTGCGGCCCTTGGCTCTGCCAACCGGCACCAGTTTGCCCTCGTTGTTAACTATAAGGATGGGCTTTACGGAAAGAAGCGAGCCAACAAAGGCTTTGCCCACAGAAATGCGGCCGCCTCTTTGCAAATGCCATAAATCGTCCACTGTAAAGACATGGCACATATTCATTTTATTATCTTCAATCCATCTATGGGCTTCTTCAATGGCCTTGCCTTCATCGCGCATCTTGCAAGCCTGGCGCACAAAATGGGCCTGTCCCGCGGATGCCGCCAAAGTGTCAACAAAAAGTATTTTACGGTCTGCAAATTCTTCTTGAAGCTCTTTTAGGGCTACGCATACGGCGTTGTAGGTGCCGGAAAGCCCTGAAGAAAAGCCTACGTAAAGCAAATCGTTACCGCCTTCAAGGACGGGACGGGCAACTTCGCGGGCTTGCTCCGGTGTAACTTGGCTTGTCTTGGCGGAAATTTTAGCCTTCAGCGCGTCGTAAAATTCCTTGTGGTTAAACACTTGGCCCTTCACATAGCTAAATTTCTCTTCGTCCCCCATGATGTAGGCCAAAGACACGATGTGCAGGCCCAGTTGCTCTATAACGTCTTCCGTCAGGTTGCATGACGAATCTGTTAAGATTTGAAAGCTCATTATTTATTCCCCCTTGTCAGTATCTTTATCTTCCTCTTTCTTTTGCTTGCTAAACAGGGCACCAAAATCGAACTTTGATGTAATTGATGGTATCATGTCGATGAGCTTGTTAACGCTATCTTGATGCTTGATATTTACAAGTTGCACATTGCCGTCGGTTATCACCAAGACAGCGGAAGGCTTCATATTTGCCCCAAGGCCACCACCGGATTTTACCTCTTTTTTTGCCTTTTCCGAGCCGTCGTCAGCACCCATAGAACCGCCGGCCATGCCAAAGTTCACGTCAATCAGCGGTATTAGGGTGGTGGCGCCTGCTATTATGGGCTCTCCTACCACAGTTTTTGATGAAACAAAGTTTTCTAATTGATCAAACATGTGGGTGATATTGCTGTTAAATTCTGTTGCCATTTTCATCTACCTCCAGATTGTTTTTCGTTTTTACCTTCGTTTTAGGCTTTCTTTTAGCTTTCTTAGGGAAAATTAACCCCCAAATTTCCGGCTTTAATATATATTTAACTATGGGCACGGTTATGGCCCACAATCTAAAATATCCAATTAGCTGTATGTCAAATTGCATTTCTTCTTTTTCAAAATCTGGCTCAATGTGCATAGGGAAGGGCAGCAGTGCCGCCAGGGCATATGAAGCTGCTAGCACCAGGCCAGTTGTGTCGGGCTCTTTTGCACCATATCTGCCGCATATAGCGGCTTTTTTGGGGCGAAATGTTACAAAAATCTTCTTTAGCAAAGTTATGCTGTAGCCGATGATATTGGCGATGCCATTCATTCCAAGGTCACCTAAATCCATTGAAAATTTCTTCTTTTTCTCTTTTTTTCCTTCTTGCTTCTCTTTTTTTTGCTTCCTTTGTGATGATTTTGATGATTTCGCCGGCCTATCAGATGTTGGTTTTGCGTCTTCCTTCTTAACCGCTTCTTCCTTAACCGCTTCTTCGCTAAGCAAGCTACGTTTTATAATACCAGACAACCAGCTAAATTGCACATTATATTTTAGCTTTTCTTCTAAGCCTTCCTTCTTTACCTCAACCCTATACGTAGTTTTCAAAAACAGCGCGATAAGTATCAAAAGAAGCAATAGCCCTAGCAAAGCGGCTATTGTATAGCCCACAATGGCGAGAATTGTTAAAATTATCGACCATAATAGCTGGATTTTTTACTCCTCCTCAACAGCAAGGTTGATGCTGTAAAAATTATCCCAAGCCCTACGGCAAAAAAACTGCCGATGACGATAGAAAGGGTGATGAAAAAGTTGTAAGGTACGATGTTTACAAGCAGGTCAACCCGCGGGTTTAGTATCCAATAGTCATTATTAAAGAAAATTTCATGGAAGATAACAAAGGCATTATGCCAGTTTATTCCAATCAAAAATACAAGCAATGCAAATACCGAAAACACAGCCACAGAGACAATTTGCCATCCTTTAAGCAGGTGCCAAATCTTGTCTCGGCCAAAAATAACAAAAACAGCCAAAGTGAGTGCAAAGAGGGCGATGCTGGTGTTTATCAAGACATTTCCTGCGGTAAAAAGGTCTTGAACATCAATCATATGGCGTATCTCAATGTCGCTGAAAAAATACCTGGCTTCGCCGCCAACAATAGTCATAATCTGCAAATTGTCCTCGCGGCCCTGCATATAGCGTATCATGTGGCGCGTTACTTCATGCAGATGCTCCGGCTGCATATTCACCACTTCATAAGTATTATTGACATCATACTGCCAGATGTAAAACCACATACCGAAAGACGGGATGAAAAGGGCAAAGCGCAACACTAAAATAACCAAGCAAATAGCGTTTACGACGCCGCTTGTTGCAAACAATGGCCTCATAAACATTCCCCCACAAGCCAAGCTTTGAAGTTTGAAAAATCTGCATCGCCGTGGGCATCGCAAAACATCTGCACCAATGCTGCCGCTTCCGTAAAAGCGTCCATCTCATCAAAGACGGTTTTGACGATTTTATACGTAGCATAGGCAGCTTTATGCATATGGTCTTGACTTATGATGTGCAGCAAATTGTTGTCATCAGGTTTTATGCACAGGCAATATTCCATAATCTTCCCTCCATGTATTCAATGATATCACAATATGGCCGGGCTGTAAACATATAATTGCAAAAGAGGTGATTTTAAAATGACAGAACTTATTATCAAATATACAGGCGATGTTGTAGCTGCAATTAAGGCCCTTGACGCCATTGTGGAAATTTTAAGCGGCCGCTTTGCTATTATAACCATAGATGAGGACAAAATCCCTTATCTGGAAGATTTATCGGGGATAGATTACATAGAGCATCCTAAAAGCATCTGGCTTAATATGACAGAATCCCTTTATCATGCCTGTATACGCCAAGCCGTAAACGCCTTCGGCCTTACGGGCAAAGGCGTGGCTGTAGCAATAATTGACAGCGGTATAGATTATACCCACCCAGACTTTCGTAATGCCGACGGCACCACACGCATCAAATATCTTTGGGATATGTCGGCCACAGGCACACCGCCGGAAGGCTTTGAAAGCGGCCATTTGTACACGGAAGAGCAATTTAATGCCGCTTTGGCCACAGCCAATCCTCTTGGGATAATCCCACAAATAGATACCATCGGCCATGGCACGGCTGTTGCAGGGGTTGCGGTGGGCAATGGCGCGGCATCGGGTGGCGTTGAAAAAGGCGTTGCCCCCGAAGCGGACATCATTGCCGTAAAGCTGGGGCAGGGCAGCAAAACCACCGATTTGATGCGTGCGCTGAAATTTGTGGCGGACACCGCAAAGAAACTTGACATACCTGTTACCGTAAACATCAGCTTCGGCACCAACGAAGGCGCGCATGACGACAATTCTCTTTTCGAGCAATATGTGGACGAAATTGCCCAAAGCCCAAAAATGTCCATTGCAGTAGCTGCAGGAAACGAGGGCAGTGCCGGGCATCATTTTTCGGGCAATTTGCCTACAGGCGAGAGCGAAGTTGTGGAATTTTCAGTGGGTGCCGGGCTCCGTAGGCTATACATAGTGTTGTGGAAGGATTTTGCCGACGAATTTACCATAGAAATTGTGACGCCCTTGGGCAAAACCACAGGGGTTGTGCGTAATGTTGACCACGAAAAAACCGTAACCCTTGACGGTGCCAAAATCCACATTGATATGGGTCAGCCAACCCATCACGAACCTGACCAAATGATTTACGTGGACATTACGACATCAGCAACCCAGGACACCATAATACCCGGACATTGGAAGTTGATAATCACTTCTACACACTCAGTTGTAGGAGATTACAATATCTGGCTACCGACCACAGAGGAAGTGGGGCGTGACACGGCTTTTACACGACCAAACCCAAATGCAACTATAACCATACCGGCCACGGCGGC
Organism: Defluviitaleaceae bacterium; assembly: GCA_009781625.1. Lineage (GTDB taxonomy): Bacteria > Bacillota > Clostridia > Lachnospirales > WRAX01 > WRBK01. Next base: position 11,989 of record WQVI01000015.1, on the reverse strand, counting down.
AAATGTTATTTCCGTTGGGGCCTATGATGCTTCCCGCGACAGCTATGCAGAATTTAGCGGCCGCGGTTTTGAAGAGCTGCCGCGCACAAGGCCCGATATTGTGGCACCTGGCGTAAATATATTAGCAGCCAGCGCAGGTGGTGGCTATGATACCTACAGCGGCACAAGCATAGCAGCACCTTTTGTGACAGGTGCGGCGGCATTGCTTATGCAATGGGGTATTATACAGGGCAATGATGCAGATTTGTACGGCCAACGCCTAAAAGCATATCTGCACCTTGGAGCATCACGCGATGCAAACAGAACCTATCCCAATGAACTTTGGGGATATGGCACCCTATGCTTGAAAACAACTTTGGACTATCTGAAAGACTTTGAAATAAAGGATGTGGATGCAATGGCGTCAACAAATCAAGTAGATTATGAGGCGATAACCTTGGCAGAATATGCAATAATGCCAGGCATAATAGATATCATAATGACCAATGATGAAGCTTTTCGCACATATGCGGCAACGCGGCCATATATCAAGATTGGGACATTGGTTGACGGCACATGGGCCGTGGCATATCTACCAGAAGATAAGCTGCCAAACCTTCTTAGAAATTTGAGCTTAAGTACTATACGAGTACTCCCTAGATTGTTTGGTTTGTTGGGCAAATCTTCATTAATTGCATCAGGAATTTTGCAGGTGCAACAAAGACCCTATCTGGATTTAAAGGGCAGGGGGGTTTTGATTGGTTTTATAGATACAGGTATAGAATACGCACACCAAGCCTTTCGTTATGAAGACGGCACAAGCAAAATTGCCACAATTTGGGACCAAACAGCGCAGCATATATCAGGCAGCAATGTTTTTATTGGCAGGGAATATAACAAAGAAGAGATAAATGATGCGCTGAAAAATGATTATCCTTTAGATGTACTGCCTCACCGTGACACCGTGGGTCATGGTACTTTTCTCGCATCAGTAGCAGCTTCGCGCGAAGAAAGCGACTATCTGGGGGCAGCACCGGATTCTGAAATTATCATGGTAAAATTGCGCAAGGCTAAAGAATTTTACCTAAACCGCTATAATATACCACCAGAGCAGGAAAATGCCTATTCGTCTTCCGATATACTTTTAGGCATAAAATATTTGGCGGACAAAGCGGCAGAGCTTAAACGACCACTGGCGATATGTATGTCTGTGGGCACTACTTTAGGGAGCCACGACGGCCTTTCAATTGTGGAAGAATATCTTTCCAACTTGGGCAAAGCCCCCGGTATTGCCGTATGTGTTGCCGCCGGCAATGAGGCTAACACAAAGCGTCATACTCAAAATAAGATTGCAAAAGCGGGTGATATAGTTCCGGTAGAAATAAGGGTGGGGGAAAATGTGCCCTCAGCCACAGCATATATCTGGAGCCTGCCACAAGACACAATATACATTTCGGTAAAATCGCCTACAGGAGAAATTGTCACAAAGCAAACTGCTTTTAGAGAAGAATTCTATTCGCAAAAGCTGGTTTTGGAAAAGTCCACGGTAAACATAAACTATTTCTTTCCTGTTGGCGGCAGCGGTAGCGACTTGATAGAGCTTATCATAGACATCCCGACGCCAGGCATTTGGACTGTAAATATACAAGCAAGCATTGTTTTGGATGGCACAATTCACATTTGGATGCCGCTTACAGGCTTTATGAGCGACCAAGTTGAATTTATAACGCCCACGCCAAATTATACAATTACAATGCCGGGTACCGGCCTTGGCGTTATAACCTGCGGAGCATATGACCCCAAAAACAATTCGTTGTACCCTGCATCATCTTGGGGGCCGACGCGTTTTCCTATAGTTTCTCCGGAACTAGCCGCCCCCGGCGTAAATGTACTGGGCATATATCCCACAGGTTATGGCGAAATGTCGGGCACATCAGTGGCTACGGCTATAACGGCAGGCGCAGCGGCATTGATGCTGCAATGGGGCGTCGTAGACGGAAACTATCCATCGCTTAACAACCTAAGGATACGGTCGTTTTTGGTGCAAGGTTGCGATAGGGATGCCAACATGTCTTATCCTAACGACCAGTGGGGCTATGGTAGACTAAATTTAATGCAAACTTTTAATATCTTGCGCGGATGATTTGCTCTGCACAGGTGATGATGTCCATGCCATCTGTTTCAATGGTAAAATGCGCTGTTTGCAGATATAGCGGCTCTCTTTCGGCCAGCAGCGCAGTAATTTTGGATAGCTTGTCACCGCCAAACAAAAGCGGGCGAGAGGTGTCATCTCCGATACGCGCCAAAATGGTAGCGGGGGATGCTTTTAAATACACCACCCACGCATTATCGCGCAGGATGTCCCTGTTTTTGCTATCCAAAATGCATCCGCCGCCGGTGGCGATTATCACATCATCCATAAAAGGAATTTGCTGGCAAAATTCATGCTCCAAACAGCGAAAATGCCCCTCTCCATATTTGTCAAAAATATGCGGGATGGGCATTTGGGTTGTTTTTTCAATTTCTGCATCCATGTCGATAAATTTTATGCCGTTAAGCTGTGATAGCGCCTGGGACACAGAGGTTTTGCCCGCGCCCATAAAGCCAATTAGGGCTATACGGGACTTTAGGGAGATTTTAATTGGCATGACCGCCTCCGTTTAATAAAATGTTCAATGCTTCATCAACCATTTCCTTTGGAACCGGGATACCGCGCAAAATCTCATATGTTTGTGCGGCCTGATAAACCAACATTTCAAGGCCGCCAAAGGCTTCCGGGCAACAGCCCGAGGGGGAATAATTTGCATCAAAGATAACGGGAAAGCGCTGCAAATTTCGCGGCACAATCCCCGGCAAAACAGCCATAATCAATATATCATCATCTACTTTGTCAAAGCTTTCTATATCGCAAACAGATATGTCAATTTCATAATGGTTTTTTAGCATAGACGCGGCAAGTTCTGCCTTGCTGCGTGTGCGGTTAATGAAAGTTATTTTTTTACAGCCTTCCTGTGCCATTGCACTACCAGCGGCCCTACCTGTGCCGCTGGCACCAAAAATTGCAACTTTTTTGCCCGCAACATCAATGTCGCGATGCCTAAAGGCCATCTGTACCCCATAAATATCGGTGTTGTAACCAATAAAGCCAGCGTCGGTAAGCTTTAGTAAATTAGCCGCAGATATGTGTTGCGCCGAGATGTCCAAAGCCGTGATATATTTTAACACATTGGATTTGTGAGGGGATGTGACATTAAATCCAATTATACCCAAAGCCTGTGCGCCGCGAACAGCCGCGCTCAAATTTTCAGGGGCAACATCGAAGGTTGTATAAATGACATCGTCGGAAAATTGCTTTGCGAAGAAGCCATGGATGAAAGGGGATAGGGAATGGGAAACAGGGCTGCCTATAATACCCATCATTTTTGTGTTGCCGCTAATTTGCATGGTTTTGTCCTCTTTTTGTGTAAGCGCGCAACACTATTCTTTCCGGCAAGCGTTTAAGTTTTACGGTCCATTCGTCTCTTTTCGCGATAGGCGCAGTTAAGATGGTGTGTATGCCAAAACGATTGCCGACGAAGCAATCTGTAAAAATTTGGTCGCCAATGATGGCTACTTGGTTTTTGTCCAGGCCAAGATGCTTCATAGCGCGGGAAATACCGCCGAGGGTCGGTTTGTTTGCTCTCCAGATATGAGGATAGTCCAAATTTGCGCCAAAGCCCCTAACACGCCTTTCGCTATTATTGGATAAAAGACATATGGCAAAGCCCTTTTTGGTTAGCCCCGCAAGCAAATCTACAATTTCCGCAGGCGGTGTTGGGATGTCAAAGGTTACGAGGGTGTTGTCGATGTCAAAAATAAGGCCGCGTATGCCCGCTTGCCACAGTTTATCATAGTCTATATGAAACACAGAATCCGCCGCCTCTTTAGGGAAAAGGTATCTGTTGTAAAACCTATGAAGCATGTTTATTTCACCGCCTTTGTTATCAATACAAATGGTATGCCCTTAACAAAATTTCTGTGCCTACGGGCAGTCGGATGCCGTAAACGGCTTGAGAGTGAACTTGTGTTGCAGCTTCGTTATGGTCATCATCACTTGAAAGGCCGTCATAGACAATGCGCGGCACAAAACCATACCCTGCAAGGATTTCTTGCGCAAAAGGCACGGATAGGCTTGTGACATTGGGCACCTCTACAAGCTCGACACTGCCATCATTTTCCAAAGATAGCACGAGACGCACATTTTCTGTAACACGTGTACCGGCAGGCGGAAATTGCGAGGCTATAACATTGCCTGCGTAGCCCACAAATTCATATTCAAAACCGAGAGAGTTAAGCTGCGTTACGGCTTGGCGCACAGACGTACCAACAAAATCTTCTATAATTTGGTAGTTTTGGTCAGCAGCAAGGCTTGCTGCAACTTCGGATGGTAATATGTTTCGCAAACGCATAATTTCTAAGGCCATTTCGCGATACATTGGCGTTACAGTGCGGCGGCCCGCTTCCCAAACATCAAGGGGCATGTCATGAACAAGTGCCATTATCAAATATTGTGGATTTTCCACAGGAAAATATCCAATGAAAGAAAGCGAGTATGAATAGTCCGGGTCGTCAGGCAGGCCTTGTTCCGCAGTGCCAGTTTTTCCACCTTGGGCAAGGCCTTCGATAATAGCAGGGCGTGCCGTGCCATCAGTAACTACATATTCCATGGCGCGTCGCACCCAATCGGAAGTTTCTTGCGAAATAACGCGGCGTTGCACCTGCTGTGGCTGCGAAAACACAATGTCACCATTGCCATCAATTATCTGGGACACAAAATGCGGCCGCACCACATTACCACCATTTATCAGCGTCGCAAAGCTGGCGATAGACTGTATAGGTGTTGTTGTAAAGCGCTGGCCAAAAGAAGATGTTGCAAGTTCAGAATCGTTAAGAGCGGCCACTGTAAAGACATAGCCCGCGTTTTCGCCGGGAAAATCAATACCTGTGGGTATGCCATAGCCAAAGTCTCGCTGATATTGCCAAAAAAGTTCTCGGCCAAGCATCTCCGCGATATCCATATGGGCCACATTGCAAGATACTGCCAATGCTTGCGTCAAATTTATCATCCCATGGCCCCAAGTGCGCACGCAATTAATTCTATGGCCCGCCACGTATTTGTAGCCGGGGCAATAAAATGTAGAATGGGGCGTAATTACCCCTTCTTCCAAGGCTTTTGCAACGGTGATGGACTTGTAGATACTTCCGGGCTCGAAAGTTGAAGTGATATTAAAATTTCGCCATGCTTCGTTTAGATAATTAAAAAACTGTGGGTCGTCATCGTCCAGCGCAGCTAGGCGCGCAGTTAAGTCGTCGCCTATGATGCGATTGATGTCCGCGGGATAGTTGGCATCAAAGCTTGGGTACTGCGCCATCGCAATAATCTCGCCCGTAAAGGGCTGCATAACGATAATAGAGCTGTTGCTTGCCTGAAAATCCTGCGCAAATTCTGCGGCAAGCTCTTCGGCAAAGCGTTGTATGGCCATATCCAGTGTGGTTACGATAGTTGCACCATTTAGAGGCGCGATACGCTCTGTGGTAAGGTTGCCTTCATTGCCAAAAGTTGTCATAATGCGGCCGGGGCTACCTGTGAGATATTCGTTAAACTGCCTCTCAAGCCCCCACCAAACACCGCGCTCAAAGCCAATTATCGGTGCCGCAAGATTACCTTGCGTATAGCTTCTTTGGCTGTATTCTTCGATATGTATGTCCCGTATCCTAAAGCCCGGATGAACAGATTGCATAGCCGAAAGCCAAGCGTCGAAGGCCTCTATTTCAGAATGTGACAAGCCTCGCTGTATCACAAAATAATGGGTATTGTTAACCAAAGCACCATCGGCATTACGGGCCGTCATTTGGGCAAATTCCTCAGATGTCATGCCAAAAAACTCTATCAGCACAAGTCTGTTGTCATCGCGTTCGTTTCTGCGTTCAGAGCCGGGCGCAGGCTCGGCCCGCTGCATAAGCATCCTCACATCCACAAAAACATTGTACACCGTGGAGCTAACCGCCAAAGATTGCATATTTCTGTCCGTAATGGTGCCCCTGGTAGGCCTTATCATCCTATCACCTTCAGAATGGCGGTTGACAATTTGCGTCAAGGTGCGCACAGCATGTGCTTCGCCGGCGAAGCTTTGCCATTGGGAAATTTCAAAAAGAAAAAAAGCCAGCACACACAGAAAAAAGACGGCCATGATGGCCAGCTTTTTGCTGCGCCATCTACGTGAAAAAGCACGCTTTTCGCGGACTTCTGCCCTCTTTTTACGGTATATTGATGTATTTTGTTGTCTTTGGCGCAATGCACGCCGTCTTTCCCTATCTCTACGATTATCCATAGCTAATTCTGTCCATCAGAGGAGAAAAGTATGCTCCAAAATCTAGGCAAAGAAAAGCCTGACTGGACCGCATTGTCCGCAGGGGCATGTGCAAAAAAGCTTTGCGGCTGCACTATAATCTCAACCATTTGAAAGTCTTGCGGGGGCATCATGCCCAATTGTTCTATGGCAATTGTTTCTATTTCCTCAAAGTTTAAGGTGGCGTAAATTTCACTGGCGCGGGCATCATTGGTGCTTTGTAAAACAGCAAGCTGGTTGCGTGCCGCTTCCATCTGCATATGGTTATATTCAAAGCGGGCATTTAAGGATAATATGATAGCCAAGCCACCAAAGAACGCTAAAATAAGTACATAGGACAAAAAGTTATGCCTATGCTTCGCCTGAACATCGTATACAAATTCCCGCCTTGTTCTGCGGCTTTTTTTCGGTGCGCGCTGTGGTTGTGGCAGCGGTTGTGGCGCAGGCTCGTAAGAAGGAACGTGCTCTTCCGCAATTTGGCGCGCAGTAGAATCCGTTGAATAATAAGCCGTCGCATCAGGATAATGCGGGCGTTGTCTATGATTTGAGCTTACTAAAATTTTATCATTTCTTGCCATTAGGGCACCTCTTTTGTTATTACACCATTATATTCCAAAATATTCCAAATTTATCTTCCACCATGCCATAAAGCTCGCTGAAAAAGGTCTTTTGCATTGGCATAAGCACGGCGCCACCTTCAGCCAATGCATCAAAAATGCGTTGCAAGCTGGCGGTATCATTAGAGCTATAATTTAAGCAGATATTATTGCCCGCAACATAGTTGCCCTGGGGCGGCGCATCCGAAAACATTACGTTTTCGCCGCCAATTATCATATCAGCATACATAATTTTATCGTCATAACCGGGCACTTGGTTGCCACCGGGTGTATCGGCATATCTCATAATCATTCCGTGGTTGGTTTCAAAAGCTTTTGCGTAAAATTCTAACACATCGGCGCAATTGCCGTCAAAGTTAAGAAAAAGGCCTAATTTGCTCATAATTTTCATCCTCGTCCTGTTTAAATTTTCTGGGCCACGCGCAGCTTTGCACTGCGTGCCCTAGGGTTTTGCGCAATTTCTTCATTAGAAGGCACAATTGGCCTTTTTGTCACAATGTCTACGACGGGCTGCTTGTTGCATATACACACGGGAAATTCCCTTGGGCATGTGCAGCTTGTTGCCAATGCGCGAAATGTGTTTTTCACTATGCGATCTTCCAGTGAATGGAAGGTGATGATACATATCCTTCCGCCGGGGCGTAAAGCATCAACAAAATTCTTTATGGCCGTTTCTAGGATGGAAAGCTCACTGTTAACTTCAATACGAATAGCTTGAAATACACGCTTAGCAGGATGGGGGCCATCAGACCGCGCCGCCTTGGGTATGGCTGCCTTTATGATATCCACCAACTGCGCAGTGCCGTCTATAGGCGCCTTTGCCCGTGCATCCACGATAAATTTAGCAATGCGTACTGCCCAGCGCTCTTCGCCGTAGTCCCGAAAGATTTTAGAAAGCCGCGCCTCATCATATTTGTTTACCACATCATGGGCCGATATTGCCAAATGCTTGTCCATACGCATATCCAGGGGCGCATCGTGGTTATATGAAAAGCCGCGTGCGCCGTCATCCAGCTGAAATGAAGATACACCAAGATCCATCAAAACGCCATCAGCATGAGATATCTGCGCCTCGGCCATAATATGCTCCACATTGCTAAAATTGCTGTGTACGATGCAAACCTTACCAGCATACGCCGCCAGTGCTTGTGTTGCCTTGCCAATGGCATATACGTCTTGGTCAACTCCTGCTAAGATGCCATTCCCAAGCCGCTTCACAATCTCTATGGCGTGGCCCGCGCCGCCCAAAGTGGCATCCACATACACACCATCGGGCTTGATATCAAGCGCGTCAATTGCCTCATCCAACAGCACAGATTTATGAACCATTTCCATTATAATCAACTCATTTCAATGCTCGGACATCTATTATACACTATTAAGAATCCTTTTTCAATAGTTCTGAGAAATTTTTATGTATGTTTATACAGACAGAAAACCTATCCCGAAATAATTTCTGGATAGGTTTCTCCAATTTAATTTGGTGATATAAGCATAAGAACCTATTTACTATCTCGCTTTCGGCGGATTTTCGCGCGTTTTTTCCCAGGGCAAGGCGCGCGCGACCCAGCGGTTTGCTACGCAAACTGGGCGAAGCCCACTTTCGCAGAGCGAAAGCGCCAAGGCATATAAGTAGACTATCTGCTAGGAGCGCGCAACACGGCCATGGGAAAATAAGCCGAAAATGCGTCGGAATGAAGATAGTAAACAGGTTCTAAGATTATGACGTATTTTTCCGCACAAACTCTCGCGGCGAAAAGCCGGTGTGTTTTTTAAACACTTTGCTGAAATAAAAGCGCTTTCAAAGCCCAAACGGTCTGATATTTCGTATATTTTTGCATTATCCGCAAGCAGCATTTCTTTTGCCCGCACAATTTTTTCTTCATTAATATATTCCACAAAACTATGGTCAGCATGTTTGGCAAAGAGCAGGCTGATGTATTTTGGGCTATAACCAAAGACATCGGCTACTTGCCCAAGGGTTAACTGTTTATCCAAATTTTGCCTGATGTATTCTTGCACTTGGTTCACGATATGACTCTTTTTGCGGTCGCTTTGATAGAAATACACAGGCCGCATCCTGTTTGGGTCCGTTAAGCCTTTGTGGGCAGCGCTGTAAGAATCGCTGATAGAAAGCGGCGAGGGCACTTTGGTGCCCAAAACACAGTCCAAACTAACATTAAAATAATTTTTGATAAGGTGCATCGTTTGCTCCAGCACGCTTTGAAGCAAGGCCTGATAATCTTCCGACTCCTGCTGGTTGAGGCAAAATGTAATAGCAAAATGGCGCAAGTCTACATTTGTAACATGGCAGATCATGTATTGGTCTATAGTTTCCTTGGCCATGCGTGTGGTGCTGGCGTAAAGGCTCATTAGATGCTCGGTACTGGCTGCCTCTGCGCTAGGGCTGTCAAGCTCACAATAACACACAATATAAGAATCAAAGGAAAAGTCGATGTCAAGCTGCGCCCTTTGCTGCTCAAAATGCTCTTCATCGGCAAAAGAGTTCGCAAAAAGTCTCATAAAAAATCTATCGTACAGCGATTGCACCTCATGTCTTTCTACCATGGCATCATTGCGCAGCCTACCCAGGCTATGCAAAATATCCTTAGCCTTTGTTATGGATTGCGCCAGCATTTCTGGCGTTAGTTCCAACTTTACCAGATAGTCCACCGCTTGGCCGCTCATGGCTTGCCTAACATGCTGGTATTCCTCAACGCTGGTGAGGATGATGAAAAGAGGGATGCGCCCATATTTTTCGCGGCAATCCATCATTAGCTCTAGTCCGCTTAAAATAGGCATCCTAATATCTGTAATTACAATATCCGGGCGTTTTTGCTCTATCAATTCCATGGCGATGCCGCCATTTCGCGCGGTGCCGCATATCTCAATGCCGTATTTATCCCAATTAAGCATGGTTTGCAGGCCAACGAGAACCAAAGGCTCGTCATCAGCTATCAACAGCTTTATCATATCGCGCCACATCCTCCCGAAAATGGTATCCGCACAATTACCCTCGTAAATTCGCCTGGTTGGCTCTCTATGCGCAAACCATATTCTGTCCCAAATTCATATTGTATGCGGGTGTGGACATTGTATATGCCCACTTTTTGGAAAAGACCTTGATTATCCGTGCCTTCGGCTTTAAGCACGCTTTGGATTGTGTCATCATCCATGCCTATGCCATCATCTTCCACGGTAACTTCCAATACATCACCCGAAAGACAAGCACTTACGGACACGGTGCCAATGCCGCCATTAGCCTCAATGCCGTGAAAAATAGCGTTTTCAACTATGGGTTGAAGGGTGAAGATGGGTATGTCGCAGTCTAAAAGCTCGTCAGGAACATCCACCTGCGATGTGATAGAGCCGCCATAGCGATAGCGCGAAATGACGAAATAGTCTTCCAGCAGGGCAAGTTCTTGCGATAAGGGCACAACAGCGCGGTCAATTTTAGCAATGCTTTTTAGCAAGCGCGAAAGCGAAACCGTTATTTCCGCAATGCCCGTAGCATTTTGTATTGTCGCCATCCATTTGATAGAATTTAAAGAATTATACAAAAAATGAGGATTTATTTGACTTTGCAGCATTTTATATTCAAGGTCGCGCTTGCGCTTTTCGCTTTCCACCCGGGATTGTATCAAAGCATCAACATCCCTGGCCAGTTGATTTATGCCACGGCCAATTTCGCCAAATTCGTTGTCCCATTCGATGTGGGGGTTGGGCACAAAGTCGCCGCTCGCAATGGCTTGCACTTGCTGGCCAATTTGCCTAACGGGGCGGTTTATAATGCGGGAAAGATAAAGCGCAACCAACACGCCAAGGATGAAAACACCAAGGCATATAAGCAAAAGCAGCCGCACAACAAAATAGGTTTCTTGTAAAACCAAGCCGGTGGGGAAGGTTTGTGTCAGCACAAGGCCTGTTTGGCCCAAAGGGCTGGAAACCGCCAAATAACGGCCCCCATTTTCGCCTTGAAAGGAAAAGATGTCCGTGGTGGCATTAAGTGTGGCATCACTGGTTGGGCGCATGTCGTAAAAATTTAGCTCCACCTCAACAAACTGCCCATCCGCAAGCTGGTAGTTTGCTTCTCCAACTTGCAGATAAAGATTTCCTTCGTCCAGAAAACGATAGCCAGAAAGCGGCCGCGATATCACATTTGTGGATATTGCCAGATATATATAGCCAATTTTCGCTCCATCCTCACTGCTTAAAACAGGGCTAACTCTATAAAGTACGGGTTCAGCGGCTTGCGGTGCTAGCGGATCCACCTTAATGCCTGCCCACTGTTTTTGAGCATCTTCAGCAAAATCGCTCAGCAAGCCCAGTGTTATGGGCATCAGTGGTATTCTGTCCGTTAGAAACACAAGCTGCACGCGGCGCGACAGATCCGCATCTGCAACAACCAAGCGACGAAAATGCAGCTCTCTATAGGCTACAGGATTTTGCATCACATCTTCATTTAACCCGGTGTGTAAGTCACGAATAGTCCTAGGGTCTTCGTATTCATCCAAAAGAAACCTTGTAGTTTGAGGATTGTTAATAGCGGATAAACGTAATCTGTCCAGATATTCTATATCACGCTGCATCAGCTCTGCCACAAGGTGCAAATTAAACTCCACAGACTGCAAAAGGTTAGTCCGCACCACTCCTTGCAACTGCACTAAGCTAAACACAACCAAAATAACTGTGACAAACAACGAAAAGGCAACCGTAACAAAAGTAAGTCGAGTTTTTATGGATCGATAGACTTTTCGCACAATGTACCTCCTGGAACTTTCAAAAGTTGGGGAAATTATAGATATTATACAAGAAATATTGCATGTTATTTTGGTTGATTTATGTTACGATACATAATATGCTAATCTATTTCTCCACCAGACCTAACCCAAGTATACCACATAACCCGAAAGGAGTAAATTAAAATGAAAAAGCTTACACTCTTTTTTGTAACTGCAATGCTCTTTGGTATCTTAGCAGCCTGTACACCGGCAGCTGAAACGC
>WQVI01000014.1 GCA_009781625.1 Defluviitaleaceae bacterium | reverse complement strand
TTGTTTCGCTGTGAAATACGGACACGGTGTAGGTTGTGCCGCCAATGCGTTTGGTGAATAGCGGCGGCGTAGCTTGGGGATTTTCGCCTTGCTGATTGCACGTTTTTTCTACGCAACTTTGCATGACATTCCCCCTTTTGTTCTTGAAATTTCGGATGGGCTGATGTAAGATATTCTTACCTCCTTCGTGTTTTTTTGGCTTTACCCTGTTGGTAGTTCATTAGAGTATGCCCACTGTTGTACATAGCCTTTATCCAGTTTGGGTGTCCGTGTGGCTGTATCTGTGCCGTGTAGCCCCTTTCTGCCTGTGTTTTTTTCGAGGTATAAAACCTTCCTTTCCAGTATAATCCCTTGGGATTATTCATCGGCTCAAGCTCCTCGTCACGCCAAATAATTCTCTCTATCGCCATTTCATCACCTCTCCCATGTTATGGTTCCCGTGGCTTCTGCGCCCATCTGGCAGTATATTGTACAGTCGCCTGAAATTGCCCAGCCGTTGGGGTTTTCAACCCTTTGCGTCCTGCCGGCGGCCACAAGATAGAGGGTGCCCGCGGCGTAAAGGCGCGAGCCGTTGTGTGCTGTGGCCAGCAAAACCCCCTCGCGCAAGCCGTCGGCGGCCACAGGAATGGCTGCGGTTACAATTTCTTCGCCATCATAATGAAAATACCTATGCATCATGGACTTTTGCGCAATAGTTTCCATGTTTTCCGCCGAAAAAGGTGTGCCTTGCTGTACAATTTCGTTAGCCAGCGCGAAATGCACCCCTGCAAGGCCCTCAGCCCCAACGATATTGTAAATCGGCGCGCCCTCTATCTCTTCGTTTTTCCATTTTATCATCCGCCCACGCTCCTTATCTTCTGTCGTATGTTGCAAGGCCCCGCAACATGGCTGCCCGTGGCCCTAAAGCCATGGCTGCGCCCCATAAGGGACTGCCTGATGATAGCCATGCTACCAAACCAGCGGTTTACATCCCGAAAAGACAACAGCGGCGCATCGCGGTTTTCGCCTTGCCATGTGCGCGTCGGCTCCATGCCCGCCGGAGGCGCGGTGCCCGCCAGGGCGTCGATGTTGCGCTCTATTTGATTAATAAAGTCCATACCGGCCATGGTGGTTACGCCAAGGCTTATATCCAAGTTGCGCACCGCGCCTAGATTTGCACCAAATATCTCCTCGCGCAAGCCAGCCAATGCTTGCATTTCCGTGTTTAGCTCTCTAATGTCCTCAATAGACAAATAATCGTCTTTTGTAAAAACTTTCCTTGCCAAAAATTCACCCCCTGCATTTATTAAGATATATGAATTTTGATATTAGCATTGCTGGATTAGTTCAACTGCCGTTGGTCTCGAAATCGTCAATACATTTCAACTATTGCGGACTTCCAGCAACAACGTAACCGTCCAACTGTCATTGCGAGGCCAACGGCAGTTGAAAAGCCGGTGTGGTACATGGCCGAAGCAATCCAGCTTACGTCAACATCAATATTTATACACATCGGCTAACTGGATTGCTTCGGACTTGTACTGTATCCATATTCAACTGTCGTAGTCCTCGCAATGACGGTTGAACTGTCGTGGACTATCCCGTAGCAACGCAGCCGTCCAACTGTCATTGCGAGGCCAATGACAGTTAAAAAGCCAGTGTAGTGCAGGGCCGAAGCAATCCAGCCTACATCAACATCAAAATTTACACACATCGGCCAACTGGATTGCTTCGGACTTGTACTGCATCATAATTCAACTGCCGTAGTCCTCGCAATGACGGTTGAACTGTCGCAGACATCCCGTAGCAACGCAACGTCCAACTGTCATTGCGAGGCCAACGGCAAATCAAAAAGCCAATACAGCACAGGGCCGAAGCAATCCAGCTTACGTCAACGTCAAAATCCACACACATCGGCCATCTGGATTGCTTCGGACTTGTACCGCATCATAATTCAACCATCGTAGCCCTCGCAATGACATTTCAACTGTCGTGGACATCCGGCAGCAACGTAACCGTCCAACCGTCATTGCGAGGCCAACGTCAAGTCAAAAAACCTATACAGCCCAAGGCCGAAGCAATCCAGCAATGCCAACTTTAAAATCCACATATTATAAGGCTTTACAACCTCATTAAGCTCATATCTGATTCGCGATAACCCTCGTCTTCCCCCTCAACACCCCATGGTCAAAATTAAGCTCCTGCCACACAACATGGGATGGCAGCGTCCGCCCCGCAGCTTCCACCTGCATGTTAACCCTATCGCCCGGGCTGATGGCGGGGTTTTGCCGCCAATCTGCCTCGCAATGCACCCTCTTTGCCAAAAGGGCAAATTTGCGGCGCAAAAACCAATTGCGCATTTCGCGAGGGTTGCCCAAGTTTTGGAAAAACATAGGCAGATTTACAACATATGGATGCTGACCTTGGGCCGACGAAAACCAAGGTGCCGGGTAAAAATGCTCTGACGTTGCAAAAGCGGCCCTATCGCCATGAACTTCAATTTTGCACAGCCCATGCCCCGTCAGCGTCCCCGTCATGTACATGGTGTTAAAACGCAGGTTTGTCAGCGTAAACCCGGGCGGCACCACGATGTGGCCGCCGCTGAAAATGGGCCGCGCCAAGGGTATTGTCACCGGGATGCTGCCCGCAACCTCAATTTCAATACGGTGCATAAGGCCGGGCTCTACGTTTAGGTAGGTTTCCGTCAGCAACACACCGTTGTAAAATGTACCAAGCCCTACTTTCGGCGGCGCATACTGTTTGTCAAAATCCAGCATGTCTACCATATTGCCGGGGGCATCCACAATGTCAACAAAACGTATGCGCCCTTCGCCATCTTCAAGCAGCAGGCACGAGGCCAGTTGCGCGATTATCGTCAGGGCCTCGCGCACCGTCACATTGCCGAAAAAACGCGGCATAAGAGGGCTTGTCTCCATTGACCATGGTATAACAACCTGGAAGCCCGCCTCAGCGGCCACATCCCGGGCCATTCGCCCCAAAGTGTACCTTGAGAATGTGCTTTCCGTCCAGATGCCCGTCCCAAGGTCTGCCGTGCGCCCATATGCCGCAAAGTCCACATATTTTTCCCGCACACGCCAGTTGTCAAGAAAATAATTGCCACAATGTGTCCATTTAGTACTAAAGTCATCTATAACACCCTGTGTATATTCCACCGTCTGCCTCTCACGCAGATGCCGCGCATCGCTTTGGCCGTCAACCACGCTAAAACGCCCCTTGTTAAAGATTTTGAGGCTTAGGCGGTTTTGCGGAAGGGCGGCGCCCAAGGGGTCGGCCTGATGCACGGTGTTTATCTCGGCAATATCCTCGCCATCATAATGCATCACCCGCCCAAAATGTATCTCCGCCACCCGGGCGCGCCTCAGAGGGTTCACCGTGCGCAGTATCGTGATAACAACCCGCGTTGCACCATTTGCGCCCCGCGTCGTGTTAATGTAATTTGCGCTGTTGCCCGCCACCGTCTCATCCAAAAGCAAACCCCCCGAGGCGTTAAACGCCCTAAAACGCACGCTTTCCGCCGCCTCGCCTGTGGTATGGTCAAACATTAAGGATATCAGCGGCAAACTTTGCGGCGAAGAGAAATTGACCGTAATTTCCGGCGGCGTGTTAAAATCGCCACGTATATTTGACATTTGCGAGCTTGCAAAGCCAATTTCCAGCTGGGAATGGGGCGGCGTCACAGGCAGCATAAAGCTGCCGTCAAGCCGCCAAAAATCAGGTTCGAAGGTGGCAATTTTGCCTGTGGTGTGGGAAATGCCGTTTATTAGCTGGTTTGGCCGCGAAAACATGGCCTGGGCCGTCGTCGTCACCGTCGCCCTTTCCTTCACGCCCCGCGGCGCGTCCACAATAGTCACCACAGCGCGGCTTTGCCGCAATATATTTTCATCTCTCAACAAAGACACAAGCCACATCCTTCCACCAAATTTGTCCAGCCGCATCCAAAGCCACCTTGCCGCCGCCGGGCCGGGTATGCATCAGCTTTGTCACCCTAGCGCCGCGCTCTGGGTCATAATACTCCACATTTGCAAAAAATGGCTTGGTGCCGCCTAAAATCCGCTTAAAGCTGGCATTATCAAGCATCCGCCAGCTAGCGGAAATGGCCACTTTCACCGCCACCAAATCTCCTACCAAATTGCCATTGGCGTTACGCTCGAAACTGCCAATGGTTTCGTAACCAATGCTAAAAGTATCGGGAGACGGTAAACGCCCCCCATCAATGTTAATTCCTGTCATACGTCTCCTTCCTATATACGGGAGTGTCGACTAAAGTCGACTAAAGATTCCGACTAAACTCGGGTCGGCGGATTTAAGTCGTAGCTTTAATCATCCCACAAATCTTCCATCCCTCTTTCCGCCCCTTCACACAGCCCTCAATACGTAATGTCGGGTAAACCCGACTAAAAGTAACGGGTAAACCCCACCCGAGTTCAGTCGGAATCTTTAGCCGACTTTAGTCGGCATCACTCCCCCAAGCCTACGTCCAAGCCAGCTTCAAATCCCGCCTTTCCGCCACCTCGCGCAAGTCCTCAATAAGCCCCTCGGCCACCTTCCTGCCATCCAAATACAAATTCACATTGCTCTCACCATGGCCCCTGCCAAAAGCCTGGGACGCCTCAAGCCTCTGTGCCAGCACATTTGCCAAATCCGCCATCCACCCTGTGTTGTTCTCCAGGGGCAGCACCGCCTCGCGGCCACGCTCGCCCACCAGCGCCAGCGTCGGCGCATCCACAATGCCGCCCCGCGCCAGCGCAGGTACATTAGGTATCTTTGGGATATTAAACCCAAAGCTTCCGCCGCCCATCCACGAGGGCATGTCTACCTGAAAGCGGTTAAGGCCACCTATCATGTTGTTTATGCCGCTGATGATGCGGTTGATGATGCCGTTAAAAGCCTGTTTCATGCCCGTCCAGGCATCCTGCCAGCCATCCCGCATCCCGCCCAGCATATCCTGCCACCTATCAGGTATTTCCACGCCAAAGATGCGCCCAAACCCCTCATTGGCCTCTTCCGCGCTCTGCACGGCCCCCGCCAGCATCTCCCGCCAGCCTTCGCCAAACAATCGGCCTCTTTCCCCCGCATCATCAATAGCTCCGCCAAAATCATAAGCGGACGCTTCCAATGCCTCAAAAGGCATCCCTTCCAAGCTTTCCGACGCACCCAGTACAGATTCATCAAAACCCCAAACGCGCTCCGTCAGCCACTCCAGCGCATCCTGCACCATGCCCTGGGCATCAATATTTTCCATAAAGCCCTGTGTCAGCGTCGGCACACGCTCGATAACCCCATCAAAGGCCCCAAACACCCCCGCAAACCCTTCCACAGAAAACTTTCGCGCCACATTGTCCTGAAACCTATCAAACACGCCTTCCAAGGCCCCAACATGCTTCCCCACATTATCAAAGCCCCGCGTCAGCTCCTTCACATTAAGCCGCAAATCCAAATAAACCGCGCCCACATTTGTTCCCGCCATGTTTCACCTCCCAAACGCTTTCTCCAAGGCATCCTGCAACTTGCCCACATCCCAATCCTGC
This sequence comes from Defluviitaleaceae bacterium, assembly GCA_009781625.1. Classification (GTDB taxonomy): domain Bacteria; phylum Bacillota; class Clostridia; order Lachnospirales; family WRAX01; genus WRBK01. The sequence goes on along the minus strand of WQVI01000014.1, from coordinate 24,508 downwards.
GCCGCAACACGCCCATTCACAAAGCTGCGCCATCTATTACGCACGCCTCGCTCATAATCACCAAATCTTTTAACCACCTCGGGACTTTTTTCCCCACGCACCGCCACAACGCGCCCCAGCGGCGTATCCGGCGCCAGCCCCGAAAGCAGCCGACAAAATTCTCCAAAGGCAATGTCTTCCTTCGCCAGCCTTATGCCATACTGCATCGCAAAGCTGGCCTCTATCAACGCCTTGTCGAAGGCAAAGTCATAATGCGCGTCATCGCAGCCCCTAGCCTTTCTGGCGAAATCGCGCCCGCGCTTCCTCTATCGGCAAATCCTGTATGGCCGCCAAGATGATGACAACAACATCCTGCATCACCCCATAGGGTAGGTCCATGCCCCTTATCTCCTCAAAGCTCTCACCGCCCAGGGCTTCACCGATAATAATCTCAAATTCCGCCCCATCAGCCGCCTTAATGCGCTCGTTTATCCTCTCAAACGCCGACAGGCGGTTATCAATCTCGTAAACCCTGTCACCAATGCGGATTTCAGGCCTTTTAGCCAATTTCTCATTGTCAATTGCATACATCATAACCCCCCTCTAAGCCCTGATATAATCAGGTTTGCCATCTGACATACATTCAAATTCCAAAGCCGCCACATCCGTGGCCCCGCCGCCGTCCGACGCCGTAACATTAACTATACAGTCCATCACGAGCCTGCTGCCGTCAGGAAATTCCGTCTCCAGCACCGTCACAGCCCCATTGCCGTTCTCATAGGCCAGTCCCGCAACATAATCGTTACCCACATCGCCATAATTGCGCTTGCCCGAAAGAGACACTGTTACAGACTTGCTGGTCATCAACCTGCGCACCCAGCCCTCTTGGTCAATGGGATTCCACTGCTCTATCCCATTGTCAAAACTAACGGAAAATGTCTCCATATCACGCACCACAGCCATTTGCGCCTCTGTGGAAGCCCTACCCGCCGTGCCAATTCTAAACTTGATATTATTCACCGGAAAAACCATAATTTACCTCCTCTTCTCCAAATACAAATTAAAATCAATCACTGTCTCAAAAATCCCTTTATCATCCATGCCAAGCCACACAGGCCCCTCGTTCACGGCCATCATAAAGCCCTCGCGCTCTTCATGCCAAAAATCCGCCTCGTCAATAGCCTTGTAAATCTCCACAGACTTCTTCTCCGCCGCCGCGCCATCGCGCCCCCAGCGCACCAAAAGCGTCACACGCACGATATCATACGTGCTATAACCGTTTCCGCCGATGGTACCAACCTTCACCACCCTGCCCTCACGCAAAAACCCGCCGATGGCCCGCGCATTGCTGCGGTTTATCCTATGCGCCGTCACTTCCGCCCCCTCGTGAGGCAAAATCTCCCACAAATATTCCATAACACTGCTAATTTCCATCACTTCACCCCATCAATCTCACAAACACATCCCGCACCATCCCCCGCTTGCCGCCCACGGTATACGCATCAAACCACCGCCCCCCGGCCTGCCTGTTCACCCTTCTATCAAAATTAAATTCCGGATGAAAAAACTTGCGCCGGGCATACACCGTGTCGCTTACAATGGCCGCAACATCCTGCCCCAGCCTTGATGCATCAACATATGTGGCCTCATTTTGCAAATGGCCGCTTTCAAAAGGCATGGTGCCGCTTCTTTGCAAATCCGTCCTAATTTCATGGGCAGTCTGCAACAAGGCCCCGCGGGCCTTCTGCATAATCTGCCTCTCCGTATTCCGGTTGCGCACAAACTTCATTCCCATCACCTGCCCTTTCACGCAGACTAACGCTGGTGTGATGAAAGCTACCATCGGGATTATGCGCAGGCAGCACTTCCAGCACATCAAATTGCCTGCCTTTTGCGCAAAACACCAGCCCGGCATCATGGGCCTCGCCCAAAATACCCGTTAAGTCCTTCGATGTGGTAGCCACCGCCGCAACCTCGCTATGCTGCCCATCACTTTGCTTCTTCACCCTCTTACGCCCGGTAAAAATGCATTTGCCCTGCCAAAGCTGCTTGCCATCGCGCAAAACCTGCGCCGCTGTCACTTCCAAAAACTTTGGATATGGCAGCTTTTGCCATCCATCACGTATCATCATATCAAGCTCCCCCTCATCAATCCCGTTTGCAACAGCGTCAACCATGCCCACATGCCGCATCCCACCGCATCCCATGGCCGCTGCCTGCGCCGCCTCATAGCCACCCGCATATCATGTAGCGAAAACGAATCCACCTCGGCACCGGGCATCACGCCGTTTTGCACCATATGGTCCACCATCAAGCAGCAGGACTTTTTCACGGCCCCCTGCTGAAAGGCCGTCAAATTTTTAAAGCCCACGGCCTGTATGCGGTTATGGGTCAGCGCATCTATCAACACCGAGGCCGCCTCTATCAATCCCTTCAAATCCTCACTTTTGCCCTTGCCACCATACACCTTCTTATAAAAATTTTGCGTCACATACGCCATCTATAACACCCCTTTAAAACCTAAACCACGGAATACACGGAAGGACACGGAAAAACCCTGCACTTATGCACTTTCCGTGTTTTCCGTGAATTCCGTGGTTAGAATAATTTACCTCACATTAACAGCAATGCCGCCAATCCTCGTATCAATAACAAACAAATCCCCATACTGCCTGTTTTGATACAAATATCCATCGCCTTGGGTATGGGTTCCCGGTGCCCATAGCTTGATATAGCTGTGCTTGCTAACCGCAATAACAGAAGACGGCGCAACTAACATCATATGTATCTGGCGGGCGTTTCCGGTAGGCACAAAGCCATCGCTAAAGTCATACTCGCTGCGCATACGGGCCGCCGGCACAACAACAACCTCAACCTCATCCAGCATACGCACCGCGCGCTTTAGGCTGCCGTCCCCATCAACAACATTCATAATGCGGTTAAATTCTGTGGACTGGCTAAGCAGCTTGTTAACAGCCGGTGTCACATACAAAATGCGCCCCGCTTGCGGCACCTCGGCCTCATCCATGCGCTGCATATATTCGTCATAAGCTTCCAGCACATTTTCTTTAGTTAGCTCGCGGTCATCCACCTCGCCGCCCATCTCCACAAAATCCTGATGTATCTTGGATATGCGATAGGCGTCGGTTTCCGGTATGGCGTGCTCTGTCTCAAAAACATTGGTCAAATTCGTCGCCGCCAGCACCTGGTTTGTCTCATCCACGTCCATGCTGTCCACAAAAAACTCCACATTCCTGTCATGGGCCAACACCTTGGTCAAATTTCTGTTGTCCACGGCCTGGCGGTTAAACCCACCGTCGCGGCTGTGGTTTTTATAGCCGCGCAAGCTTAAAAAAGGCAGCTTGATGGTGTTGCCGCCAATAAAGTTAGCATTTTCCGTGGTTAGCCCACTTGTCAAAAGCTCTCTGGTGTACTTTTGCTTCAGCTCGTTGCTAAAAATCGTTGCATAATTCACATTGTTAGACATAAAAAATCCCCCTTAAAATGGTTTATGATACTAATTCTCATTTAAAATCATAGACTGACTGCGCTTCCGCCAAAGCCGCACGCTTAGAGCGTTGCGTGCGTTTTGGCTCCAGCTTGTCACTCTATGTTTTAAATTGAGATTAGTATGATTTGTTGCCAAATATCTTGGCAATTACATCCATCTGGCTTTTCTCCTCGCCAATATCTGCGCCAACCTTCGCCAGCCTAAATCCTGCTGCCTCGGCCTCTTTCTTCTCCTTCTTTTCGCCCTCATCCAGCCTATCCAGCAGCTTCTCCAGCAGCTCGCAAGCATTGTCAAAAGCTTCCTGAAATTCCGTCAGCTTCTCGTCCAAATCCATCTCCTCATACATCCTGCTGCAAAACCTTTCGTACAAATCTTCATACATCTCGTAGTTCTCCTTCATTTCTTCATCTCCTCTTCTTTAAGTCTTTTAACTTCCATCTCCTTCTGCTCCTCACTCCATGTGTTTCCATAAAGCTGCTCCACCGCATTTTCAACGCTGATAACGCCCATCTGCCGCCCTTTGCCAATAGTATCAATTTGCGATTCGAAATTTGGCGCGGCATATTCTCCAAATTCCACCTTGGCAGTGTAAACCTGCGCCCCATTGCCATAAAAGGCATTGTAGGCCGCAACAGAGGCGCAAGCCAGCTGCCCCACCACATCCCGCAGCACGCCTATAATCTTCCCGCGGGTGTAAAGGGTGGCCTTCTCCTTTTCCCGCTGGGCCTCGGCGTTGTCGCGCCGCGACGTGTCAATGCCCAGGGTGGCCGGGGCAATGATGCCTTGCAACGCCAGCGTCACAAAATTGCGGCAGCTTTCCGCCATGGCGGCCGTGTCAATATGAGGCTGCACCACCTTTATGGAATTATCGGCCCCTTCCGCCAAATCCATCTCCGTTTGTATAAACCGAGATTCAAAGGCCGAAAGCCCCATAACGCGCCCATCGTGGGGGTTGCGCGGCAAAAGCCCAATGGGGATATACTTTTGCGCGCGCCCATCACGCAGGGCATCCACCCATTGGGAAAGCACCTCATCCAGCGCATCAAAAGCCCCAATCTTGCCATCAAAAATAGACTTGCCCCGCCCCTCAAATTTAGGATTTTCATCGAAAATCAGCGGTATCGCCAGATTCATGCCCACATTGTGGTCTATAGGCGCAATTTTGCCCATCTCCTGGGCGGGTGCCAAATCAACTTCATTGCCCTGAGCATTAAGCAGGCGATATCCGATGCCATCCTTCCTGTAAATCTCTTCCAGGGTGTAATGCTCATGACCCTTGCTGAAATTTTGCAGAAAAACAACTTCCGTAACGCGCCCGCGGCTGTAATTAAACCGCAGCTTGTCCGCCCCAAAAAATTCTATGATAGGATATGCGGACACAGCCATATCAAAGCTAATTTTAAAGGCCCCATCACCCAACGCCACCGCTTTGCGCACCGCCCGCCCAAGCAAGCGGCCAAAATTGTTTTCGGCAGCAATGGCATCCCAAATTTCCTGCCCTTCCGCACCGGACATGCGCACCCCCAGCAAATCATTCACCGCAATATCGGATATGGTATCCACAATTAACGCCGGCAGGCCGCTGTGTATCTTGCGTATGCCCATATTGCCGCCTGATGCCGCCCAAAAGGACTTGTTGCCGATAAGGTCATCAACGCTGCCATAAAACTGCGCCAGCTCCGACGCATTGCCCCTATACCATACCTTGTTGCGAAAGGCTTCCTTGTTAAAGTCCGCATCGCTTATAATCGACACCGCCGATGCCCCCTGAGGCACTATTTGAAGCCAATTTCTAAACATTTGTTTAAACCACCCCATCCCTAATCACTCCTCTTTAGCTTTGAGTTCAAAAACCTTTAACCACGGAAAGCACAGAGGGACACGGAAAAAACCTTGCCCTTATGCACTTTCCGTGCTTTCCGTGCCTTCCGTGGTTAAAAAGGTTTTATATCAACACTTTCTTCATCGGCACCACCGCATACTCCGCAGAATCCAAGCAATCCAGCGGATAGCTTCCATCATCCGTACGCACCCACACCCCACGGCTTTTCGCCCCTTCATCCCAGGTGGCCCCATAAAAAGCATCAATCCATTCTTCCAGATGCGCCGCCACAAACAGCCGCCCTTGGGCTATCAGCAAAGAAAAAAGACGTATCCTATCAAGGATGCCGTCTTTTTTGTAAGAGGGATGCACAGGTATCGCCAACCCTGCCCGCCGCAAGCCATCATGTAACGCCTGGCGAAACAGCTTTTCAGCAGATTCGCAAAAGATACCACCGCCAAATTGCAAGCCCTCAAAGGCCTTGCACCACTGCACCACCTTCTCCACAATATCCGCAATATAACGCTCGTGGGTCATGCCCGTGCCATCGCCCTGCCTATGATAATACCCATCAACCAGCACCAGCCGCCCATCAGCTGCAATGCCCGCCAGGGTTGCCGCTGTAGCGTCCGTGCCGCCCACATCAATGCCAACAGAAAGCCGCACAAAATCCATGCCCCAGGCCTCGCTTCGGGCAATAACATTGCCGCCGCCAAAGCCCCCGTAAATGGCATTCACCCCGCCGCCGCGCTTGCCCATAACATCAGTTAAAAACCAATTTGACGCCCTGTCATAGCTTTTCATAAGCTCCGCAATGCGCCCGCTGGGCACCGAAAGGTTGTCCATTATGGTAAAATGCCCATAATTAAAACCCTCATTTTCCCCCTTATCCGCCATTTCCTGCTGCCTATCCAAAAAATCCCGATAAAACCAATGGCTGGGCATCTTTGCATTGATGTCAAAAAACGCCGTGCGCTTTCTGCTGGCCAGCGTCCTGTCCAAAGCCTCAAACAAAAAGCTTTTGTGTACCTCATTGGCCTCTGAAATGTAAATAGACCCAAAGGAAACCCCTTTTATCCGCGCCGCGTCATTGCCCTTTTGCCCGCCTTCCACAATAACAATTTTCTCCACGCCGCCGCAGTCCACAAAAAGCGCGGCCTTGCCCTCATACCGCCCCTCGCGGCATCTCCCCGCAAAAAAATACCGCAGGCCAAAGCCGTTGCAATCAATGATATTTAGCCGCGCCGCCGCCATGGTCACTCCCGCCGCCAGATGCAGCTTGTCGGGGTGCCCCTCGATATTCATGGCAAAGGCAATTACATTAAGGATGTTTTTCCCGGCGCGCTTCCCGCCTTCCGCCACATTAAGCCACGATGTAAGGGACTTTTTCAAATACGCGCTTTGCTTGGCCGTAAAATTGGTGTAACTAGCTACGCTCATTCAAAGCAGCTCCCTTCCCGCTCTACAGGGTTATTAATAAGCTCTGCCAGCCGCCCATAGTCAGCCACCGCCCTAATGCCTTCATCCTCTTTGGCCGCTTTCCCCCACTTCTCCGGCATCCTATGCCTCAGCCAAAATTCATAGGCTTTATGGTCCCCCGCCAAGGCCTTGTCAAAAAGCGCGCCTTCTACCATAAAATCTGCCGCCTCTTTGTCAATGCGCAATGCAGCATCAATTTCCTCATGCTCTGCCGCCCATCGCTTCAATTGCGCGGCAGACACGCCAATCTTCCCCGCCACATCCGCCAAACCCTCCCCCTGCCGCCGCCAGCCCGATATCAACGCCAGCCCCTGCGGCACCAGCCACCTGCCAATTTTCTTCCCCAACAAATCTCCCCCCTTCCGCAAATTCGCCATAGAAAAAGAGAAGCCATATATCAGCTTCTCTAATTTTCTATAATACTATAATAACACATCTCAAACTAACATTTCATGTCATCTTTTCAAAAAATGAAAAAACTTTTAACCACGGAAAGCACAGAAGGACACGGAAAAACCCCTGCCTTTATACACTTTCCGTGCTTTCTGTGCTTTCCGTGGTTAAAAAATTAGAGAAGTTATATCAGCTTTTCTAATATTCCATGATACTATAATATCACATCCGAGACTAACATTTCATGTCATCTTTTTAAAAATTGAAAAAAATTACCACGAAAAGCACGAAAGACACGAAAAAACCCCTGATGTCCGTAACTTTTCGCGTTTTTCGTGCTTTTCGTGGTTAAAATTATTTAACATTATGCAAAAAACATCATAACAGAGCTTAAAACCATAATAACAGCCAACCCAACAGCTATCACAGTTGCAATAATTCTCGTCCTGCGCCTTTTTCTAGATTCTCGTGTTTTCATCTCCCACACCCCCGTTCATCACCTGCTTTTTCATCTCAATATTGTGCAAAATATCTTCTAATATATTACGAAAAACCGTCACAATAGGTATGGCCATAATCATCCCCAAAATGCCATAATACGCGCCACCCACAGCAATGCCAATAATTACAATTAGAGGCGGTATCTTCATAGACCCGCCCAAAAGCCGCGGAAAAATAAAGTTGGCGTCAAATTGCTGTATAACAATCAATACCACTGTCGCGATAAGGCCCAGCTGCATCCCATCCGTAAGCATGATAACAATAATAGCGATGATAGTGCCAACTATAGACCCAAAATATGGTATCAAATTCGCAAAGCCTAACATCGGCCCTAGCACGAAGGCATAATTTACGCCCATAATAGATAGTGTAAACGTCATGATGGTGCCCAAAATCATCGCATCTAACACCTGACAAAAAATATATCTCTTAAAATAAATATTAATCTCGCGGCCATATTTTATAAAAGCATCATAAAACTTCCGCGGCGAAAAGGCTTTTAGCAGCCGCGCCGCAAATATCCTTATCCTCTCGCCTTCCAGCAAGAAATAAACAGAGCTGATAATGGCCAACGCCGCCCTAAATACAGACCCCGCAAAGCTCGCCAGCGTATTTATCGCCGTCGTCACATTGTCCATGCTAAAGCCGCCCAATATCTCTTCCACGCTAAGGGTTTCAACGATAGCCGCAAAATCAAAGAAAGGTATGGCCTCGTTTTGGTCCAGTTCCATCAAAAGATATTCAATATCAACCAAAAGCGCGGGTAAAAGCGCTAAAAAGTCTGTAATACTGGCGTAAATTTGCGGCAAAACCACATTCGACAGCAGCACAATCAACAAAACAAAGCCAATATATGTCAGCAACACAGAAAGTCCGCGCTTGCGCCTTTCCACAAAAGGATGCCTAATGCGCATTATCAGCTTCTCCAGCCCCTCTCGCGGGATATTAAGCACATAGGCAATCATAAACCCCCACGCAAAAGGCGCTACCGTCGAAAACAGAAAGCCCACCCATCCAAAAATAGCCGCGCTCTCCGACACAACATGAAACACCACGATAATAATCACAGCCAACAGCAAAATAGACAGCCATGTCTTAAATTGATAAGAATCCATTATGCGCTTCAAAATCCACACCTCTCTTTTTCGCTATCATCCGTCATCCGTCAGGTCAGGATTGATTGATTGATTTATTAGTACTTGATTATTTAAGTGCTTAATTTATTAAGTACTTTATTGCTGCCCATCTCCCGCACATGGCCCGCCAACATATGGACCAACCACATATGGTTTACCTAAACGTGGTACAAACCCTGTCATTCTTACCATTAGCTGCAATTATATTTGGCGGATTACACATTGAGTAGGGGCGACCTGCGGTCGCCCGTTATTCCGACTGCAACGCTGTATGCTCGAGGCTTCGCCTCATCGCATATCCAGGCGACCACAGGTCGCCCCTACATACGGCTTACCTAAACGTGGTACAAACCCCGCTACAATCACACTTCAACCTCAACATCCTTATCAAAAAAGTATATCACCCGCCGCGCCACTTTAATCCCAAAAATTCTCTCCACCGCATATTGGTAAAGCTCCATCTGGGGCAAATGCTGCCGCGCCACATCCGCCACATCGCCATATATCCTCTCTGTCTTATAATCCACAATAACCATCTCTCCATCTTCCTCAAAAACGCAGTCAATCACCCCATGCAGCAGCATTTCCTCGCCCGCCTCGGCCTCATAGGCCATATTAACCATCCCAGGCACTATCGCCGTGGCAAAAGGCATCTCTCGCCGCAAAACATCAGCCCGCCGCATCCTTGCCGCAATGCCCGAATTTAAAAACCGCACAATGCTGTCCACAGGCACAACCGCCGCCTCATCTTCGCTTAAAATCTTTTTGCCGACCAAGTCATCAACAACACTCAGCACATCCGAAGGGGTGCTTTTCGCCATATCTATATGCTCTAAAACCGTGTGGACAATTATGCCTCTACCAGCAGAATCAATCTTGCTGCCGTCTTGCATAAAATCAGGCACAGCAAACTTTTTGGCAGCACCAACCTCATCCCTACCGCCAAATTCTTCCGAATCCACCAAAAACTCCCGATAATACAGCCGCTTAACCTCAGACACCGACATCTTCGCCGGCGCGTAAATCGCCGCCTGATGGGGGTATTCATAGGACAGCCGCCTATAAACTTCATCTCTTAATTCACTTTCATCATAAACCTGCCCACCAAACACATTCTCCATGACCGCAAGCTTTTTCTCCTCTTCCCGCTGATAATCCATTTTGCCGGAAGTTCGTAAATCCCACAAATCATCGCTTTCCTCAGGGGCCGCCCACAATATCCAATCCAAAAACGACTTGCCCTGGGTAGCACCACAAGGCCGCCGACCCTTCGCCGTCCCCACAAAAAACAGCTTCTCCTTAGCCCGTGTCGCCGCCACATACAAAATACGCATCTCTTCCGACACCTGGGCCGCCGCCTTTTTCTTGCCGATAACATAGCGCGCAAAGGTGTTGCTGGTCACACGGCTCTCCAAATCCACGGCCCGAAAGCCCATTCCCAAATCAAAATCTATTATAAAATCTCGCCGCACATCCTGCATATTAAACCGCTTTCCCAAATTACACACAAAAACCACAGGAAATTCCAGTCCCTTGCTTTTATGTATGGACGATATGCGTACCAAATCCTCATTTTCATTGTCAATTTTGGCCTTGGCAAAGCCAAAATCATGCCTTTGCAGCCTCTCGATGTATTTATTAAAATTAAACAGGCCCTTATAGCTGGTTTGCTCGTATTTCGCGGCCTTTTCAAACAGCATCATCAGGTTTGCCCGCCTAATTTTGCCGCCGGGCAATATGCCCACAAAATTGTAAAAATCTGTTTGCTCATACAAATAAAATATCAACTGACTAACCGTGAAAAACGCCGCTTTTTCGCGCCATAGGGCCAGCTTCTCCAAAAAATCTTTCACTTTAACACGAAGACTATCATCCTCGCCAACCTCATCATACGCCCGCAACGCCGTATAAAAATCCGTACCCACCGCCGCCTTGCGCACTTCCACCAACTCATCGGGGCTAAATCTAAATATAGCAGAATACAGCACGCATGTCAAAGGTATGTCCTGCCGCGGATTGTCAATAATTTGCAGCAATGCCAGTATCACCATAACTTCCTGGGCCAAAAAATAATCGTCATCACTGCCCGAAAACGCAGGGATGTCGTGGTTTTTCAGCTCCTGGGCAAACACTTGGGCCGCCACCGCGCTGCGCAGCAACACCACAATATCACGATATCTAATATCCCGCGTGCCATCCCCTTCCCGCACCTGAAACTTTCCATCAACCAGCCCGCGAATATGCGCCGCCACGGCCTTGCCTTCCGTCTCGGCTGTCGTAAGCTCCAACAAAACTTCGCTTTCATCACTGTCTTCTTCACCATCCGCGCCATCATCCTCCACAACATGCAGCACCGTACGAAAATCCTGCCCTAACACTTCGCTAAATTCGGCACCAAATTGCAATGCCGCATTGCCGTCATATTCCACACCGCCCACATCAGCCGACATCAGTCGCGTGAACAGCCAATTTACAGAATTTATAACTTCTCCCCGGCTTCTAAAATTCTTCGCTAAATGTATAAGCTTCCCTTCGCCATCGTCCCTCAAATATCTATCATACTTCTCAACAAAAATCTGTGGCCGCGCCATGCGAAATTGATAGATACACTGCTTCACATCCCCCACCATAAAGCGATTTTGGCCCTGGGACACCGCCGCCAAAATAATCTCCTGTATCACGCTTAAATCCTGATATTCGTCAATAAAAATTTCATCAAATTCTGCCGCAACTTCCGCCGCTTCCGCCGTCAATTGGCCATCTTCCGCCAAAATCTGCAAACAAAAGTGCTCAAAATCAGCAAAATCAGCGATATTTTTCTCTTTTTTGGTTTCACCATATTTCTTCGCAAAATCCAAAACTACTTGGGATAGGGCCTGCACATTGTCATAATTATCTGCCAAATCCTGCACCATCAGCCTGGGCCTCTTCACAGCCGCCCCCCGCAAATCCTCAACGCTTTTCTTATATTCATCACGTATTTCCATTATGCGCTCTTTGGCTTCCTCGCTGCCCTCTTGGTTTTTCGCCCCAACAAGGCTACCAAATCCAAAGCTCAACTTTTCGCAAAACACATCAAAACCAATCTCAAGTGCCGCCACCAATCCCTCAATATTTTCCAAATCCGCAGCCAAAACTTCCCCATATTTCCTATGCAAAGCAGGATGCCGCGCCAATTTCAGCCCTTCGGCCATGCTTTCCATCGCAGCCCGCAAAGCCCCGCCCGCATATTCCCGAAAATACCCATACCACACGGTGCCCTCAATGCCGCTTTCCCCGCGATAGGCCTCAGCAGCACCCGCCAGCCACCCCCCAGGGTCAGGACACGCCCGGGTAAATTCATAAACATCCAAAACCAGCCTGCGAAAATTATCATCTCGCACGCCGTGGTCAAAAATCTGCGCAAGCCTCACAAATTCAGGCTTCTCGCCCCAGTCATAATAGCTTTGATAGCGCTCCTCAAACAGCCCGTCCAATATCTCCGCCTTCAAAAGCTCTATCTCCGCCCCATCAGCCACGCGAAACCCGGGGTCCATATCAATTTTATGGAAAAACCGCCGCGCCACCGACAAGCAAAATGAATGTATCGTTGTGATGGATGATTTGCTCATCAAAGCCATCTGCTTGCGCAAATTGGCATCATGGGGACTGGCCTTAATGCGCGCATTAAGCTCTTTCGACACCCTCTCACGCATCTGCTGCGCCGCCGCCTCGGTAAAAGTAACAACAAGCAGCCTGTCAATATCAACAGGCTCATCCCCAGTAACTATTCGCAAAACCCGCTCCACTAGCACAGCCGTCTTGCCACTGCCGGCCCCGGCACTAACCAGCACATCGCAGCCCCGCGCCCCAATGGCCCTATTTTGCTCATCCGTAAATCTCACTTGACAACACATTCCCCTTATGTTACAATATATTTAACAGGCAACCGCAAAAGCGGCGGCCGTCAACCATGGGATTATTCAATAAAATAACCGCTCAGTTTTCGAGGCCTAAGCGGTTATTTTCCTTTTCCGGAAAATTTATCTGCTATGTAAATCATCAGCTTTATCATCGTCATGACAAAAGTCACAGCTAAAAAGATAATTACGATAATCTCGTACGCAGACACAGCCTCACCCCCTTTCGGAAGGCGGCCACCGCTTTTGCTTTTGGATTGCCCTGCAATCACTATACCACATGATCCGCTAATTTGCAAGGATATGGTGCTTTATTAACTTCTTTTTGCAGTCCTTCTTGACAATGTAATTTCCTTATGTTACAATATATTTAACAGGCAACCGCAAAAGCGGCGGCCGTCCAATTAAGAAGTTTTAGTTTTTGAGTTGCCCCAAAAATAACCGCTCAGTTTTTCAGGCCGTGGCGGTTATTTTCCTTTTCCGGAAAATCTATCCGCTATGTAAATCATCAATTTTGTCATCGGCTGCCCCACAGACATAATATCACAAACTATGCCAGCTTGCAAGGATGTAGGTATATTCTCGCTACCATTCCCTCTCCCACAATTCCCTATTACACACGGTTTCAAACCCTATCGCGGCATAAAACTCCATGTCGCCGCCAAAGCAATATTTCGCCCCCAGCTCCTTCGTCTTCTTCATGGCCTCTGTCAGCGCAACTTCCGCCAGCCCCAGCCGCCGATATTTGGGCACAGTGGCCAACGGCTCTAAATACGCGTATTTATTGGCTTCATCAAACCACATCCCAAGGGCACAGGCATATTCCCCATCAGGTGCCACAACAACCGTCATCAGCCACATATCCGCCCGGGGCGCATTGCACAAAAAGGCCGTGCCATCCACACTATCGTCATCAGGCTCGCCCTCATGGTTAAATCCCTTCCACCAGCACCGTCTCAGCTTCAAATGGTCAACATTCGTCCCGTCAATCAGCGTAAAACCTTCCGGCAATGCCCTCTGGGAAAACGGCTTGGCATAATCAAAAGCCATTATCCCATCGGTATATACAGCCGCGTAACCCCTAGCTTTAAGCATCTCCTGCTTGCCTGTCTCTTTGTCCGTAATCCACACTTTCAGACTTTCCTTGCCCTCTTTTGCTACGGACAGTTCTTTTTCAGCCCACGTCAGCATCTCAGGCAACAACGCCTCATATCCCTTCCTAACATGCATATGACAATCACCCATCTTCATCTCATAACAAACAATACTCACAACATTGCCGCCATCTTCCCAAAGCTCAAAGCGATGGGTTTTGAAATAATCAAAATGGCTATGCATATGCGCGTATTCAAAATACTGAGGCAGCAAATAGCTGTTTAGCGTCACAGGGTCGTATGTCTCTTGCAAAAAGCGATAAACCCTCTCAAAATCCGTTAAAATCTTATATCTTCTCTGCGTTATATTCATTTCGTAAAAACTCCTCTATCATTGTAAAATCAGCCTGCAACGCCCCTTGCGCCGCCAGACCCTTGCCGCCGCCTTTGCCGCCCAACTCTGTGTTAAGTCTACCTACAAAGTCCTGCAAACTCTCAGCATCATCCCGCCCACAAGCATAATATCGCCACACATCGCCACTTTTGGACAGTACAACCGCCATCTTCGCCCGCGCCACCACCATATCAGCAAAGCGCCGCATATCATCAGCATCCAGTCCATCTTCACAAAACCACGCAAAGCCGCTATCCAAAGCAACTTGCGCAGCCCGCATCTCAAAAATACGGTTTTTCAGGCCACCAATCTCCTTCTTCAAGGCCGCGCCGCCGCTAAGCAGCTTTTCAACCGCCCCCACGCATTTATCAGTCTCCGCCGATGCCAGCCGCGAAATTTCCCGCACAATATCATGTTTACGCCCATAGTCCCAAGCCGCATCCCTTCCGCAAAACACCGTCAGCCGCACGCCGCCCTTATATTTCTGCGTCGAAACCACCTTCACAACGCCAACTTCCAGCGTGTTGGCCGTATGCAGCCCGGCACAAGCGCAAAGGTCGTACCCCTCAATGCTTACCAGCCGCACCTCATCATCATCGGCAAATTCCCGCTTCGCACGCACGTCAAGCCCCCCAAGGCCACTGCCCGCCACGCCGCTAATATCAACATCCACCGCCGCCATCACAGCCTCATTGGCAAGCCTTTCCATCTCTTCCACCGCATCGGCGTCCAAAGCCACATCCAAATCCATAGTAAATCCCCGCTCGGACATGCTCATGTGAAAACCCACATTTGTAGCGCCCCAACGGCTTTTCGCCAACCCCGAAAGCAGATGCTCGCCTGTATGATTTTGCATAAAGGCAAAGCGCCGCGCAAAGTCCACCTGGCCGCGCACCTCGCCACCCACAGCAAATGGCAACACATCGCCTTCCACAATATGCCAAATTAGCCCCTCGCGGCTATAGCACTCCACAACCCGCACACCGCCCAGCGTCCCAATATCACAGGGCTGCCCGCCGCCGCCGGGATAAAAACATGTCCCATCCAGCAAAATCTTCCAGCCGCCCTCAGCCTTCCCACAAGCCAACACCACTGCCGCAAAATTCCTTTTATATGCCGATTCATAATACATTTTCATCGTTTTTTCCATAATCAATCACCTCTCGCTTGCTTTTAATCTTATCCAAAGCAAAGACAATTGTCAAGGATGAAAATTTATGATATACTTGATAAATCAAGACTTCAAGGAGACTATTATGCGCATTGGAACAGGCTATGATGTCCACAAACTGGCTCCGGGCCGAAAGCTAATCCTCGGCGGGGTTGAAATTCCCTATCATCTCGGCCTTTTGGGCCATTCTGACGCCGATGTCCTCACCCACGCCATCATCGACGCCCTTCTGGGTGCCGCAAAGCTGGGCGACATCGGCCGCAATTTCCCCGACGATAACGATAGCTATCGCGATATCGACAGTTCAATTTTGCTGCGCGAAACGATGCAAATGCTGCGCGCAAAAGGCTACAAAATAGTCAACATAGATGCCACCGTCGTTGCCCAAAGGCCCAAGCTGGCACCACATATAACCGAAATGGAAGAGGTCCTCGCAAAGCACCTGGAAATAGACCCCAGCTGCATCAACATCAAAGCCACCACCGAAGAAAGCCTAGGCTTTACAGGCGCAGGCATGGGCATGTCTGCCCACGCGGTTTGCCTAATTAAGGAAGGTATCCAATGAAAATTTACAACACCCTAACACGCAAAAAAGAGGATTTTGTCCCAATCCAGCCCAAACACGCGGGCATATACATCTGCGGCCCCACCGTTTACAATTTTATCCACATCGGCAATGCCCGCCCCTATGTGGTTTTTGACGTGCTGCGCCGCTATCTCACCCACCAGGGCTACACCGTAAATTACGTCCAAAATTTTACAGATATTGACGACAGAATCATCGCCCAAGCTAACGAGCAGGACGTGGACTTTCTGCAAATTTCCAACCGCTATATCACAGAATTTTTTACCGACACCGACGGCCTTAACATAGCCCGCGCAACCCACTATCCCCGCGTAACCGAGGAAATTCCCGGCATCATCGCCCTTGTGCAGCATCTCATCACCCGCGGCTACGCCTACGAAGTGGCCGGCACCGTCTATTTCTGCGCCCCCAAGGCCGACAATTACGGAAAGCTATCCAAGAAAAACATCGAGGATCTTGAAGCCGGTGCCCGGGTTGAAATTAACGCCGACAAGCAAAATCCATCCGACTTTGTGCTTTGGAAGGCCGCCAAAGAAGGCGAGCCCAGCTGGCCCAGCCCTTGGGGCGATGGCCGCCCCGGCTGGCATATAGAATGTTCCGTCATGGCCCGCAAATACATCGGCAAAACCGTGGACATCCACGCCGGCGGCGTTGACCTTATCTTTCCCCACCACGAAAACGAAATAGCCCAAAGCGAGGCCGAAATGGAAGGCCCCTTTGTAAATTATTGGATGCACAACGGCATGTTGCTGCTTGATAACAAAAAAATGTCAAAGTCCGAAGGCAATTTCTTCCTCGTCCGCGAGGTAGCCGAAAAATATTCCTACGAAGTGGCTCGTTTTTACCTACTTTCCGGGCATTACCGTATGCCCCTTAATTTTAGCGAAGAGCTAATACAGGCCGCCGCAAATGGCGTAGAGCGCATACGCAATTGCAAAACCAACCTAACAGACGCGCTGCAAAACCCACAAGGCACCCAAACCCTTGATGCAACCCCCTTTCGCGCGGACTTTTTGGCCGCCCTAGCAGACGACCTTAACACCGCCAACGCCATCACCGCCCTCTTCGACCTTGTGAAATTCGCCAATATCAACATTTCCACGGCCTCGGCGCAGTCCCTGCAAGCCCTGCTTGACGAAATGCATTTTATGGCAGAAATTTTGGGCCTAAACCTCTCGGCCACCGAAAACAAAGGCGACACCGCCGAAATTGAGGCTCTAATAGAGCAACGCAACGCCTCCAAGGCCGCCAAAAACTGGGCCGCCGCCGATGAAATCCGCGATGCCCTAGCAAACATGGGCGTCATCATCAAAGATACCCGGGAAGGGACGAAATGGCATTATGCTCAAAATTAGGCTTTTCTTCAAGAAAAAACGCTTGATTTATGTCGGTCTGATTGTCGGTACAATTATAGGTGCATTGATCATTTTCGAGATTACTGGCGTAAGCACAGAAAATACATGGCTGGGCGCAGTTAGCATGACTATTATCTTTTTAACAATTGCCAAAATACTACACAACATCCTTAATCATTTTGGCTGTCATTGTCGCTAATGTAACATTTTTTGCATGTGGAGGAATGTATTGATGGAAGTACCAACTCGTTATTTTAGGCCTGACCCGCAATCCCAAATCCTAGATGCAATCGACAAAGGTCAAGCCGCCCCACACAATTACTCCCCTCTAAACCTGGCCTACATCGGCGATGCCGTATACTCTTTGCTGGTTCGCACGCGCCTCGTCACCCAAGCCAACCGCCCAACCCACGCCCTAAACAAAGCCGCCACCGCCAAAGTAAAAGCCACAGACCAATCCGCAAACTACTACAAGTTGCAGACGCATCTTACCGAAGAAGAGCTATCCGTATTAAAACGCGGACGCAACGCCAGCCCCGCCACAAAGGCTAAAAGTGCCTCTTATGCAGACTATCGCAACGCCACGGGCCTTGAAGCCCTTTTCGGCTACCTCTATCTAGAGGGCCAAACCGCACGAATTTTGGAGTTATTTGACATATGTTGGAGTGATTCTAATGAAGAGAGAATTTAAAAGAGACTTTAAAAAAGACCAAAATGGCGATGAAAACAACACCCCGCTTACCATAGCGGGCCGTAATGCCGTCATGGAAGCCATAAAGGCCGGCAAGCCCATACACCGCCTTTACGTGAAGAAGGGCGAAATTGAGGGCAGCCTGCGGGCAATTGTCGCTAAGGCAAAGGACGCGGGCATTGTCACCAGCTTTGTGCCAAAGGACAAGCTGGATGATATGGCAGAAAACGGTAAACATCAAGGAGTCCTCGCCACTGTCCCTGCCTATGACTATGCCGACCTTTCAGAGGTGATGGTGAAAATAGCGCGCAACGGCGAAACCCCCTTCCTCATCATCCTCGACAAAATTTACGACCCTCACAACTTCGGCGCCATCATCCGCACGGCCCTGGCTTGCGGCGCCCACGCCGTCATCGTCCCAAAACGCCGCAGCGTCGGCATTACAGCCACAGTTGTCACCGCTTCAGCCGGTGCCGTAGAGCATATGCCCGTCTGTCGCGTTGCCAACATTTCCCAAACAATTGAGGCTCTAAAAAAATCCGGTATCTGGATTGTAGGCGCGGATGTCACAGGCCAAAGCCTTTACGGCGCGCCGCTGACGGGGCCAATGGCCCTTGTTATCGGCAACGAAGGCGAAGGCATCTCCCGCCTCGTCAAAGACAATTGCGACTTTTTGGTGGCCATCCCCATGCCAGGCGCAATGTCGTCTCTCAACGCTTCCGTGGCCGCCGCCGTTTGCATGTACGAAATAGTTCGGCGAAAGCAATGAGGTCCGCCGCCGCAAATATCCGAAATTTCGACTTTCTCCTCGTGGATGGCTACAACATAATCCACGATTGGGAGCTTTTAACCAACCTCGCAGAAATTTCCTTGGAATTTGCCCGGGACAAGCTGATAGCCATGGTTGCTAACTATCAGGGCTTTAAAGACATCGACATCATCATCGTCTTTGACGCCCACAAAATACGCCATGGCCACGAAAATGTGATAAAATACGGCAATGTCACCACCGTCTACACCCAGGAATTTGAAACCGCCGACGCTTACATAGAGCGCACCATCCAAGACCTTACAAACAAGGCCAGGCCTTACCGCGTGGCCGTTGCTACTTCCGACCATATCGAGCAAGTCATCATCATGGCCAAAGGTGCCATCCGCCTTTCCGCCGCGGACTTTCTAACGGAAATTGAGGCCACCGAGGCCGAAATACGCCGCAAAATAGCCGCCGCGCGTCCTGTCAAAAACAACCAACTGCTGGACAACCTAGACCCCACAATGGCCACCTGGCTGGAAACCGCCCGCCTAAAAAAGGAGCTTTAACATGCCCGCCAAGCACCGAAAAATGCTGACAGACTGGCAAGCCCCCTATATCATGCCGCTGCTGCGCCTAATTGAAACCCAAAGCAAAACAACCATCGCCAATTGGTGCATAGACTACGCCGAAGGGCGCATCCTGCCAATATATGAAACCGCATATCCGGAGGATACGCGCCCCAAAGACGCCATCGCCGCCGCGCGCAAATGGCTAAGCGGCGAAATAAAGCTGCCCGAAGCAAAAAAGATTATCCTGGCTTGTCACGCTGCCGCAGGCGAAGCCGAAGAAGCCCCCGCAGCCCAAGCCGCCGCAAGGACTATCGCCCAATGTGCATCCAGCATCCATGCCGCCGCCCATTGCGCTGCCCTGATGTTTTACGGAGCCGTGGCCGTGGCCTACGACACTTTGGGTGTCAATGCGGACTGGGATAAGATACTGGAAGTTGCAGAAATCGAATGTGGACTAATGCAAGCCGCATTACAAGGTGTAGCCATAGAAAACGAGCCAAATCCAGCGAAAATCAACTGGAATTGCTAACGAAGCGAAGGGGGAGATTTTTTTGAACCACGAAAAGCACGAAAACCACGAAAAAATCTTGTTTAAGGACGAGGTCTACCAAATCCAAGGGGCTATTTATGATGTTTATAGAGAAATGGGTAGCGGGTTTCTTAGAGCTATCTATCAAGAATGCATGGAAAGAGAGCTAATTCTGCGCCAAATTCCCTTTGTGTCCCAAAAGCCATTAGAACTTTCTTACAAAGGCAAGCCCTTGGCATCGCGATATGCGCCTGATTTGATATGCTTTGCCAAAATAATTGTTGAGATAAAGGCTGCAAAAACAATTGGCCCAGAGCACCAAGCGCAATTGCTAAACTATCTAAAAGCTACTTCAATGAAGTTGGGCTTAATTGTGAATTTTGGCGCATACCCAAAGGCACAAATACAGAGAATGATAAATACATAACCCCAGCGTTTTTCAGTGACGGAGAGCACAAAAGCCACACGCCCCCTTTCGTGTTTTTCGTGTTTTTCGTGGTAAATTGAATGAAAGGTTGTTATCATGAATCAATACCAATCCCTTTCAGACGAAGACCTAGCCGCCCTGGCCGCCGCCAACAACACTGCCGCCGCCGAGGCTCTTTTGCTGCGCTACAAAAATTTCGTAAAAAAAATAGTGCGTCCCTATTTCATCATGGGTGCCGACCGTGAAGACCTTATCCAAGAAGGCATGATAGGCCTACACAAGGCCATCGGCAGCTATAGCTGCCATCACGAAAAAGCCACCAGTTTTGCATCCTATGCCGCCACTTGCATCAAAAACCAAATTATGACAGCAATAAAAAACGCCGCACGCAAAAAGCACGGCCCTCTAAACACCTATATCTCCATTGACAATGAAAACCCCGACATCTTCTACATCATAGACAACAGCCACAACCCCGAAAAAGTCCTCATCTACCGCGAAAGCGTCCAAACCTTTGAAAACGCCGTAAATACCACCCTCTCAAATCTAGAATCTACCATCCTGCGCCACTTCCTCGCAGGCCTATCCTACGCCGAAATAAGCGAAAAGCTAGATATCACCACAAAATCCGTAGACAACGCCCTTTTCCGCATTCGCCGCAAAATAGCCAAATCTATAGAATCATCATAGGCTCTTCTCACCTATTTTTCACAATATACACCACCAAGCCTGCAATAACAATCATCCCGCCCAACACGGTCTGCATTTGCGGTATCTCCGACAGAATGATAACCGCCAAAACACTGGCAAAAAGCGGCTCGCACAGCGTTGCAAGAGACACAAGAGAAGCCCCATGAAATTTTACCAGCAAATTATACAAAGTATGCCCGCCAACAGAGCAAACCAGCGCCAGCGCCGCTATAATCGCAAAATCGCCCGCGCTATACGGCGCCAGCGGCTGGGCAAACAAAAGGCACAGCGCAAGCAATATCACCGCCGACGCCCCATACACCAAAAAGGCATATTCCGCAGTATCCACCCGCTTTCGCACCTCTTGTCCAATTATCAAATAAAACGAAACCGTCACCGCCCCTGCCAAAGCAAGCAAATTGCCCGGCAGCGTCGCAAGGTCTCCCCCATCTCCCGCCCCCATGGTAATTATAATCGTGCCCGCAATGGCCGTGCCCAAACAAAGCAGCAATGTCTTGCCCGGCTTTTTCTTAAAAAACGCCGCATTTATCACCGCCACAAAAATAGGGCTGCACGAAACCAGCACCGTAGATGCCATCACGGATGTCATGGAAAGAGACGCTATCCACGTGGCAAAATGCAAGGCAAGGGCCAAGCCCGACAGCCCGCACAACATCAAATCCCGCCGGCTTATCCCGCCCAATTTGCTTTTACGATAAACCAATGGCATCGCCAAAAACCCCGTAGCTATAGCCATGCGATAAAAGGCAATAACCAGCGGCGGCATAATTGACAGCCGTATAAATATCGACGACGCCGACGTAAACAACACGGCAGCCAGTACCAAATATTGCGGGGGCGTTTTTGTCATCATTCAAACCTCGTCAGCAATATCTCCTCTAAAAATATGGAAAAATACCGCATGTTCGTGTCAATCTTCCCGGGCCATCTCTCATTTATGTAATGAATACAATCCTGCGGAGTATGCAGCACGCGCGTTCCCCAACGGCCATCTCCCAGATTATCCATTCCAGCCATAAACACCACAGTATAACCCGCCAGAAAAAATGGCAAATGATCACTTCCGCTATTAACAAGCCCCGGCGCGGCAATAATTTCAACCCCATGGGCCTCATGCATCAAATGCGCTATCTCATCCACCTGCCGCGTAATATCATCTTCCGAATGACTTTCCCACGACCTCGTGGCATTCATTACCTGCACAGCGGCTGCATATTTCAAATAGGGCCCTTCAAACAACACATCCGCGTTCACCATCACCACAAGATTTTCTCGCTCTTGCTCCGTTAAAGAATACATATAAAAATGCGCGCCCAAAATCCCAACTTCTTCGGCCCCAAAAAACACATACACAAGGGTGTGATAATTATCCTCGTTTAACATCCTCTGGGCGCTTTCCAAGAGCAGTGCCGTGCCTGAAGCGTTATCACTGGCCCCGGGATAAGGAAATGTATCATAATGGGCACCAACAATTATCTTGCGCTCTGTCTGTCCCGGCACCGTCAATATAACATTTTGACTAATCTGTGTCTCACGTGGCGCACGCTGGCCCAGTGCCACTGCCGACGCCACCATCTCCCAAGACATGCCCCTAGCAAATCGCGTATCGCTAACCTGCTCCCACGTAAATTCCTGCACCTCAATATTCTCCCAGGCATGTCCCATGGCCAAAAGCTCTTCCACCAGCCAGGCCGCCGCCTCTTTCTCACGATATGTAAATGGACTGCGCCCATATAAGTTATCGCTCATAAATTCTATGTGATTAACTGCAATTATCCCATGAGGCACATAATACGCCAAATGCTGGGGCTGCCTAATATCCGCAAAATTCGCAAAAGCCCAAGGGCCGTATTCTTCGGCCTCTGGCTCAGCAATCACAGTCTCATAAACATCAAGCTCAGGCTCCCGGGCGCCATCACATGCCATCAGCATAGCTGCCGCCACAATCAAAACCAAAAACATCCATTTATATCTCATGCTACATCCCTCTGCAAGCATCACTCAAACCTCGTCAGCAATATCTCCTCTAAAAATATCGAAAAATATCTCATATTTGTGTCAATCTTCCCGGGCCATCTCTCGTTTATATAATGAAAGCAGTCCTGGGGCGTATGCAGCACCCGCAAATTCCAGTCTCCGCCATCCGGCCTATCCACGCCAAACAGCACCACCACAGTATAGCCCCTTTGCTTATACACAAGATGGTCGCTGCCGGCAAAAATAATGTCGGGCTCTTCCGCAATTTCAACCCCATGGTCTTCCGCAATTTGCCGCGCTATCTCACCTACCCGCTGGGTGATATCGTTTTGCATAAGCCGCCCGCCAGTTTGCTGCGCCGCAGCATACACCATATACGGCCCCTCAAACAACACATCCGCGTTAACCATCATAACAATATTGGCCCGTTGCTCTTGGGGCATCGTCCGTATATGAAAATACGCCCCTAAAAGCCCAACTTCCTCGGCCCCAAAAAACACATACACAAGGGTGTGATAATTATCCTCGTTTAACATCCTCTGGGCACTTTCCAAAAGCAATGCCGCGCCCGATGCATTATCACTGGCCCCGGGATATGGCAGCGTATCATAATGGGCCCCTACAATTATCTTGCGCTCTGTCTGTCCCGGCACCGTCAATATAACGTTTTGGCTCGTCTGCGTCTCCCTAGGCTCACGCTCGCCCAATATCCGCTCTGAAGTTATACCATACCAATCCCTGCCCCAGGTAAAAGGTGCCGTTCTAACCTGCTCCCACGTAAATTCCTGCACCTCAATATTCTCCCAGGCATGTCCCATGGCCAAAAGCTCTTCCACAATCCAAGCCGCCGCCTCTTTCTCACGATATGTAAATGGACTGCGCCCATATAAGTTATCGCTCATAAATTCGATATGATTAACCGCAATTTGCCCATGAGGCACATAGTGCGCCAAATGCTGCGGCTGCCTAATATCCGCAAAGTTTGCAAAAGCCCAAGGGCCATCCTCTTCAACCCCTTGATAGCCCTCATCTTCGGCTTCATATCCCTCTTCAATTTCGTCTTCCTCTTCGTCTACAATTGGCTCAGGTGTAGGCGTTGGGGTCGGCGTTGGGGTGGCTTCCGCAATAATCCCAACCGGCCCGGACATCACCTCATACCCGCCGCCACAAGCCGCAAGCATCGCCGCCACAAGCAAAATAAAAGCCAATATCATCCATTTGTATTTCATAATTCCACTCCTCTCATGAATATTCAGTTATGTCAAGCTCAAATCATCTGCAAGGCTTCATGGATTGCTTCGGCCCTGCACTGCATCATAATCCAGCTATATTTGGCCTCGTAATGACAATTCAACTATCGCGGACTTCCGGCAGCAATACAACGTTCAACCGTCATTGCGAGGCCAACGTCAAGTCAAAAAACCAACACAGCCCAAGGCCGAAGCAATCCAGACAACGTCAATATCAAATTTATACACATCGGCCAACTGGATTGCTTCGGCCTTGCACCATATCATAATTCAACTACCA
>WQVI01000013.1 GCA_009781625.1 Defluviitaleaceae bacterium | reverse complement strand
TTGCATCTTTGTGTGCCAGACCTATTCTTTCCGTCATTAACCTGGTTTTCGGCCTTTCCGCATTTTGGGCAACTTCGCCCTTCGATTATTCTTGGTTTTCTCATGGGTTTATTTTATCATGTTCTACGCTTTTTGTTCACACTCATTGGCTTTTTGTCATTTTGCGCCATCCGAGGCAAGTTTTGATAATAGAAATTTCATTTTAACCTGTTCTTAATATAATTGCCGCATCGTAGCAATAAATCCACCTCTAATTGTACCATATTTCGCGCCAAATTTCCACAATAAGAAAAAATATTGATTTTCGCGCAATTTAGTGCTATATTCAGTATAATGAAAGAAACCAACTTTTAGGGGTGACTTTGATGTTAATTGTGCAAAAATATGGGGGAAGTTCTGTTGCCGATACTACGCGCATGGAAAATGTGGCGTGGCGCGTCATTGCCGCACGGCAGGCGGGGCATGATGTGGTGGTGGTGGTTTCTGCCCGAGGCGACACCACGGACCATCTTATGGAAGAGGCGACGCAAACAAACCCCAACGCCTCGAAGCGCGAGATAGATATGCTGCTTACTACGGGCGAGCAAACCAGCTGCGCCCTTTTGGCCATGACAATACAGGGGCTGGGCGCGCCTGCCGTGTCCCTAAACGCCTATCAAGCGGGGATTTCTG
Source organism: Defluviitaleaceae bacterium (assembly GCA_009781625.1). Taxonomy (GTDB): domain Bacteria; phylum Bacillota; class Clostridia; order Lachnospirales; family WRAX01; genus WRBK01. The sequence continues at coordinate 29,480 of WQVI01000013.1, read as the reverse complement.
CCACATCGGCCCATACATCGGCGCGCATTAAGGCCATTGACTGCGAGCGCATACGCACAGAGCTTGATAGCGGCCAAATCGTTGTTATTGCGGGCTTTCAGGGTGTAAACCGCCGTGGAGATTTGACAACCCTTGGGCGCGGCGGCAGCGACACCACGGCTGTGGCTCTGGCGGCGGCCTTGCACGCCGACATCTGCGAAATTTACACCGACGTAAACGGCATATACTCCGCTGACCCGCGCATCGTGAAAAACGCCATAAAGCTGCCCGAAATAAGCTATTTTGAGATGTTGGAGCTTGCGGCCCTCGGCGCAAATGTGCTTGCGAAGCGCTCTGTGGGCCTTGCGAAAAAATATGGCGTAAAGCTTGTTGTACGCTCCAGTCTTAACGAAACCGAAGGCACCATTGTGAAGGAGGAAGTGAAAATGGAAGGCATCTTCATCAGCGGCGTGGCCGTGGACAAGGACATTACCCGCATCAGCATCAGTGGCATCAAAGACGAGCCCGGCGTGTGGTTTAAGGTTTTTTCCATTATGAACAAGGGCAATATCCCCATAGATTTTATACAGCAGACCAAGCAGGACATTGGCACAAAGGACATATCCTTCACCGTGGCTAAAAATGACCTGCCCGACGCCATCGCCGCCCTAAACGGCAACACCCACCGCCTGGGCTTTGATGCCATAAGCCATATGGATGGCATTGCCAAGCTTTCCGTGGTTTCCACGGGCATGGCCACCAACCCCGGCGTACCTTCCCTGATGTTTGAGGCCCTTTTTGACGCAGGTATCAACATCGACAGCATCTCCACGTCAGAAATCCGCGCCAGTGTATTGATTGATATCAGCGAGGCGGACAGGGCGGCAAATTTGGTACATGAGAAGTTTCGCAACGGAAAATATATAAAGGAATAGTCTGACGACTATAGGGTAAACAAGATGAGCATGAAACGCAGTATGATTATTGTAATTGCGGCGGCGGTTGTTTTTATTGCGGGTTTGGCTGCGCATTTTGCCGTCTCATACAATGCCTATGCCAGCATAGATTGGCAACGGGCTGAGGCAACCGTTACTGACAGGATAAGCGAATATAACCGGCTTGCACAAGAGACCAGCCAAATACACATTGTCTTTGAAACAAATGGTATTGTGTATAACACTTTTTTCGAAAGCAGCAATTCTCTTGTCAGAGTGCCTGAGAACAACCGCACTGAACAAACCCAAGACCGGCTTTCTATCGGCGCCATAGGCAATACTTATTACATCCTTTACAACCCGGATAATCCCTATCATGTAACACTTTCAGTACCTACAGCCACCGCCGGTATTGCTATTGTTATCTTTTTTACTGTTATTTTTACTATTGCAATTTTTGTGGCATGGATAATGACAAGAAAAAGGGTTCGTTAACGCACCAAAGAACATGGATTGCTTCGCATGTATATGAGAAAGGTGTCGTCATGAGCAAATTTCATTCAAAAATAATACCAATATTGATGATTATGCTAGTATCTTTGCTATTAGCGGCTTGTGTCGGCGAGATTCAAGAGGCGGCAATAATTGCTTATGAAGAATTAAAGGAAGAAGAAGCTTTAGATGAAGCGGAAGCTGTAGATAAGGAAGAAAATGTGATAATTGTTGAGGCTCTACTTGAATATGAAGCCGATAGCTTCCATGAAGATAAAGAGGAAAAGGATAAAGAGATAGGCGTTGAGGATTTTATTGAGAGCAAAGACAATAATCATTACGAAGAAGAGGAGTATGAACATGGAAACCGTGTATTCGCTGGCTTTATAAGTCTTCTCTTTTATAATAGTATTGAGAGCATGACTACGATTAATACCGATATCATCAGAGCAGAAGTTTTGAGCGTAAGATCCGAAATGGTTGACATGACATCTTTCTTTGAAAATGAAAGTGAGGATGCGAACATAGATCCTAGTTGGATGATAAATACGATATACACCATTTATCAACTTAGGGTTTTGGAAGTTTTTAAAGGCTATGCAGAAGTGTATGGTGTCATAGAGCTTATGCAGCGCGGAGGATATTTCGAGGGAAGGTATATATACTGGAGTGGTTACAACAGAGCTCCTCTTAATATCGGAGATGACCTTGTTTTATTTCTTCATGATAGCAGAACAGAGGGTGTGCCTTTTTCCATGCATCCCGTCCAAGGTGCCTATCATGTGCCATCCACCATGGCATATCCTCAAACCATAATAAGCGCAATTCATACACAATCAGTTAATAGTGATTTAATCTTGGAAAGTATACAGCCCTACAACAGGTTGGCTCTAACTCTAACAATAGAGGATTTGTCCAGAATTGCAGGGCTTTCCGATTCCCCTTGGCCCTAAAATCCACACCGTACATAAGAAAGGATGATAACATGCTATCAACCCTAAGCACTACGCAAATTTTACAAACCATCAGTGCGTCTTTGGCCGACCCCCATACGATATTGGGTATGCATGAGGCGGGCGGCAAGCTTTATGTGCGCGCCTTTGTGCCAACTGCCGTTAAAGTGGCCGCCCTAGACCCTGCTACAGATGACCGCTTCCCCCTCATAAAAATCCACGCCGATGGCTTTTTTGAGGGCGAGGTTGTTGGTCGGGACAAATGGTTTCGCTATATGCTGGAGATGGAATTTGAAAACGGCGAGGTTTTTGTTGCCCACGACCCCTACTCTTTTGCCCCTATGCTGGGCGATATGGACTTTTTCCTCTTTGGCCAGGGCACCCATTACGAAGTGGCGGACAAGCTTGGTGCCAATGTGATGACGGTGGACGGTGTGGAAGGCGTGCTTTTTGCGGTGTGGGCGCCAAATGCGGCGCGGGTAAGCGTTGTGGGCAGTTTTAACAACTATGATGGCCGCCGCCATGCCATGCGCCTGCGCCAAGACAGCGGCATTTGGGAGCTTTTCATCCCCGGCCTTGTGCAATATGACCGCTACAAGTTTGAGATAAAGACCCGCGACGGCGTGCTTTTGCAAAAGAGCGACCCTTACGCAAAATTTAACGAGCTTCGTCCATCAACAAATTCGCTGGTATACGATATCAGCAAATATGAATGGAATGACGGGGATTGGATGGCCGGCCGCGATGCGAGCCATCCGCTAAATGGCCCCATCAACATCTATGAAGTTAGTTTGAGCAGTTGGAAAAAAAATCCTGATAACATCCGCGAGGGTGACGACAGCGGCGGCTTTATGACCTACATAGACCTTGCCCACCAGCTTGTCCCCTACGCCGTGGAGATGGGCTACACCCATATAGAGCTGATGCCCGTGCAAGAGCATCCCTATGACGGAAGCTGGGGCTATCAGGTGACGGGGTATTACGCGCCCACAAGCCGCCATGGCAGCCCCGATGAATTTAAATATTTCATTGACTATTGCCACCGGCACGGCCTGGGCGTTATTTTGGACTGGGTGCCGGCGCATTTTCCCAAAGATGCCCATGGGCTGGCCCGCTTTGACGGCACGGCCCTGTATGAGCACGAAGACCCGCGCCAAGGCGAGCATCCGGACTGGGGCACCCTTGTTTTCAACTATGGCCGCCAAGAAGTTAAAAATTTCCTGATAGCCAACGCCCTCTTTTGGATTGAGGAATATCACATAGACGGCCTGCGCGTTGATGCCGTGGCCTCAATGCTGCACCTAAATTATTCTAAAAATGACGGCGGCTGGATTGCAAATAAATACGGCGGCAACATAAACCTTGACGCGGTGGAGTTTATAAAGCATATGAACAGCGTCATCCTGGGCAGATATCCCAATGTGATGATGATAGCCGAAGAATCCACCTCTTTTGAGGGCGTTTCCCGCGATGTAAATCATGGCGGGCTGGGCTTTAGCCTAAAATGGAACATGGGCTGGATGAATGACTTTTTGGCCTATGTAGAGCGCGACCCTATCTACCGCCGCTATCATCACAATTACCTCACCTTCGGCATGATGTACGCCTACAACGAAAATTTCGTCCTCGTACTTAGCCATGACGAGGTGGTGCACGGCAAAAAATCCCTTTTAAACAAGATGCCCGGCGACAATTGGCAGAAATTTGCCAACCTGCGCGTTGCTCTGGGCTTTATGTACGGCCACCCCGGCAAAAAGCTGCTGTTTATGGGCGGCGAATTTGGCCAGTTTATAGAATGGGACGAAAAACGCCCCCTGGACTGGTTTTTGCTGGAACATGACCATCACCGCCAAATGCAGCAATTTACCAAAGACCTTAACCACCTGTATAAAGCCGAGCGCGCCTGCTGGTTTGATGACTTTGCCCCCCGCGGTTTCGCCTGGGTTGATGTCCACGACCAAGCCCGCTCTATCATCTCCTTCGCGCGCTTTTCCGACAACCCCGCCGAAACCCTTATCTTTATCTGCAACTTTACGCCAAATCCCATAGAGGGCCATCGCGTGGGGCTGCATCATGTGGCGGATTATGTCGAAATTCTTAATTCTGACGACACAAAATACGGCGGCAGCGGGGTTGTGAACACAGATGTGATGAAGCCTGCCGAAATTTTCTGTAATGATATGCAATACTCTATCGGGCTGCGCTTGCCGCCGCTGGGGGTTGTTATTTTGAAACCGCCCAACTCATAAAATACAATGGGGGTGTACATATCATGAGAAAAATGCTAATTGTGTTGATTATGTTAACAGTCCTGCCACTTTCAGCAACCTGCGGAAACACCCAGGAAGGCCTTATTTTCAATACGCCTGAAGTAGCAGGATTTATGAATTTCTCCCCTGCGCCTCATGCTTTTTGGCTCGGCCTTACTGATGCGCAGCTGGACGCAATATTTCCAACCCTTGACCTTCATTTAACCGGGAGGGCTTACTTTTCAAGAGACGGTGAATTTGCTGAACTTGATACCACAATGCCTCTTTCCGATATGGCCCGTCATGAACTCCAAATTCTAGTAGGTGCGGGAAGGGTTCGCCATATCTTTTCTGACTATTTTTTCGAGGATGACTTCGTCCCTCAAATATCATATGTGTACGGCATTCCCGTCACTTTGCTTATGTTTGAAATCCCAAGATCTTGGGGTAACCAGTATTATTTCCGTGCAGATTTTGTAATTGGCAATATTGTCTTCCACGCTAGATTTTGGCATGAGAACGCAGCCGACGGCCAAGCCCTCATGACCAATGTTGTCAACGGCCTCATTTTAGGCGGCACGCAATGGCTTGATGTCTTCGCCAATCCCGACATTCCAGAGCTTCGCGCAGAAAGCCTAACCTTTGAAGAGGCTCTTAAAGACGCAGATTTTGGCGCGTTTATGCCAACAAATATCCCTGATGGTTTTGAAAGCCTTTATGGCGCCCATAGGTCTGTACGTGGCCATGTAGGTGAGAATAGCATGTCAATTAGTTGGGAGTCATCTATTGATTATGATTATTTATACGAAATATATACAAATTGGGTAGAGACACAGGACGCAGACGCGATTGTATTTCCTTTTGAGCGGATTTTTTGGGGGGAGCCTTCTGTAAGATGGATTATTTCAAAGGTGCGCGAATTCGAATTGGAGCGGCTAGTTTCCGTAGATGACCATAGGAAATATGACTGGTCACTCTATCCATCTGTTGTGCATCCAGGGTTTGATTTGCCGCGCCGTGATATTCCTTATGAGTACTTTCATCATGTATTTGACCCGGTGTTTTTGGCAGAGGAATTTACCTTAGATGTGTTGCGGGCGCGGGAAGAATTGCGACACATTCCCATCCAAGCAGCATATCCCGATAATGTTCCCGATGATTTTATGATACATTTAACGCGCAATTTTATACGGTTTGGTATTTTGTTTGATGATGTGCTTGTCCGCATAGATGCTCAGGGCTTAACCTATGAGCAAATATGGGTGATGCTTAAAGGCTTGATTGAAAATTAGATGAAGATGACATGAAATGTTAGTCTCAAATGTGTTATGATGTATATGCGAGACATGTAAAGGCCCTGTTTTTGCAGGGCCTTTTGTTGTGGGGAAAATGGCATAATGGGCGGCAGTGCTATGCTCAAGCAATATTATAGCCATTCAACTAACTTGAAAATCAGCTTCTGTCCATGTTGGTGCAAGCACCAACGGGTTGCGAAAACGCCCATGGAGCGCGCGCATTCCGCACTCGACATAAGGCCTTTTTCAAGTAAATTCGTTATATGTCATGCATCAAGAATTATGCTGCGTATGTACAGCATGGTTAAAAACTCTCTCAAATCCGCTTCTTTTACGCGGTGTTTGTTATAGTAATGCAAGGCATTGCTAGGCTTATGTTCGCATACTAAAGCATCGGAATATGCATAAAAAGACCCCTCTGTTTTCTCGTTTTTACGATTGATAATATCAATTAATTGCACTTTTCCAGCCATATCAAGGGTTAGGCCAATATCGGCAGGAAGGAAGGCGGTGACATCCCCGAATACCTTATTAAATATTTCTGCCAATTTTATTCGGTTATGACGAAATTCTTCACCAAATTCGGAAATAATACAAACCTCTGGCTCTAAAATTTCCACTGCTCTTGCAAGGCCCAGCCGGCCTAAGTGATTTTTGTAAAAACATTGTTCATTTTCACGAAAGCCCATTGAAGCATCAAACCCATTTTCATAGGACTTAAAGCCGCCAAGATGGGCAAGCAAAGTGATCTTGTAATCTTTATAATCGTTAGCTATCTTTTTATATCGCTTTTCCATTTTATTGTTGAAGCCGGTATCACCGGTATAAACCAATACAAAATCTTTATAACAAACGATAAATCCAATTGAATGTGCTTCAGAAAACATATCATCATGCTTTGCGGGTATGGCGGTAATCTCCAAATCTTTTGCATGTTCAGCGTCCGATGAATTGGGATGAGTTATAAGAAGCTTCTCTTCTGCTTTGATAACTTCAACGTCGTAATCGGCATCTTTGCGTAAATCAAGCATCGGTGCATATTTTTTATGCGTACTAGCTGTCATATAAATACGTATTCTTTTATACCGCGGAGATTGTGACAATTTCTCTTTCGCCATCTCCACATATCTCTTTCTATGTTTATCGTCGCCATCGTCAGGCGGTTCTCCCAGCTCCAAATATACTTCGCTCATAATGGTATTTTCTTCAGGGGCATAATAATCTCCCAATATTGCCTCATTATATTGATGTAGCAATGTCAGGATAGATTCAAGGTCCGCCGTATGGTCATTATGGGCATGGGTTATCAAAATATGGTCAATTTGATGAAATTTAAAGCCGGCGGTTTTAAAATTATCAATAAAGTTAAAGCCGGGGTCTATCACAACACCGCAGCCCGGTATCTGAAAGAAATATCCCCCACCCTTGCTAATACGATAATTGTCCGCAATGATGGGCGTGTAAGAATTCCAGCGCCTAAGCACCGCAAATTGCGTTTCGTCCTTTAAGGCGGATGAGGATGAATTCTTTTCTTCAATAAACTCATTAAAGGACTTTTTTGTCTCTCGAATCTCTTCTTCCATGCGAGCCTCTTCTATTTCATCCATTACCATTTTTGCTTTTTCCGTTTCCGGAATGGGTTTGCTCAATAGCCCTTTGACTTCTTTAATACGCCCATCAAGCCATCGCACCATAAAGGAATTATCTTCTTTTATGTATAATTCTCTGCTTTTTTCGAAATTCTTCAAAGCTTTTTTGTAATTATGCTCCACTTCATGGTAGTAAGACGCAAGATTTCTGTAGGCCAATACATAATTTTTATCCAATTCAATAGCTTTGTTGTAGTCAGCCAGTGCTTTGTCGTTTTCTTTTAGGTCACGATGCGAGATTCCGCGATTATTATAGAAATTGGCATTGTTTTCATCTAATTCAATAGCTTTGTTGTAGTCAGCCAGTGCTTTGTCGTTTTCTTTTAGGTCATAATACAAGATTCCGCGGTTATTGTAAATCACGGTATCGTTTTCATCTAATTCAATTGCTTTGTTGTAGTCGGCCAGTGCTTTGTCGTTTTCTTTTAGGTCATGATACAAGATTCCGCGATTATTATAGAAAATGGCATTGCTTTCATCTAATTCAATTGCTTTGTTGTAGTCGGCCAGTGCTTTGTCGTTTTCTTTTAGGCCACGATGCAAGATTCCGCGGTTATAATAAGCACGGGCATTGTTTTCATCTAATTCAATTGCTTTGTTGTAGTCGGCCAGTGCTTTGTCGTTTTCTTTTAAGTCGCTATGCAAAATCCCACGACTATTATAAGCCCTAGTGTTGTTTTCATTTAATTCAATTGCTTTGTTGAGGTCAGCCAGTGCCTTCATGTGCTCTTTCTTCCCACGGTATGAAACTCCACGCACCCTATATGCAGAGCTATTTTTAGCATCAAGAGCAATAGCTCTTTCAGCCATTGTAATAGCTTCATCATACTCCTTAAGTTCATTGTGACTGTGACTAAGAAGTACATAGGCTTCTACATTGTCACTGTCCAAAGCGATGGCTTGTTTACAATCCTCGATGCATTTACGATATTCTTCCAAATTAAAATAAGCCTGGGCTCTTTCTAGGTAGCAATTGGGATTATTGGGGTCATCTTTAATAGCCTGGTCTAATTTCATAATTTTCTCATTCACTTTATCCCGCCCTTTCTTGATGGGTTTCTATTGTAGACATTATATGACAAATAATTCTAAAAGTCAAGTTAATAATTGAACTAAATGCAAAACACCCCGCCGAAATTGGCGGGGTGTTGGGGTTATCTATTTGTCTTATTATTTGACAGATGTTAGTTGGCTGTGTAAGCTGTTGGGCTTGTAAGATCCCACAAATGCCATGCATCTCTGCTTATTTCGCGGATGCCGTCTTGTCTTTCCAGGGAGAAATTGACAACGCGGTTGTTAACGGCCCATATCATAACACCTGTTGTAACAGGTATCCATGGGGCTTCTTCGTAAACAGCAAGCTGCCATTCGTGATATTGTTGTATCAGCCATTCTTCATCCCATGCCAATTCAGAATCTATGGCGTCGAGGATGGCGTCGAGGCGTGGGCTTTGGTAGCGTGTGTCGTTGTGAGCAGATACGCCCCAAAGAGCACGCGGGTTAGGGTTGGTGCCTTTTAGCCAAGCGGAGTCGTATATATGGATGACGCCTTCGTCAAGGTCATGGGTTAGGGTTTCCAGGCGGTCGTTAAATTCCATCAAGCCGCCTTGGTACAGCACCACATTAAGGCCGGCAGCCGCCCAGTTTTGGGTGTGATGGGGCACCAACAGAGGGTTGGTTGCGTTTTCATGGATAGCCCAAACTATTTCAAAGAATTCGCCTGTGTCTTTATGTCTGCGGAAAGGCTCGCCTTCGCGCCATTCGTAACCGGCGTCATCCAAAATTTGGTTTGCAAGGTCAAGATCAAAAATGGAGAAGCCTGTCATGTCTTCGCGCATGAAATGGCCTTGCCATGGTATCATGGTTGTAGCCAGCGGGAAGCGGGTGTCACCAAAAATTGTTGTTGAAGGCGTTATGTCGTCACGGGCGTAGCCCAAAGCGCGTCTTAGGTAGATGCAATTGATAATTGTGTCCGGATTAGGGATGAATGTTTGTGTGTCATGGTCCATAAAGCCAAATCTAAAGCCTAGGAAGTCGAAACGGCGGTCGAGGGTTGAGACCCAGGTGCCGTTGGTAAATCTTTCTTCGTAGTCAGAAAGGATACCTGTTGGGAAGTTGACGGCGTCAAATTCTCCTATAAGCAGTGCTTCGCCGATAAGGTCTGTGTGGATTTGTGCTATGTTGATGCCATCCAAAGCAGGGGCACCGAGCCAGAAGTTAGGGTTAGCTACAAGAGAAACGGCTTCGCCCGGTATTGTGTGGCTAAACATAAAGGCACCGTTGCCGACAATGTCAGAACGAGAATATGGATGGTCTCTATGCTCAACAAATGGGATGCCTTCCCAGCGATGTCTTGGGATAGGCCTAACCCATATGCCACCAAACAACATGCTTGGCGCTATGCTTTCAAATGAATATTCTAAAGAGCGGCCATCGTTGAAAACGCGGATGCCGGAGATATAATCTCTTGTGCCATCGCGGAATTCGTCAACGCCTAGGATGGTGCTTGTGTTCATGGCAGGGCCGAAACGGTCTGAGAAAGTGTCTGGGTGGGCAATTGTCATTACTGCAAATTCTAGGTCGTACATAGTAACAGGTACGCCGTCATGCCAATACATTGCGGTGTCTTCATGAAAATGCAATGTAATTGTGCCTGCCTCTACGTCAAATTCGTACCATGCAGGGCCGTTATGACCATACATGTTGCCCGCGTTTACATGGAGCAGATTTTCAAACATAAAATCGTTAATTGTGCCGTCATCGGCTGTGATAGAAAATGCCGGGTTAAACATACCCGCAAATGGGCTGGTGATGGCTAGGGCAAAGTTTAATGTGCCGCCAACGCCCTCTTGTCTGGGCATTTCTACGGGAAATCTTTCTTGCAGGGCTGCCATGGCAGCAGCCATACCTACAGCTTCCGTGCCGGCAGCAGCTTGGCCGCCGCCGCCTATGCCACAGGCAGAAAGCACCAACGAAGCTAATAAAAGTGTTGTTACGCCAAGTGTTAGGAATCTCTTACGCATTTTTAATTACCTCCTTTTTTAAAATGTCACGATACAGCTTTAACAAAAAATCTCGCCAATCTACGGGAGCATCACCTCTCTCAATATTGCTTATAAAGGCTGTTATTGTGCCCTTCTTTGTCTAACATCCGCTGCACGTTGGACGGCTTGCCCAACACAGTAGACGCTAAGCATCAATGTGAATATTAGCAATGCCGCAGGCAGCCATTGCCACATACGAAATTGCAATGCGGCTGGACGGGCAGCCATGGCAATTAGGCGGCCCAGGCTGGGTGTGCCGAAAGGTAGGCCAAAACCAAGGAAGGTGAGGCCTGTTTCCACGCCCATGTTGCCTGCAAGGCCCAGGGTTAGGTTAACAGTGATAACCGGTATTAGGTTTGGCAAAACTTCTCTTACCATGATGACAATATTGCGGGTGCCTAAGGTTTTGGATGCGGAAACATAGTCCAAATTGCGCTGTTGTAGGGCCATGGCCCTTATTATTCTTGTGGTGCCCATCCAGGCGAAAATTACTAAAATGCCGACAAACTGCCATACCTGATAATTGGGTATCAGGGAAACAAACAAGATTATAATCATCAGCGTAGGCAGCATCAGCCACGTGTCCGTGATGCGCATTATTATATTATCCACTTGGCCGCCATAAAACCCTGAAACCAGGCCTATGGCAATACCCAGGATACTACCTAAAATTGTAACAGCAAAGCCTATTAAGATAGAATTTCTGGCGCCCAAAATTATCATGGCCACCATATCCCGGCCGCCGTCATCGGTGCCCAGGAAAAATTGCTCGGAAGGCCCTTGGTCGCGAAAAACAAGATAAGAGCGTCTTGCAAAGTCCTCATCTATGGTAAAGCCAAGTACCATGGTGCTTACCATGATGGTAGAAAAGACAATTAGTGCAATAAGTGCAACCTTGTCAGTATAAATTTCTTTCCAAATTATACGCGCCAGCGATGGTGCTTCGGCTGAAAAAGCCGCTTCTTCTTTAATTGGTCCCATAAATTGGCCTCCTCTCTATTTTATCCTAATGCGTGGGTCCACAATTGTCAGGATAATATCCGACAAAAGCGCGCCTATGGCCGTTAAAGCAGCAAAAAGCATAATTAGTGCGTTTGCGGTGGTAAAATCTCGCAAGGTGATAGAATCTAGGAAAAGCCGCCCCATGCCGGGAAAGGAAAAGATGGTTTCAATGAAGATGGCACCCGCCAGCAAACCAACTATAATGAAGCCAATGTTGGAAGCCATGGGTATCAGCGCGTTTCTAAAGATATGCCTTGTGTACAGCTTGCGCTCCGGCACACCTTTAGAGCGGGCCGTCGTCACAAAATCCGAGGACTTGTAGCGGATTATTTCGCCGCGCAAATATTGTATGATGCCGATGGTGGCCAGCAACGCCGCCGTTATGGCAGGCAATATCATGTGATGCATACGGCTGAGGAAAAAGTCAAAGGTGCCGGGCACTGCGTTGATATACACACTGCCTCGTATGGGAAACCATTGCAGCCTAAAGCCAAATATCAAGAGGTTGATAAGGGCGAAAACAATGGTGGGCATGGCCATGGCAAGATAGGTATAAACGCCGATAACCCTGTCAATAAATTTATCGTTATATCGCCCTGCGATGATGCCTAGGGGCAAGGCAATTGCATATGTTAACACGGTAGTAAGCAGGGCCAGCTGGAAGGTGTTTGACGCCCTTTCTCCGATAACCTCAATGGCGGGCCTGGAATGGGTGATGCTAAAGCCAAAGTCTCCCCGTAGGACGATGCCGCTTATCCAGCGGCCGTATTGCATTGGCCAGGGGTCTAGAAGGCCAAGCTCATAGCGCATTTCTTGTATTCTTTCGTAAGTGATGGCAGGATTTTCCGTGAGGCCTGTCAGCGCGTCACCGGGGATGTTATATGCTATGGCAAACATAAGTACGCTGATGGCAAACAGCTGCGGTATCATTATCAAGAGACGTCTTATTATGGTTTTATGCATAAATTCACCCCTTTTCTATGGCATGGCGACGAAATGTCCGTCGCCTATTGGTCTAAGGTCATAAACCTGTCCGCCTTCGCCGTAAAAATTGTCGCGGTTTTCTTCATATTCTCTTGAAAGCAAGTCTCTTCGCCCTGCGTTTTTCTCGCGCAGGTCCGGGTCGGTATCCGGTATGGCTGCAATAAGCCTTCTTGTATATATATGCTGGGCATTGGTATAAATTTCTTTTCTTGGACCAAGCTCTACAAAGCGTGCGTTGTGCATGATAGCTAAGGTTTCGCACATATGTTTTACCACGCCAAGGTCATGACTGACAAAGAGATAGGCCAGGCCCAATTCTTCTTGTATGTCTTTGAGATAATTAAGTACTTGTGCCTGCACGGATAAATCCAAGGCCGAGACGGGTTCGTCCGCTACTATCAGCCTTGGCTTTAGGGCAATGGCCCGCGCCACCCCAATTCTTTGCCTCTGTCCCCCGGAAAATTCGTGGGGGTATTTCACCGCAGCCACAGGGGTTAGGCCTACAATTGATAAAAGCTCATGCACGCGCTTTTCTTCTTCGGCTTTTGTCAGTTTTTCAAAGTTTCGTATAGGCTCGGCAATAATGTCCAAAACGCGCTTTCTCGGGTTTAGTGACGAATACACGTCCTGAAAAATCATCTGCACGCTTTTGCGATAATCGGAACGATTTTTGCCGATATATTTAGTTATGTCCTCTCCGTCAAAATAGATGCTGCCGGCGGTGATGTGGGTAAGCCCCAAAATTGCTTTGCCGGTGGTGCTTTTGCCAGAGCCGGATTCTCCCACCAATCCCAGGGTTTGCCCAGGCTCGATGGTAAAGCTGACGCCATCCACGGCCTTCACCCAGCCAACGGTGCGCCCTAATATCCCGCCTTTTATAGGAAAATGGACTTTCAGGTCTTTAACCTCAAGTAGTGCCATAATATCTCACCTTTCTAGGAATTGTTGTCTGCGGCAAAATCAAATTTCTTATAACATGTGCATAACACAAAATGCCCCGGAGAAACCTCGTGGTATGTGGGGGTTTCTTCGTGGATGTCGTCAGCCATCCAAGGTATGCGATGAGAAAAGCGGCAGCCCGTACGGGGCAGATTGCGCAGCTCTGGCACAACGCCCTGTATGACGTGAAGCCGGTTAATTTCCTCGTCGGTGCTGGGGATGGATGCCAAAAGAGAGCGCGTATACGGATGAAGAGGATTTTTAAAAAGATCTCTAACAGGGGCCAGTTCTACAATTTGTCCGGCGTACATCACCGCAACTCTGTCGGCCATTTCTGCAACAACGCCCAAATCGTGGGTAATTAGGATAACGGATGACTGCATTTCCCGCTGCAAGTCGCGAAGCAAGTCCAAAATTTGTGCTTGAATTGTAACGTCCAGGGCTGTTGTAGGTTCGTCAGCGATAACCAAGTCCGGTTTACACGCAAGCGCAATGGCAATCATGGCGCGTTGGCGCATTCCTCCTGAAAGTTCGTGAGGTAAATTAGAATAAGTTAAGGCGGGATTTGTCATCCCCACCTCTGCCAAAAGATTGATAGCACGTTCTTTTCTTTCGGTTTTGACCAAATTTGTGTGGTACGTAAGTGTTTCCTCAATTTGGTGCCCCACTTTGATAAGAGGGTTTAGCGCGGTAAGAGGGTCTTGAAAAATCATGCCGATGTGTCGCCCTCTAATTACGTTAAGCTGGGCTTCAGGCAGGGCTAGCAGGTTTTTGCCGTCAAATTCCACTTCCCCTGCAATTCTTGTGAAATTGGGATTATGTAGCCGCGTAAGGGACAGGGCCAAAGCGCTTTTGCCGCAGCCGGACTCTCCCACCAAGGCAAAAACCTCGTTTTTCTTGATGTCCAGATCAACGCCGTCCACTGCCGCAAAATAATCTCCGCCTATCCTAAAAGATGTGCGCAAATTTTTAATTTTCAACAGCGTTTCTTGCATTTCATCACCTTCTTTATGAAAGGCGCACGTCCCGCCTTCCTAGGATATGTATAGCAAGGATGTTATACCAAATGAAATGTGTTTGTAAGCTAATTTTCATTAAATTGTAACATAGGTTTTAGCTTTTGTCAATATCTTCTTAAAAGGTGTCAATTATGGATAAAGCCCGTTATATTAGGAAATGTCGTTATCACTCTATGATAAAAAATTTAACTATCAGTACAAGAAGTGTCATGCCGTTATATTTCTTAAAAGATAGCCCGAAAAGATTATTTCAAGAATTATATCACGACAACCACACAATAGCAAGAAATTTTTTGTTGAATATTGTTAACTTATGTGCTATATTTATGTTATAGTTTGTTACATTTTTAGAGAAAAGGGGTTGACTAACAAATGAATAGGATATTTATTTGCGTTGTTATGGCGGCTATATTTACAATTGTCGGCACAATTTCTGTTTTGGCGAGCGATATCAGGGTGCAAATTGATGGTGTTTATGCAGAATTTGATGTGCCGCCCATCATTGTAGAGGGCCGCACGCTTTTGCCTGCCCGCGCTATTGTGGAGATGCTTGGCGGTGATGTGCAATGGGATGGAGAGCTGCGTCAAGTGCATATTTACAAAGACGGCATCAATATTTTGCTTACCATTGACGATGTCATCGCTTATGTAAACGGCGAAGCAATAGAGCTTGACGTGCCGCCTCAAATAATTGACGACAGAACACTGGTGCCGCTGCGCTTTGTAGCAGAAAACCTGGGCTTGGATATAGATTTTCGATATGGCACTGTTTTCATCGAAACAAATATAAGCCATATGGTAACTTCTCGTGATTTTATTTTATCGGACGGCAGTACATTAACTGTTTTTTATACCCATGTTGTGCAGCGTAATGCCGAAGCAGCAGTGTTTTTTACCGGACAACCAAATGTGGTGTGGCATTTAAACATCCGCTATGCGGCAGGATATGGCACAGCGGCCGGGCTTGGTGAGCAAACTGCGGACCATACAGGCTTTGTAGAATGGAACTGGAGAATTGGCAGCAATACCACCCTTGGAGATTGGCCCGTAACCATCGTAGCCGGCGGCGAAAGCCTAAGGTTTTATATAACTGTTATAGAAGCTCATTAAGTGCCGAAATATTAAAATTTAATTACAAAAATGTATTGGCATATTTACAAAACTGTGATATAATAAAATCAATTATGAATTTATTATGAATGGAGGTAGCTTTGGTGTATACAAAAGGTGATGCCGTGGTATATCCAATGCACGGTGCAGGGATTATCCAAGATTTTGAAGAAAAAAATATCGACGGCATACGCCGAAGCTACTGTATCTTGCGCATACCCATAGGTGATTTAACAATTATGCTTGAAGCATCCACCATGGAAAATGTAAATTTGCGCAAGGTTATGGACAGCTGCGATATTGCCAGGGTCATGGATGATGTGGTAAAGATGCCAACGCAGCTTGCACCTGATAATTGGAACCAACGGTATAAAGACAATTTGGAAAAAATTAAATCGGGGCTTTTATCAGATACCGCCATTGTTTTTCGCAGCCTCTATCACAGAGAAAAGCAACGCGGCCTATCTTCTGCTGAAAAAAAGATGCTATCAAATGTGAAAAAAATTATGTTAAGCGAAATTATGTTATCGTATGAAGTTGAAAAGTTTGAGGCAGAGGAAATTTTAGAAAAGTCTATGTTTGCATAAGCTTATAGCAAAAGAGAGGGGCGTTTGCCCCTCTCTTTTTTTTGCAAGCTAAGCTTTTTCCTCCACTGTATCAGAGGTGTTGCAAGATATACTCCCTTGTCTTCAAACTTTCCTCAAAGACAGGTTGTTACTATTATTTTCATAGCCATTTTTTTTATGCAAGATTTAATTGCTACAAAGTTTGGAAATTGTTACCTGGTTTTGGCTGTTGAAGCAGTTTTAGGCATTGCTTTGGTGGCTTGATGTGTAGCTGTGCCGCGTGTTGTGTTTTGTGCATTGTTGTGGGCTGTGTTTTGTGCATTGTTGTGGGTTACGTTGCCTGTGCGTGCAGTGTTTGTGCCGTTTTTTACAGCGGTCCCATCAAAGCCATGGCTGTCGCTGGTAACATAGCCTGTGCGTGTGGCGTATGGCTGGTTGCCATAGATGTCTTGTTGCTGCCATTGCGCTTTGCTTCCATATCCAATATCTTGTCTAAATCCATTGTCAACACTTCCAATTCTGTGGTTGTGGTTGTATTGATTGCCATTAGTATTATCCGTAAGATGACGGAGATTTTGCGTGTTGTTAGCTGCATAATTTCCGGTATAATCCGCATTTACCATGGTGCGTCCATTGTAAACATTATTGCGGTTTGTGGACACAACATTACCATAAACATTGTCATTTATGCCTGAAACATTGTTGTTTGCTCTGCTAACATTGTTAGCAAGTCTGTTTGCTGTTGCATTACCATCTACATTAGATTGGTTATGATACACAGTGTTTTGAATGTTGGTTCTGTTTTGATAAGCACCTGAAGTTATGCCACGGTTAATTTTCTCTGCATGACTTTGTGGCGTAAACTGGGCATTTCTAGCAACGGGTTGCTTGGCCACATTTGTGTTATGCTTAACAGCAGGTTGCTTGGCTGTTGTTTTTGGAGCAGCTTTTGGTGTAGCTTTTGGTGCAGCTTTAACGGTTTGATGTTGCGCGGTGTGTGGTGCAACTTTTACTTTAGCAGTTTTGGTATTGTGCTGCACATTGCTTTCAACTTTTTTAGTAGCTTTTTCATTTAATTGAGCCGTATTGTTTGCAAGACGATTTACAGTGCGGTTTGTATTTCTGTTTGTGGTTCTGTTTGTAGTTCGGTTTCCAACATGGTTAGTATTGTAGCCAGAGCTATCAAACATACCGGTATTATAATTGCTCATGCCGTCTGTAAAATGATGGCCAACATTGGTATTTTCACTTGTTATGCCAGTATTTACGCCTCTTGTAATTTTAACGCCATGATGTGTGGCTGCATTTCTTGTGCTGTGCAGGGCATTGCCCAAACGTCTGCCTACACCTGCACGGCTGTGGTTTTGTGTAGCTGTGCGGCCATAGCCATGGTCACGCATAGTGCTACCTGAGGCCGTACGGCCTGTGTAAGTTCTTCCAACATGTCCCCCATTAACATAATTTCTGCTAACATGTCCTCTGTTTACATGGCCTCTGTTTACATGGCCATCACGCACAACGGCGTTGTTTGTTCTGTTTAAGCCATAGGCGTTGTTGGCAAGGTTGCCGGTGCCACAGCCTGTGGTCGCAAACAGCATGATAGCTGCTGTTGCCACCGCAATAACACGAAATTTCATAAGATATCTCCCCCTGTTTTAATATTTTTACGAAAAATTTCGGGCTTTACAGCAATTTTCCCTATAAAGTCTGAACTTTCTCGCTGTGCAAGCTTAATTGAAAATCCTTTCAAGCTTCGCTGCGAAACAACTTGATAAATGTTGCTTTCTAAGCTTGCTTTCACGGTATTCAACTATGCTCGCACTGATATTATGTTGTGCAAAACAGGGTTCAAAATACTGTGTACCTTTTGGACATTTCGGAAATAATTTTTATTGAACTTTGCGACTTTTTGGTGCATAATAGAGTGGTAGAAAACAATTCGCGGAGGTGCTGAAAAATGGAAATTTCGAGGGAAAGCGGCGTTCTTGCACATATTACATCTCTTTATACAAAATTTGGCATAGGAGACCTTGGCCGCGCCGCCCAAGATTTCATAGACTTCTTGAAATTAGGCGGTCAGAAGCATTGGCAAATTTTGCCTTTAGGGCCAACCTCTTTTGGAGATTCTCCTTATCAAAGCTTTTCCACCTTCGCGGGCAATTCTTTGCTTATATGCCCTGAAAAGCTGGTTGATTGGGGCCTGTTAACCCAATCTGACATAGAGCTTAACTACAATTTCCCGGATGATATTGTAGACTATCCAATGGTTATAGAATTTAAAAACCGTATGCTACGCCTGGCTTTCGCCAATTTTGACGCAGGGGCCGATAAAAATCTTACGAAAAAATATAATGCCTTCGTAAAAGACAACGCTTTTTGGCTGGCAGATTACAGCCTTTTTGTCGCCTTAAAAAATTACTTCATTAATAAACGAAGAGAAGAAATTGAAACCGAAGAATATAATTATTTTGCCCGAAAAAATAAGAATATATTGACGAAAAACCAAATTGACGATTATTATTACGGCGCGGTGTGGTCTTCTTGGCCGGAAGACATAGCACAAGGTAAGGTGGAAGCCATAATTCATTGGCAAAAGCAGCTTTCTGATGAAATTGAATACCACAATTTTTTGCAATTTATTTTTTCCAAGCAATTTGAAGAATTAAAACAATGCGCCGCAAAGCAAGGTGTGAAAATTATGGGCGACATACCTATTTTCGTGGCCTACGACAGCGCGGACTGCTGGGGCAACAAGGATCTTTTTATGCTGGACGGCAATGGCTCGCCTCACAGCGTGGCCGGTGTGCCGCCCGACTATTTTAGCGATGATGGGCAGCTTTGGGGCAATCCTCTTTACGACTGGGACGCACACAAGAAAAACGGCTACACATGGTGGCTTTCGCGCATATCCAAGGCGTTGGAGCGCTGTGACATCTTGCGGATAGACCATTTTCGCGGCTTTGAAAGCTTTTGGTCTGTGCCATATGGTGCAAAAACCGCCAAAAAAGGCAAATGGATGCCCGGCCCCGGTAAGGACTTTTTTGACATCATTAAAAAACGCCTGGGAGATTTGCCTATCGTTGCCGAAGATTTAGGCATCATCACACCCGCCGTCGAAAAGCTGCGCGACGATTTGGGCTTGCCCGGCATGAAGGTTTTGCAATTTGGCTTTGACGCGGGCGCAAACAACGCCCATATGCCCCACAACTACACCACCCACAACATTGTGGTTTACACAGGTACACATGACAATGACACCTCTGCCGGTTGGTATGCCGCGGCCGATGAGGACATTAAAGACCAATTTCGCCGTTATCTAAATGTAGACGGCACAGATGCCGCATGGGATTTGATACGCATGGCTTTTCTTTCAGTTGCCAACATCGCCATAGTACCCATTCAGGATGTGCTTAGCCTGGATTCTCATTATCGTATGAATGTGCCCGGGGTTGCCAGCGGCAATTGGCAGTTCCGCCTACGCGCCAATCATCTGCACGATCATCATGCCGAGCGGCTACTTTACCTCTCCAAACTTTCTGACAGAAATCAATAGGTTTTTATTTATAACCACGGAAAACACAGAAATACACGGAAAACCCCTTTCCCTTCCGTGTATTTCTGTGTTTTCCGTGGTTTAAAGGTTTTTCCACATGTCATATAAGCTTGCATATTTTCCATAGAAACAAAATATACTTCAACAGTAGAAATTCCGTGGAAAAGGAGCTTAGTATATGAAAAGTTACTATAGGCAATTTATCACTCTGCTTCAAGAAAGGCCAGGCTATGCCATGCCCGGCAAACAAGCCGTGGGGCGCATCGTTATAGAGGCCAGGGACGAGACGGCTAGGGCAATTGTGTATATACAAGACCTAGCGCCGCAAAACACCTACAAATTGGCCTTTATAAACAGGGCTGACGAGACAAATATTGGGGTTATGTTGGGTTCCATTATCGTGGATGAGCGGGGCCGCTATGAGGGTAGATTTGAATTTGACCGCAGCAACATCGGTGGATCACGCATAGCTTGTGAAAACATTGATGCCTGCGCCATCATCCCAAGCGACAGTGGCGAGGAGCTTGCAGCACCCCTTGTAGGCTACAAAGGTCAGCCTTTCTCTTGGCGGGTTAATTTGCGTTTCCCGGATGGCAAAGAAGATAGTCCCATTCTCGAAATAAAAGAAATTGAGGAAGCCCCTGAAACAGATGGGGTTGAAGTGGTTGAGGAAGTGGTTGAGGAAGCAATTGAGGAAATTGTTGAAGAAGTGGTTGAGGAAATTGTTGAAGAAGTGGTTGAGGAAGCAATGGTTATAGTTGCCGAAGAAGTGCCGGCATCGGTGTATGATTTTGTTACAGAAGAAGTGCCTATTGAAACAGAGGCGCAGACATCTCAAAATGATGGAATTTCCACTCTCTTCCAAAGTGGTGACGCTGTTGAGATATTTGATGATGCCTCGCAGGTTGTAAAGGCTCAGTGGATAGTAACGACGCAGCAAAATATTGAGGCTTTGGGATCAATTGATAATGGAATTTTGCAAAGCCCCCATGTGCAAGAGTGTCTTGCCAAGCACAAACATGCTCTGCTTGGCAAAAAGGATGGCGGTGACTTAGATGTTTACATTTTAGGCATCCCCGCCGTTTATGACGATGGCACCAACAATGAGGATTTAAGCAGCATCTTTGATAGCTTTAAATTTTGCAATCCAAACGAGCCTATGAAAGGCGCACATGGGTATTGGTTAAAGCAATTGTAAATCAAGCTTGCAAGGCGATCTACCACCTTCGAAGCTTCAAAAAAGGCGACCATCCATGGTCGCCTTTTTGATGCTATGTTACGCCATCTTTTGCAGTTCATCATCCACAATCAAATCCGCCTCGGTTGCCGCTTGCACTTGCTCTAAGGTATATTCGGGGTTTATTTCTTTTAGGCGCAGGCCCTTTTCCGTTACTTCGATAACGCCCATCTCCGTAATTATCATATCCACGGCACCTGCGGCTGTTAGGGGCAGGTTGCATTGCTTTAGAATTTTTGGCGCGCCTTTTACGGTATGCTCCATGGCTACAATTACTTTTTTCGCGCCGCTTAGCAAGTCCATGGCGCCACCCATACCCGGCACAAGCTTGCCGGGGATGAGATAGTTTGCAATATTACCCTTGGCATCCACTTGCAGGGCACCAAGCACCGTCAAATCCACATGACCACCGCGTATTATGCCGAAGGATACGGCAGAATCAAA
The DNA here is from genome assembly GCA_009781625.1 of Defluviitaleaceae bacterium. GTDB lineage: Bacteria > Bacillota > Clostridia > Lachnospirales > WRAX01 > WRBK01. The sequence continues at coordinate 8,030 of WQVI01000013.1, read as the reverse complement.
GAAGCAACCCCCCGGCATTATTGTAACGGGCTGGCCGCCCGCATTTACCACATTGGGGTCTATGTCTTCGGTTGCAGGGGCCGGGCCAAGGCCCACAAAACCGTTTTCCGATTGGAAATGGACGGCAAGCCCTTCCGGCACAAAATTGCCCACGCGGGTTGGCAGGCCGATGCCCAGGTTTACCACAGCGTTTTGGCTAAGCTCTTTGGCTACGCGCTTTGCGATAAAATCTTGTATTTGTTCTTTATCCATTATTTCACCTCGTCTAAAAGTATTCCAAATTCCATCCGTACTTTTTTGCTTTCCAGGTCGTCATTGTGATATGCGCAGGCATCAAAGCCGATAAGGGAAAAGCCATATTTGATGTAGAAGGCGACAGCGGCTTCATTGCGGGCTTGGGTTTCCAGTACCACGGCCCGCCGCCCTTCATCTCTTGCCCTTTGCAACGCAATATCCATCAAAGCCTTCGCTATGCCTTGGCGGCGGTAGCTATGGTCTACCCATAGCTCGGTAATGCGCAGCCTGTTGTTCCAGTCTTCCACAGTGGTTTCGATGGCCGCAAGAAGCTTGTCTTCTTCCACAATGCCCCATGCCTTAATGTCATCCCACCATGGTTGAAACAACTTGTCATGGTCATTGTTTTCAAATGGCACATCAAAGGGTTTCTTCACGAAAGAGACGTGATAGCTACCTTCCGCGGGTGTAATTTTCACATCGTAATAGCTGTGGGATATAGAGCGATATTCCAAGCGATAGTCTTGCCATTTTTCCTTTTCAAGGGGTGCTATTTTGTCAATCATATGTCTTGACTTGCCCCTTCCACGATATAGTCCACAAAAATGCCCGGTGTAACGACATGGTTTGGATTAATTTCGCCGATATCTACAAGCTCGGTGGCTTCTACAATCACGGTTTCGGCTGCGGTTGCCATAACGTTATTGAAATTGTTGGTAGATCCTTTGTAGACCATATTGCCGTTTTTATCAACCACAGAGCCGCATAGCACGGCAAAATCCGCGCGGATGGGCTTTTCCAGCAGATATGTAACGCCGTCCACGTCTACTGTCTGCTTGCCCTCTGCGATAAGGGTGCCCATGCCTGTGCGCGTCAGCACGCCGCCAAGGCCGTAACCTGCCGCGCGTATCTGCTCTATTAGCGTGCCTTGAGGCACCAAATCTACTTCAAGCTCTCCCGCAGTCATCTGGCGGCCTGTTTCTTTGTTAAGGCCGATGTGGGTGGCGATAAGCTTTTTGCATTGTTTGTTGACGATAAGTTTGCCCACGCCGCGGTCTATAAAGCCGGAATCGTTGCAGATTATTGTCAAGTCCTTAACATTTTTTGCTACAAGGGCGTCAATTATCTTTTCCGCAGAGCCGTTTGCCATAAACCCGCCAAACATCACAGATGCGCCATCGGGGATTAAGGCTGCGGCCTCTTGTATTGAAATAACTTTGCTCATATTATCACCTTCCAATTATCATCGCCACGCCTTGCCCGCCGCCCACACAAAGGGTTGCAAGGCCGTGTTTGGCGTTTTGTTTGCCCATTTCATGCACAAGCGTCACCAAGATGCGCGCGCCGCTGGCACCAATGGGGTGGCCAAGGGCTATGGCGCCGCCATTTACATTTACTTTTGCGGCATCCAGGCCAAGCTCTTTTGCAACAGACAGGGCTTGGGCAGCGAAGGCCTCGTTGGCTTCTATCAAATCCAGATCGTTTATATTAAGTCCCGCTTTCTCCAATGCCTTTTCGGTTGCAGACACAGGCCCAATGCCCATAATGGCAGGGTCAACGCCTGTATTAGCGCAGGAAAGTATTGTCGCGAGAGGTTTTATGCCCATTTCATCGGCTTTTTGCTTGCTCATCAACACCAAGGCCGCGGCACCGTCATTTATACCGGAAGCGTTGGCCGCCGTTACAGAGCCGTCCTTCTTGAAGGCAGGGCGCAGCTTGGACAGGCTTTCGGCGGTAACGCCCGCCCTTGGATATTCGTCCGTGTCGATAACAAGAGGGTCGCCTTTGCGCTGCGGGATGGTTACAGGCGCAATTTCATCCTTAAAACGTCCCGCCCCAAGGGCCTTTTCGGCCTTCTGCTGGCTGGCGGCCGCAAATTCGTCTTGCTCTTCCCGGGTTATGCCAAATTTCTCCACCAAGTTTTCGGCGGTGATGCCCATATGATAATTATTGAAGATATCCGTCAGGCCATCTTGCACAAGGGTGTCGATAAGCTCTGTATTGCCCATTTTTTGGCCCCAGCGCAGGGTTTTTTGTATATAGGGTGCGGCGCTCATGTTTTCTGTGCCGCCGGCTAGGATGATGTCGGCATCGCCGCAGGCTATGGCTTGGGCTGCCAGCTGCACAGCTTTAAGGCCGCTGCCACATACTTTGTTAACAACAAAAGACGGCACCTCTTCGGGCAAGCCCGTCGCCACGGATATTTGCCGCGCCACGTTTTGGCCCAATCCCGCTTGAAGCACATTGCCAAAAATAACTTCGTCAACTTGCTCCGGCTTAACATTTGCCTGTGCCAAAGCCTCTTTTGCGGCAACAGCCCCCAGCGCAACCGCCGAAACATCTTTAAAGCATCCGCCAAAAGAACCTATGGGCGTACGCACAGCCGATACAATAACAACATCTTTCATTTATAATCACCTCATCATATAGTGTAACTTTCACATAGTATACCTTAATAATAGCCTTTTGTCCATATCATTATTTTACCGAAACCCGGGTTTTTATTGTTTATGCATCCGCACAAATAAAATCGGCAGAGCATAAGAATTTTGTTCCATCTCACAATGCAATTGACATGCAAAAGAGTTAGACTTATGTTAAATTGATGTCATACTAATCTTACGTTAAAAACATTGAAAGCAAGCTGCGAAATCTACAGCGATTCAAGTAGTTTTGCAGGGCAGCTTTCAATGATTTTTAACTTAGATTAGTATCAATATGCGCAAAAAAGGAGGGATGAAATGAAGAAAGTTTTAAAAATAACCAAAATTGCGGGAAATGCAATGGCAGTTTTTTCAATTATCGCGCTTTTGGTGATGCTTTTTATCACGCTTTTTGATATTTTATTAAGGCAGTTTTTCAATGCGCCCATTACGGGCTCTATCGAAATTGCCCGTATGATGATGGTGTGCATGTCCCCTGCGTTTATCGCAGCTTTGGTTGAAAAGCGGCATGTTTCCGTTGGGGTTTTTGTGGATATGCTTGGCCGCAAGGGCCAGCTTGCTTTTGACACTTTCGGGTATCTGGCGGCGGCCACAATGTGCGGGCTAATGAGCTATCAAGGCTTTGTGGACATGTTCCGCAGAATTGACCAGCAAGCGGTATATTCCATGTTAAGAATACCCACATGGCCTTTCTATCTGCTGTTTGCAGTATCCATGGGGCTTTTCGCAATTGCTATCGTAATTTACTTGATTGACATCTATCTCGACAAGGAAAGATATGTGAAACCGCCCAAAGGCGCGAAACCCGCTTAAAAATGCCAAGGCGAAAGGAGTGTTAAATTAGTTATGAGCAATGAAATGATTGGTATTATCGGTGTAGTTGTAATGATTTTGCTTATCGCCGCCCGCATGTGGGTTGGCGCGTCCTTGGCTATTGTTGGCTTTGTAGGGATTATCCTTATGCATGGCTTTGGGCCGGCCATGGGCGTTGTGGTTACTACCCCCTTTGCACAGCTGGACAACTATGTAACAACAGCCATACCAATGTTTACGGCTATGGGCATGATAATAGCCTTTAGCACCATCGGCAAAGAGGCCTTTGACACCGCGTATAAATTTCTAAGCAGAACCAACGGGGGTATGGCTTCCGCCACCGTTGCCGCCGCAGGCTTGATAGGTGCCGTTACGGGTTCTGACAATGTGGCCAGCGTTATCATGAGCAAACTTGCCCTGCCGGAGCTAAAACGCCTAAAATGTGATGATTCTCTTGCAACCGCTTCTGTTGCTGCGGCATCCCCCGTTGCAATATTGCTGCCGCCAAGCATGGCCTTCATTATGTACGGAATGCTGACGGAAACATCAGTGGCCGCATTGTTTATGGCGGGTATAGTGCCGGGCATCCTCGTCCTTATAGGCTACATAATTGCTATCAACATCACCGTTAGGTTTAAGCCCCATCTTTGCCCCAAAGGCGAAAGTTTTTCCTGGAAGGTGAGATTTAAGTCGCTGTGGGGCATAGCACCCATCGTTGTGCTTTTCCTGCTGGTTCTTGGAAGTATCTACGCGGGCATAGCAACGCCAACCGAGGCGGGCGCAATAGGCACCTTCGGCGCGTTTATCATCGCCCTTATCAAGCGGGACATCAACAGAAAAAACATTGTTATGATTCTTAGGGAAACCGTGCTTTCCGTAGGCTTTGTTGTTTTCATGCTGGTGGGTACCTTCATTTTTATCAGATTCATCGCCCTATCCAGGCTGCCCTTCTTGGTAAGTAACTTCATCCTTGGCCTTGATGTGTCGGTTGGAGTAATTATGCTTGCGGTGGCCATAATGTACTTTGTCATTGGTGCCGTTATACCGCAAATACCGTTGATGATTCTTACAGTGCCGATACTTGCGCCTGCCATGGCGGCCTTGGGCATAGACCTTGTGTGGTTTGGCGTCTTCGTTGTAATAATGATGGGCCTTGCGGCCGTAACGCCGCCTTTGGGCATGAATGTTTTTATCGTATCGGGTCTATCGAGGGTGCCCGTTAGCACAGTGTATAAGGGAATATTGCCCTTCGTCATATCTGACATCGTAGTAATTTTGATTGTGGCATTCTTCCCAATTATAGTGCTGTGGCTACCGACTTTGATGTTATAAATTTGTACACAAATCAAATAAACATTTATTTTCAAGGAGGAAAAGAAATGAAAGCAAAAAAATTCTTATTCGCAATTTTCACATTATCCCTTGCCATGTTTGTTCTTGCAGGCTGCGGCGAAGGTAACGCTGACGAGTTCCATTTTAATGTGTCCTTCGCGGCACCGGAAACATCAACGCCGGAGTTGGTTGCGGCTTTGAACAGAATTCAAGAGGCTTCAGGCGACCGTATTGAGATGACTTATTATTTCAGCTGGTCCCTATCAAGCGTTTCCACAATTGTTGATGACCTTAACGCAGGCATCGTTGACATCGGCGTTGTGCCCATAATGGAGCACACCCACCTCTTCCCCTACTCTACCCTGATAACCCACACGCCTTTCCTTGGCATACCTTCTATGCTGGATGCCGGCGTAATATTCGACGAGATGTTTGCCATATACGATGTTTTGCCAGCAGAATTTGCAAGAAACAGCCTAGTTTATTGGACAAATATCTCCAATCCAACATACCACATCTGGACAGACAGTGCCTATGAAATACGCCTGCCAAGCGACCTTGCGGGCAGAAGGCTTATCACAAATTCTACAATGATGCAGCAGTTTATATCACGCAACGGCGGCGCGCCTGTTTCCGCACCTGTTACAGAATTTGCCACATCCATAAACACAGGTGTTGTTGACGGCACCGTTACCCACGCAAACGTACTTCGTGCCTTTGGTGTTATTGATTTCATTGGCGCAGGCACATTGTTTGGAGAGCAAGGTATCTCCTCGCCTCTTATGGCAGTGGTAATTTCCGAATCTGCTTGGAATTCTATGCCTACAGACTTGCAGCAACTATTCACCAATGAATCCGCTACCGTTCGTGACCTGCAAGCCCAAAATACTTATCAACAAAGCATCAATAATGTAAATGCCATCAGAGCTGCAGCGGGCGATGACCTCATAACCCTGACACCTGCCGAAATTCAAGTTTGGATGGATGAATTTTATGATATTTTGGAAGGTCATGTAGAGCAACGCATCAGCGATGGCGCAACTTCAGCAAGAGAGATGTTTGATTCTGTACGCGCCAGAGCAGCGGCACGTCAGTAAATAGCAAATTGAAAAACGGGCCACCACGGCCCGTTTTTCAATTTGCTAAATTGCATTTTTAACCACGGAAAACACAGAAAACACGGAAAAACCACATAAGTACAGAGCATCTTCCGTGTTTTTCAGTGCTTTCCGTGGTTTAATATTTATTTTTTACGGCTGCTTGCCAATGTAAGCCAATATTCCGCCGTCAACGTACAAAACATGTCCGTTGATAAAGTTGGACGCATCGGAAGCCAAGAAAACGGCCGGGCCTTGCAGGTCTTCCGGCGTACCCCAACGGGAAGCAGGGGTTTTTGCCACGATAAAAGAGTCGAAAGGATGGCGGCTGCCGTCCGGCTGCGTCTCACGTAACGGCGCGGTTTGCGGCGTGGCTATGTAGCCGGGCCCTATGCCATTACATTGTATGTTGGCATGTCCAAATTCCGAGCAAATATTTTTGGTCAGCATCTTTAGACCGCCTTTGGCCGCCGCGTAGCCTGCGACGGTCTCACGGCCAAGCTCGCTCATCATAGAGCAAATGTTGATTATCTTGCCATGGCCTTTTTCCAACATGCCGGGGATGAAGGCCTTGGACACGATGAAGGGGCCGTTAAGGTCTATGTCAATAACGGTGCGGAAGTCCGCCGCGGACATTTCCAACATGGGTATGCGCTTGATGATGCCCGCATTATTTACAACGATGTCTACAATGCCCACATCCTTGCGGATTTTAGCGGCAAATTCATTAACTTGGTCTTCATCGGTTACATCAAAAACATAGCCATGAGCCTCAATGCCAGCTGCTTTGTAGTTGGCAAGGCCGGCTTCTACCAATTCCGGCTTTATGTCATTAAAAACTATTGTGGCGCCTGCGTTTGCAAGGGCTTGGGCCATGGCAAAACCTATGCCATATGATGCGCCTGTTACAAGGGCAATTTTGCCGTCTAATCTAAAGCTTTTCATGTCAAACATGCTAAAATTCCTCCTGAAATTATCTTAAATCCGCCATTTCACAAACATCCATGTCCGTAAACACTTGGTTTTCCCCGCACATGCCCCAAATGAAGGTGTAGCGAGAAGTGCCTACGCCGCTGTGGATGGACCAGCTGGGGGATATCACGGCTTGCTCATTACCTACCACGATGTGGCGCGTCTCATTAGGTTGACCCATAAAGTGAAAGACGCGGGCATCATCTGCCATATCAAAGTAAAGATATACTTCCATGCGCCTTTCGTGGGTGTGGCAAGGCATAGTGTTCCACATGCAGCCCGGCTCTAAAATTGTCATGCCCATGGTAATTTGGCATGTTGGCACCGTGGCCGGCACGATATATTGGTTGATGGTGCGCTTGTTGGATGTTGACATATCGCCCAAATGCACTTTGTTGGCATCAGCCAGGGTGATAAGCTTGTTTGGATATGCGTGATGTGCAGGCGTGCTATTGAAATAAAACTTCGGCGGGTTTGCAGCATCTACGGCCTTAAAGGCGATGTCTTTCACGCCCATGCCGATGTACAGACAATCTTGATTGTTAAGGGTATAATCCGTGCCATCCAGCGTTATTACGCCGGCACCGCTGCCAATGTTGATAACGCCGGCTTCGCGACGCTCAAAGAATGTGTCGGCGCCAATGGCGTGGCCGCCTGTAAGCTTCAAAGCCTCTTTTTGCGGCATCAGACCCGCGACGATGATGCGGTCGTTGTGAGAATAGTTGAGATTAACAGCATCGGGGGTGAAAAGGTCTTCCAGCAGAAAATGCTCGCGAAGCTCCTCTGTGTCATACAATTTCACATCATCCGGATGGTTGCTGTAATAGGTTTTGATATTCATTTTATGCCTCCTTGAAAATGATTATTATTTACATTATGCACTAAATCCAGCCGGAAAGCAAGTACTTCATAACGGCATGGACAAAAGTTTTTCTTTGATAGTTTGCTGGCCGCATGTTATAATTGACATATATGCAATATAAGGAGGCCAATTTTGACAGCACTTGACGTTTTGAAAACATATTTCGGCTATGGAAGCTTTAGGCCCGACCAGGAAGAGCTAATTTGCGACATCTTAGCAGGCAAAGATGCTTTGGGTATAATGCCTACGGGGGCCGGCAAGTCCATTTGCTTTCAG
>WQVI01000012.1 GCA_009781625.1 Defluviitaleaceae bacterium | reverse complement strand
TCATCAAAAACGCAAAAATAATCAAAATACCATATTGCAGAAATGCGAAAATGTCGCCGATATCGGCCCGAAACGCGCTGGCCTGATGTGCGCCCACCCAAACGATGAGGGCGGTTGTAAGGTTAAAAATAAGCATGATAACCGGCATCATAAAGGCAAAAGCCTGGCCAACAAACCTCTCGGTTGTGGCCAAATCCTTATTTGCTACGCCAAAGCGTTTTTTCTCGAAACGCTGGGTGCTAAAGGCCCGTACAACCAATATGCCGCTCAAATTTTCCCGGGTGACGGTGTTAAGCCTGTCAATCAATCCTTGCATTTTCATAAATTTTGGGATAACCACAGAGAACAAAATACCCATAAACACCAGCATTATCGCGGTTGCAATGGCAGGTATCCACGCCATATCCGTGCTTCTTTCCAAAGCGCGTATAATGCCGCCCACGGCGATAATCGGCGCGTAGATAAATTGCCTAATGGCCATCATCAACGTGTTTTGCACCTGCATTATGTCATTTGTGGTGCGCGTGATAAGCGATGATGTGTTAAATTTATTTACCTCTGCATTGGAAAAGCTTAAAACTTTGTTGTATACGGCCTCGCGTAAGTCGTTTGCCACCCCTGTCGCTGTTTTGGCCGTAAAAAAGCCCACAACCAGCGCGGCAACCATGCTAAGCAGCGTCAACAACAGCATTATGCCGCCATTGCGCCAGATAACCGGCAAATGGCCGGGCAAAACACCTTCATTTACAATATCCGCCATATAGCTTGGCAATACCAACGCAAACACCGCCTCAACCGCAAGCAGCGCGGCCGCGCACAGCATCATCCAAGTATATGGCTTCATAAATTCAAAAACCTTTGACATTACATCCCTCCATATTACTGTTTATAGAAAGCGGCCCTGAAGAAATCTATATAGCCGCGCAGAGTTTCCAAAAATCTCTCATGGTTTTCATCCTTCCAACCATCTACTGAAACCAATTTAGACTCTTCCTCGATAATACTGCTTAATGTCAGAGCAATAGTGTCAATTGCCTTTTTGTGGTCAATATCATCTCTTAGCGACTCTGTATCACATTGGCCAAAAAATCTCTCGTAGCTGGCTTGATACTCTTGCGTAACATATGCAGACATCTCTTCGTTAGGCAGGTCTTCTCTATGAATGTATATGCTGCTTAGGAAATCATTGAGATATGGATACTGATTGCACATATCCTTTTGAGAAAGCACCATCTGCCAAAAAAGCTCTAAAATATCCCTGTAACCTCGGCTCATTATATCAAAATGGTTTTTTTCTACCAAATTTGCCGCATGAAGAGCTACGTAAGCGTATAGCTGCTCTTTCGTGCCAAAATAATGAAACAGCAACCCCTTTGATATGCCGGCTTCTTTCACGATAATGTCCGTCGATGCCTTTTTGTAGCCATAGCGAAATTCTTTCATAGCGGCATTAATAATGCGGTTGCGCTTATCCTCTTCCAACTTTAAAAACTTATCAATATCCGCCGGCTTTGGTTCTTTTGCTCTTCCCATGACACACGCTCCTTTAAGATTGACCTATTTAGTCAGCAACTAAATACATTATATCACCATAGACTTATTAGGTCAATGAGCAAATCAAACAAAATAACTCTTGGTTTACTATCAGAATTTATTAATTTTTACTAAAAAAGATGTTGACACGGAAAAGAGTATATGATATATTTTTAGATATAAAATATTCGATTGAAAAATGACGATGCCTTAATTAAGAAAGCGATGTGATTGTAAATGGCGTTGACAAATGACAATTTGGCGGATATCATCGTAAATACTTCGCTTATAGATATTGTGGCGGATAAAATTAGAAGCAATATTTTGGACGGCACATACGAACCCGGGCAAAAGCTTATTGTTAAAGACATTGAAAGCGAAATGAATGTTAGCCAAACGCCCATTAAAGCCGCCCTGCATCGCCTGGTGGTGGAAGGCTATGTCGAAGCCTTGCCGCGGCGCAGCATGGTTGTAAAACAAGTTACATACGAAGAATATGAATTAAATATGGAACTACGCCTTATCCTGGAAATGTCCGTTGTGCCGGAAGTTATCAGGCACAGCAAAGAAGTGCCGGAGCTTATTACAGGAATGGAAGACGACCTTGCAAAAATGAAGAAAATACTTGAAAGCGCTTCTGGCGACAAGATAGATTCCAGAGGCTGGCTGGAGCATGACTTTAGCTTCCATAAAAGATATGTGGATGTGCATCCAAATGTTCAGCTTAGGGCCGTGTACGCGGGGCTTAGGGCCAATGTAAGTGGATTTTTTGCCTTCTTAAACAATATGAAACACCCCCTTACGATAAGCCATCTAACTTTGGATTACACAGAACATGTTCACATACTGTCCGCCATAAAAGAACACAGCGCGGACAAACTATCAAATGCCATTATGCAGCATATAACGCGCCCCCGCATACCCGAAAAGGGGGTTTCCGAAGTTCAAAAAAGAATAGGGAGACTAAATTTAGGGGAGGGGATGTGATACGTCAATAATGTTTTGGTAATTAAAATTGAATATAATTTCAAAAAAACTAAGATTTTAAGAAAGGTGGTAAAAGATGAAGAAATTAAGAAATTTAGGTGCGCTTGTTTTGGTTATGGCACTATTGGCAGGTTGTACGGGTAATGGTGGTTCGGGTGATGATAATTTCTATATAGGCATTATCGTTGCTTCCGGTGCTAATGCGCTGGTTGGCCAATACACCCAAAACGGCGCAAACATGGCCGCAGATGAAATTAACGCCGCAGGCGGCATTTTGGGCCGTCAGGTTGTTCTTGTTATCGGCGACGAAATTGACAGCTTGCAAGCCTCTGTAGACGCGACAAATGCCCTGCTGTTTAATGATGATTTGTCCGCAATTGTAGGCTCTATGTACTCACAATTTGCGTTGGGCGCTATGCCACGCGTATATGAGACAGGCATACCATTTTTTGCACAAGGCTCTTCTTCCGGTATTTCCAACGAAGGCAACCCATATGTTTGGCAAGTGCGCCCAATTGACACCTTCCAAGGCCTTGCTATTGCAGAATTTGCTGTAAATGTTATGGGTGTGCAAAACCCGGCCATCATGTTCTCTACACAGCATACATTTGCATCCCTTGCAGAGCAAACCATCGTAGCCCTTCAAGATTTGGGCGTTACAATTACAGATGCCAACAGATTTGGCTTCCCTGAAGAAGAAACAAACTATCTTCCATATTTTGCACAAATTTTAGCGGGAGATTTTGATGCCATCATTGCTATGGCAAACCAAATGCCGTCCGCCCTTATCATGGAACATGCCGTAATTGCTGGTGTAGACCCACAACAAATGCCTCTTATAGGCTCTACATCTTTCGGCTCTAATGTAGCCATCACAACGGCGGGTGCATCATCCAATTACTGGTATTCTATTACTGACTGGGTGCCAGGCGGCCATACACCTGCGGGACGCGCCTTTGAAGATGCCTATGTAGCAAGATTTGGCGAACCTTCAGACCTTCCGGCCGTTATCTGGTATGACGCCATAATGCTTATCAGACATGCCGCCGAAGCGGCTGGCTCTACAGACCGTGACGCCATCAACAATGCATTGCACGACATCAGAAACTTCCCAGGGGCTATGGGCTATTTCAGCTACTTCCCGGATCAAGTTTTCTCAACAGCACTTAATATCACAAGAAATATGGACCAACAAGTTACGCTGATTGAAGGCATCACATTCCGCGAGCCTTAAATCGAACTTTTTATCAACTAGGGCCTGTTCCCACTAACGAAAACGCACATTTGCGGACGATATTTCCGCCACTCTGGTGGCGACGACAAGCTCTTCCTCGCGTGCCTTTGGGCACGCCACGTCATCACTTCCTTGATTGGCGAAAAATCGCCTCACAAATCTGCATTTTCTTATAGTGGGAACAGGCCCTAATATTCGCAGGGGCGGGCATAAGTCTGCCCCTGCGCATTAAAGTTAAAGAAGGTGATTAATTGAGTCTCCAATTATTTAGCACGCTATTTATAAATGGCCTTGCTATGGGCGTTGTTTATGCCATGCTGGCCATGGGCCTGATATTGCTTATTAGGGCTGTGGGCATCCTCAATTTCGCCCAGGGCGAGATGTTTATGTTTGGCGCGTATATTTCCGCCGCGCTTATTTTGGATTTCCATCTTCCATTTTTTGCAATGATACCTGTGGCCATGATAAGCTTTATCATAGTGGGCCTTATATTTATGTTTACCATATATTGGCCGCTGCGAAAGGCAAGCTATGCTGCCACCACCATCATTGCAACAATGGGCGCAGCCATAGTGCTGCGCGAGCTTGCGGTGCTTATATGGGGTGCTATGCCCCGCTCTATGCCGCCCCTTATGCAAACGCCGGAAGGCGGTGCGGCCATCCTTAACATCGGCGGCACGCCGTTGCCATGGCAATTTGTACTTATCATCATCGTTGGCGCAGCCCTGATGCTGCTGATTTATCTACTCTTTGAAAAGCTGTACATCGGCAAATTGATGCAGGCGGCCTGCCAAAACTCTTATGCCGCAAACCTTATAGGCATACCAACTATCCTTACAATTGCCGCCACATATTCCATCGTATCCATTCTGGTTTCCGTGGGTGGCTACATGGTTTCGCCTATCTTCACGGTTAACAACACCCTTGGCACCATGCAGCTTCAAGCATTTGCGGGCGTTGTTATCGGCGGCTTCGGCAATATCAAGGGTGCCATTATAGGCTCGCTTCTCGTTGGGCTTATAGAGGTGTTTTCCACCATCAATTTCTCTGCATACAGAGATGTAAGCGTCTTCCTTGTCCTTATTGTCGTGCTTCTGCTTAGACCGCAGGGCCTGTTTGGCGAAAAAATCGCTGACAAAGCATAAAGGGGGCGCCTATGACTTTAAAAAATCTAGCAACACCAAAAAATATAATAGGCATAATCGCGATTATTGCCTTTGTTGTCATTGTGCCCCAGGTGGTGCAAGGCTTCGCCATGACCATCATCAACGTGGCCTTATTGTTTGCGATTATCTCATACGGCGTGTCCATTATGCTTGGCATGGGCGGCCAGCTATCCTTTGCGGCGGTGACGTTTATGGGCTTTGGCGCGTATTTTATCGCCAATATGTCCACGGGCCGCTTGGGCTTTGTGATACCAACCTTTCTTGCCCTTTTGCTAACGCCAATTGTCTTTGCGGGCGTGGCCTTCCTCATTGGCCTTGTGCTGCTAAAGCTTAAAGGGACATACTTCACATTCTCCACAATTGCGCTGGTGCAGGTGGCGTTTACTTACTTCAACAATTTTCAACCGCTTTTTGGCGGACCAGACGGCATTTCTGGCATACCGACGTTAACCATCGGCAGCTATTCCTTTGGTAACGACCTTACGGCATGGTTTTATCTCATCTGCGTCTTTGTGATTATCGGTGGCATTATCGTAGAGCGCATACGGCGAAGTCAGCTTGGCCGATCCCTTGCGTCCATTCGCGATAACGAAACAGCAGCCCTAACCCTTGGCGTTAACACATACCTTACAAAAGTTATTGCTTTCAGTATTGCGGGTGCCTTCGCGGCCTTCGCCGGCGCGCTTTGGGTTATGCACGGCCGCTTCGTGGGCGCTGAGATGTTTAACTTCCTCAATGCCACGCAATTTATAATCATGGCCATGATAGGCGGCGTAAACAGCACAGTAGGTATAGTTATCGGCGCGCTGCTGGTGCGCGGCTTGCCGGAGTTTTTCCGCGGCTTCCAAGGCTATATGAACCTTTTCTGGGGCGTGTCCATAATTCTCCTGATGGTGTTTATGCCGACGGGTCTTGCGGGGATAAAAGACGTTATTGTTGACAAATTCCGCCAGTTTAGAGTAAAATCAAGAAAGGGGGACGATGACGATGCAACCAATACTAAGGCTTGAAGGCGTAAATAAATCTTTTGGCGGCGTTACGGCGGCAAAAGATGTCTCCTTTTCCGTGCCGCCTGGCGAGGTGCAAGGGCTGATAGGCCCTAACGGCGCAGGGAAATCCACTTTGATGAACATCATCAGCGGCATCTATACCCCTGATAGCGGCAAGGTCTTTTTGGAAGAAAAAGACATCACCAAAGTTGCAGCTTACACCCGCGCAAGAATGGGCATTGGCCGCACTTTCCAAACGCCGCGCTTTATGCAACGCTCTAGCATCCGGGACAATTTGCTGCTGGGTACCGACCTTGCGGACCAAATTGGCTATCTCAAAGGCTTTTTCGGCAAAAAGGGCAAACCTTTTGACGAAGAGCTGGAAGAGCTTATGGAAGTTGCGAAATTTACCTTCCGCTGGACTGATAAAATAGACTCGCTGCCTTTTGGCCAGCGCAAACTGCTTGAAATTGTGCGCTCTATGCTGGGTCATCCCAAGGTGATGCTTGTGGACGAGCCTGCCGCAGGCCTAAACCACAAGGAAATTGAACATGCAATGGATTTGCTTAATATGGCCGCAAAACAGCGCGGCATCGGTGTTTTGTTGATAGAACATTCCATGGACATGATAATGGATATGTGCAGCAACATCGTCGTCATAAACTTTGGCGAGGTTATCGGCCAAGGCAGCCCCGAAGAGGTGTCTTCCAACAAAGCCGTTATTGACGCATATTTGGGAGGTGACTTGGATGATTAAAATCGAAAACCTCAATTCGTATTATGGATCCATCCACGCTATTAAAGGCGTAAATATGGAAGTGGCCGAGGGCAAAATCACTTGCCTTATCGGCAGCAATGGTGCCGGCAAAACCACCCTGCTAAAGAGCATCTCCGGTGCGGTGGATTGCACAGGCTCTATCAAATATGGCGGTGAAACAGAGCTAATTGGCATGTCGCCGCAAAAGGTGGCCAAACAGGCCATAACCCATGTGCCGGAAGGACGGCAAATTTTCCCCGGCCTTACGGTGCGCGAAAATTTAGAGGTTGGCACCGTGGCTTGGCGCGGCTTTTTTGGGCGCAAGCCTTACAACAAGGACATGGAAGAAGTTTTCGAGCTTTTCCCGCGCCTCAAGGAGCGTGAAAAACAACTGGGATGGAGCCTTTCCGGCGGCGAGCAACAGATGTTGGCCATTGGCCGCGCGATAATGTCGCGCCCCAAAGTGCTTATGCTGGACGAACCCTCAATGGGCTTAGCGCCCCTCATCATAGCAGAACTTTTTGAAAAAATCGTTGAAATTAATAAGCTGGGCATAACCCTGCTGCTGGTAGAGCAAAACGCCCGCCTTGCCATGCGCGTTTCCCACTACACATATGTGATAGACCAAGGAAATATCAACATCCACGGGCCTTCGGAAGAGGTGCGGGACAATCCTGATGTTATAAAAACCTATTTGGGTAAATTTGCCAAGAGTGCAAAACTGTAACACGGTTCAAGCATAGCTAATGGTTGCAGAGCGGTGCTTTGCCGCCGCTTACAAAGGGGGAGTTACATGAAAGGTTTAGTAAAATACGCCGCAGGGCCCGGAAACATGGAAATTCGTGATGTGGCAGAGCCTACCGCTGCGCCCGGGCAAATTAAAATTGCTGTAAATTATGCGGGTGTTTGTGGGTCGGATTTGCATATCTATCACAGCGACATCGCTATACCCGTGCGGCCGCCCGTGGTGGTTGGCCACGAATTTTCGGGCACCATCGCGGAAATTGGCGAAGGCGTTGCGGGCTTTAAAATTGGCGACCGTGTGGTATCACAAACCGCTTACGAATATTGCGGCACTTGCCATTATTGCCACACGGGCTATTTCAACCTATGTCCCCATAGAAGGACGCTGGGATATTGGTTTGACGGCATTTTCGCGCCGTATACGGTGGTTCCGGCGGCCCGGGTTATGAAAATACCTGAAAATGTAAGCGATATTTCCGCGGCAATGTCAGAGCCTTTGGCCTGTGTGTGCCACGCCGCTTACGACCTTTGCCGCATAGTGCCGGGCGATGTTGTGCTTGTAACAGGCCCCGGTGCCATTGGCATTATGGCCGCGCAAGTGGCAAAGGCCCATGGTGCAAAGGTTGTCATCAGCGGCATGGCCGTAGACGCGCCACGCCTTGAGCTTGCAAAGCAACTGGGTGCGGACTTTGCGGTAAACGTGGAAAAAGAAGATTTGGCAGAGGTTGTTATGACAGCAACGGCCGGAAATGGGGCAGATGTGGTGCTGGAATGCGCCGGCGTTGCCCCTGCGATAGATTCTGCCCTTAACCTTATCAAACGTCAGGGCTATTTTGTACAAATTGGCCTGCCGGGCGAAAAAATTCCCTTTGACGTGTCCAAGATAGCCTTTAAAGAGCTTAAATTTACGGGCTCTTTGGGTTCTCGCAGAAGCTCTTGGGAACAATCTCTTGCGCTGCAAGCCGCCGGCATGGTAAAATTAGAACCAATGGCGGATGTGATATTGCCGCTGGAACAGTGGCAGGAAGCCTTTAGGCGCTTTGAGGCCAAAGAGGGTTGCAAATTTATGTTTAAAATGTGATAATATAGGGGCGGCATCTATGCCGCCTTAAGTATAGATGAAGGAGCGTGAAAAATGGCAACGATTGACAAAAAAAGAGTTGAGGAGCTAAAGGAAATTTGCGCCGAAATGCGTATTGACCTTATCAAACAACTGCACAAAATTCAGACGGGGCATCCTGGCGGTTCACTTTCGGTTTGCGAGATTTTGGCCTTGCTGTATTTGGAAATTGCCAATGTGGATGCAAAAAATCCAAAATGCCCAAACAGAGACCGCATTGTGCTTACAAAAGGCCATGCGGCACCCATGCTGTATTTGGCCCTGGCGAAAGCCGGCTTTATACCAAAAGAGGAATTTGCCACCCTGCGCCAGCTAAATTCACGCTTGCAGGGCCATCCTTGCCCTAAAACCACGCCCGGCGTGGAAACCGCCAGCGGCCCTATGGGCATCGGCCTTTCCGCCGCAATTGGTATGGCCCTTGCGCTAAAGCTGGATAAAAATCCCGCCAAAGTTTACGCCATCATGGGCGATGGCGAGCTTAACGAAGGCACTGTGTGGGAAGCTTGTATGAGCGCCGCAAAATACGCCGTAGATAATTTGACGGTTATTGTGGACTTAAACGGCGTGCAGCTTGACGGCACCAATGACGAAATTATGCCCATGCTTAATTTAGAAGCAAAATTTGCGGCCTTTGGTTTTGAGGTGCTTAGTTGCGACGGCCACGATATTGTCGATATTTACGAGACGATACACAAAGCCAATGCCATTAAGGGCAAACCTTGCGTTATCTTGGCAAATACTGTAAAAGGCAAGGGCGTGTCCTTTATGGAAGGCAAAAATTCCTGGCATGGCGCGCCTATCGGTGCCGCCGAATTTGCCCAGGCCATGAAAGATTTGGGAGGTGACATAGATGGCTAAGACGATACGTGACGTATATGGTGAAAGTTTGGTAAAATATGGCGCAACTGATGATAGAATTATCGTGCTGGATGCCGACGTGTCAAATTCTACAAAATCCATTATCTTTGGCAAGGAATTTCCGGACCGCTTCTTTAACGTAGGCATCGCGGAAGCCAATATGGCCGCCATGGCTGCGGGTTTTGCGGCTTGCGGCAAAATTCCTTTCATCAACACCTTCGCAACCTTCCTAAACACGCTGGGACTTTTGTCCGCGCGTATTTATGGGTCCTATTCCAATTGGAACATGAAGTTTATGGGTGCTTACGGCGGCGTGTCTGATAGCTTTGACGGCCCCACGCACCATTCTATAGAAGATATTACTATTTTCCGCTCGCTGCCTAATTTTCAGGTGCTTGTGGCAACGGATGCGCGTCATACGGCGTGGCTGGTGAAAAACGCCATAGACCACGACGGCCCAATGTACATCCGCCTTTCGCGTAATGCTGTGCCGGATGTTTATGACGATAACGCCACATTTACGCCGGGCAAAGGCAACATCCTGCGCGAAGGCGATGATGTGACGATAATTGCTTGCGGCCTGATGGTTAAAGAAGCTCTTGATGCCGCCGAAACGCTGGCAGGGCAGGGGATATCCGCCCGTGTGGTTGATATGTTTAGCATAAAACCCATCGACACGCAGCTTATTGTAGATTCTGCAAAAAAGTCCAAGCTAATTGTGACGGCGGAGGAACATAGCATCATCGGCGGCCTTGGTGGCGCTGTGGCTGAGGTTTTGTCAGCCAATGGATGCGGCGTAAAGCAAGCCTTTGTCGGCCTTAACGACGTCCACGCCGAAACCGGCCCAACTGACACCTTGATGAAAAAATACGGCTTGTCCGCTGAAAATATCATGACCCAAACGCTAAAGGGGCTGGGCAGATGATACAAGCCATTATGAAAGAGCCCTTTGCAATAGCCCTGGAAGAAGCGCAAGCACCGAAGCCATCTGCGGATGAGGTGCTGGTACGCATTGCGCGCATAGGCATTTGCGCCTCTGATATGCAAATTTACCACGGCAAGCACAAATACGCGAAAATGCCCATGGTTATTGGCCATGAGGCTTGCGGCACTGTTGAAGAAGTTGGGTCGTCCGTAAGCGGCTTTGCCGTGGGCGACCGCGTGGTAATACAGCCTCAGCTTGTATGTGGCGAATGTTATCCTTGTAGCATCGGCCGCATGAATGTCTGCGAAAATCTGCGGGTTATGGGTGTGCACACCGATGGCTTTGCCGCGGCACTTGTGGCACTTGCCCCGAAGATGCTGCACATTTGCCCGCCTGATATGGACTTTGACAAGGCGATATTAGCAGAACCCATGGCCGTGGCCGTTGGAGCCGTGCGCCGCGCAAGCTACGAGGGCGCAAACATCGCCGTTATTGGCGCAGGCATCATAGGCAATCTTATCGCACAAGTGGCGCAAATTTACAGCGGCAAACCCGCCCTGATAACGGATGTACAGGAAAACCGCTTAAAAATCGCGAAGCAATGCGGCATTGTGCATACAGCCAACGCCACTGCGCCGCTTAAAGATACCATCGAGGCCATATTTGGCCGCCGCAAGGCTGATGTCATCATTGATGCCGCCGCAACAGCCCGCACTTTCCACGAATCCATCGCGGCAGCGCGCCCCGCATCCGAAATAATCATCACAGGCAACTACAAAGAGGAAATGGCCTTTGAAGTGCCGCTGATACAACGCCGCGAGGTAAACCTAATAGGCCATATGATGTATACCCCTGACGACTTTGCAGAGGCAGTGCGGCTTCTGGCCGGCGGCGATGTAAAAACAGATGCCTTGGTGTCAAAATCCTTTGAGCTAAATGACATCGCCGAAGCCTTTAAATTCGTGGATGACAACACCGCCGACATAATGAAAGTAGTTGTAGAGATATAGGAGGAAACAAATGAAAGATTCTATCAAAAAATATTTTAAGGTAGGCCTGGTGCAATTTATGGCCTATCCCGCCGGCCTTCGCGGCGAAGACCCTGATATTGTAGACCGCATGAAAAAAATTGTTTACGACGACTATTTTGACGCAATTGAAATTACATGGATAAAGGACGCGGAACTGCGCGCCAAAGTGAAAACTGTGCTGGAAAGCTCTCATATGGAGATTTGTTACGGCGCACAGCCAAGGCTGCTTACCACAGGCATGAATGTCAACCATCTTGATGAGGCCGAAAGGCAAAAGGCCGAGGCCACACTGATGGAAGCCATTGACGAAGCCCATGAGATGGGCGCGGGCGGCGTTGGCTTTTTGGCAGGTAAATGGGAAGAAGCCACGAAGGAACAGTCCTACGCACAATTACTAAAGACCACCCGCGCTTTATGCGACTATGCCAAGACCAAAAACATGATGGTAGAGCTTGAGGTATTTGATTTTGACATCGCCAAGGCATCCCTCATCGGCCCGGCACCCCTTGCGGCACGCTTTGCAGCTGATATGCGCACAACCCATAACAACTTTGGCCTTATCATAGACCTTAGCCACATCCCGATGACCTACGAAACCCCGGAATTTGTAGTGCGCACCTTGCGCCCTTACATCACCCACATCCACATAGGCAACACCGTCTGCCAAGACCCTGCCGCGCTGGGATATGGTGACGAGCATCAACGCTTCGGTTTCCCGGGTGGTGCAAACGATGTGCCGGAAGTGCTTAACTTCCTGCGTGTCCTCAAAAACGAAGGCTTCTTTGACGAGGAAAATCCATATGTGCTGTCCTTTGAGGTAAAGCCATGGCAAGATGAAGACCCGGATTTGGTAATTGCTAACGCAAAGCGCACTCTGAACCGCGCGTGGGCGTTGCTGGAAGATTAGGAGGTAAAACATGAAAATAGTTGTTTTAGATGGATATACACTCAACCCGGGCGATTTGTCCTGGGACGGATTTGAGAAATTAGGCACCCTTATAGTACATGACCGCACATCGGCCGACAAAGTTGCAGAGCGCATCGGCGATGCCGAGGTTGTTATAACCAACAAAACCCCTGTCACAAAAGAAAGTATCGACGCTTGCCCAAATATCAAATATATCGGCGTGCTGGCAACGGGCTATAATGTGGTGGACATTGACGCGGCCAAGGCCAAAGGCATACCCGTCAGCAATATCCCAACATATGGCACAATGGCTGTTGCGCAATTTGTGATGGCCCTTCTGCTGGAAATTTGCCACAATGTTGGCGCACATAGCAGGGCCGTACACGAAGGACGCTGGGTAAGCAGTGAGGACTTCTGCTTTTGGGACTATCCTCTGATGGAGATATCCGGCAAAACCATTGGCCTCATCGGCTTTGGCCGTATTGGCCAAGCCACGGGCAAAGCCGCCGCTGCTTTGGGCATGAATGTTATCGCCTGTGACGAGTATGAAAGCGAAGAAGGCCGCAAGATAGGCCAATATGTGACCATGGACGAGCTTTTGGCAAAGGCCGACGTAATATCCCTTCACGCACCACTGCTGCCTTCCACCCAAGGTCTGATAAACAAGGACACTATCGCCAAAATGAAGGACGGCGCCATCCTAATTAACACCGCCCGCGGCCCAATTATAAACGAGCAGGACGTGGCCGATGCCCTAAACAGCGGCAAGCTCTACGCCGCAGGCCTCGATGTGGTATCTATAGAGCCCATTAAAGCTGACAACCCCCTGCTAAAGGCCAAAAACTGCTATATCACGCCCCATATCGCCTGGGCACCAACAGAGGCAAGGACGCGCCTGATGGATATCGCTGTAGATAACCTTAAAGCCTTTATGGACGGCAAGGTAGCCAATGTGGTTAACGGCTAAATAACACACCATATAAACAAACTATAGCGGAAGGCTGCTTCCGCTATAGTTTGTTTACGTTTACTTGCATTCGTGCACATCAAAATACACGCGCTGGTCTTTTGCTTCAATTTCAGCTACGAAGTCAATTGGAATCTGCGCAAATATATCTTGCACGATTTCAAATCTAGCGACACCTTGAGGTTTATCGGCCTCTTTGACGATGCGATGCCCCTTGCATTTAAGCAAAATGTTTCCGATATACGCATGTGCGCGGATTTCAATCGGCACTGCTAAGGCTATATCTTGACAGGTGTTGGTGGTGCATACAACAATTCTCTCATGATTCCCTTGATTCCCCTGGTCATTTTGATTCCCCTGGTTGCCTTGGTCATTCTGGTTGCCCTGATTATTTTGATTTCCTTGGTCATCATACATTAATCACACCTCCTTCACAATCCATATAGGACTTGTACAACCAGTATATTCTAGTTGCAGGACATGCGTGACAAGCTTTATACTATAAATGACGTAATTTTATAAAGAAACCCCCATCTCTGGGGGTTTTGCCATCTCCGCTCCCCACAGGATTCGAACCTGCGACTTTTCGCTCCGGAGGCGAACGCTCTATCCACTGAGCTAAGGGAGCCTATAAATTAGACTTTTTCTGAAACTGTTTCACACAATTTCTTCTGGCGCACGGCTCTCGACACTTTGCCCAAAACCGGGGCAAAGCATCTGCCGCCTATCACGCCAAGAAATTGGTTCAACAGGGTTTCAGAACAAGTCTATTGACATAAGGCCCTTGACAGCCGACCGTTGATAGTATAGCATAAGGATGGAGATATGTCAAAGGTTTTTGAGGGAGAGGAAATTTATGGAAATTAGTGTAAAGAAAAAATATGTGCTGGTGGGCTGCGGAAGCCGCGCCAGGTTTTTCTACGAGGCGGTTGCGTCTACATATAGCGCTACAAGCGAGATGGCGGCGTTTTGCGATATATCCGCAACGCGGATGAAATTTGCCAATACGCTTTTGGAGAAAAATGGGGCGAAGGCTGTGCCCATGTACGGCCATACTGAATTTGAGAAGATGCTGGAAGAAATTAGGCCTGATTATGTGATTGTGACTACTGTTGACCGCAATCATGACCATTACATCATTAAGGCCATGGAGATGGGCGTGGATGTTATCACTGAAAAGCCCATGACCATAGACGAAGAGAAAGCCCAGGCCATCATTGATACGCAAAAGCGCACAGGGCGCAGCTTGCGCGTGACGTTTAACTATCGCTATTCGCCCCACAACACCAAAATACGCGAACTTATCATGAATGATACCATCGGCGACGTGCTTTCCATACATTTTGAATGGCTTCTGGATACCCAGCACGGCGCAGACTATTATCGCCGCTGGCATCGCAACAAGCATAACAGCGGCGGGCTTTTGGTGCATAAATCCACCCATCATTTCGATTTGGTAAATTTCTGGCTGGCGGATACACCCCGCCGCGTCTTTGCCATGGGTGATATGATGTTTTACGGCATGAAAAACGCCGAAAAACGCGGTGTTACTAGCTTTTACGACAGGGCCCACGGCAACGCGGCCGCCAAAAACGACCCCTTTGCCATAGACCTTGCCGCCGAGGACGACATGCGCGCCATGTATCTGGACGCCGAGGCCGACAGCGGCTATGTCCGCGACCGTTCGGTATTTTCCGATGATGTGGCCATAGAGGATGTGATGGGTGTGCTGGTACGCTACAACAAAGGTGCCATCCTCACATATTCCCTTAACACATATCTGCCCTGGGAAGGCTTTAATGTGGTTTTTAACGGCACGAAGGGGCGCATAGAGCTTAAAGTGGTGGAGCGTTCGTATGTTAGCGGCAGGGATTCTCTTGTGCATCAGGGTGCGACAGACAATGAAAGCCTGATGGTGTATCCGCTTTTTGCAGAACCCTATAAGGCTGACATCACACGTGGCGAAGGTGGGCATGGCGGCGGCGACCCCATTTTGCTAAATGACATCTTCGGTGTACCCCAACCAGACCCCTTTAACCGTGCCGCCGGCCATATTGACGGGGCTATGTCCATATTAACGGGCATTGCGGCCAACAAGTCCATCGCAAGTGGGCTGCCCGTGGATATTGCTGACTTGGTAAAATTTTAATTTTTGTGATATAATCAATTTAGTATAAGTAGCACGAGATGGGAGAGGAAGATTATGACAATTTTAGTTACCGGCGGTGCGGGATATATCGGCAGCCACACTTGTGTGGAGCTTTTGGCGGCAGGCTACGATATTGTGGTGGTGGACAACCTTCGCAACAGCGACATGGCCGCCGTGGAAGGCGTAAAAAAAATTAGCGGCAAAAATTTTCCTTTTTATCAAGTAGATATGCGGGATGCTGACGCTATGGATGACATTTTTGCCAAGCATAACATCGGCTGCATTATCCATTTTGCGGGCCATAAGGCCGTTGGCGAAAGCGTCGCCATACCTGCCGAATATTATGACAACAACATTAACGCAACCCTTGGATTGTGCAAGGCAATGAAAAAGCATGGCGTTAAAAATATTGTTTTTTCATCCAGCGCCACGGTGTATAGAAGCGATAATACTGTGCCATGGGTGGAAGAAGCCGTGCTGGGCGCTGCAAATCCTTATGGCTGGACCAAATTTATGTGCGAGCAGATATTGAGAGATTGCGTTGCCGCGGAAGGATGGTCTGCGGTGCTTTTGCGTTATTTCAACCCCGTTGGTGCCCATCCAAGCGGCATCATTGGCGAAAACCCACAGGGCATACCCAATAATTTGATGCCTTTTATCGCGCAAACCGCAAAAGGTATTCGCGAGAAGCTTCAAATTTTTGGAAACGATTATGACACCCCTGATGGTACGGGCGTGCGCGATTATATACATGTGGTTGACCTTGCGATAGGCCATGTAAAATCTATTGATTATTGTTTGAAACATTCTGGCTGTGAGGCCTTTAATTTAGGCTCCGGGCAGGGCATCTCTGTGCTTGAACTGGTAAAAACTTTTGAGGCGGAAAACAATGTACCTGTGCCTTACGAATTTGCGCCAAGAAGGGCAGGGGATTTAGGCGCATATTACGCAGACCCTTCAAAAGCAAAGAGGCTGTTAGGCTTTGCCACGCAAAAGTCTCTTGCGGATATGTGCAAGGACACTTGGAGATATCAGGAGGGAAACAATGGATAAGGCAGAACTAATGCGGGATTTTCACAGGATTTTTGGGCACCGGCCCGAAAATCCACTGTTTTTGTTTGCTCCCGGAAGGATTAACATCATCGGAGAGCATATAGACTATAACGGCGGCCTCGTTATGCCCATGGCCATTAATTTTGGCACATATGCTATGATATCCAGGCGCGACGACGGTGTTGCGCGTTTTGCCAGCGTTAACTTCCCTGAAATTATTGAGGTGGGTTTGCAAAACATTAAATATGATGCACAACATGGCTGGGCAAACTATCCCAAGGGCATAATTTACCATATGATGGCTGATGGCCACACTTTAGGTGGCTTTGACATACTGTTTTCCGGCAACATCCCTCAAGGCGCGGGCCTGTCATCATCGGCATCGGTGGAAATGGTGATGGCGATGGCTGCAAATGCTATGTTTGGGCTGGGGTACAGTCCAATTGAGATGGCCCTGCTGGCACAAAAAAGCGAAAACCAATTTTGCGGCGTAAATTGCGGCATTATGGACCAATTTGCCGTTGGCATGGGCAAAAAGGGTCATGCCCTGATGCTTAACTGCGACAGTTTGGAATACCATCTGCTGCCCCTTAATTTGGGCGGGCATACCATTGTTGTGATGGACACCAAAAAAAGTAGACAGCTAAGCGAATCCGCTTACAATCAGCGGCGTGGCGAATGTGAAGAAGCCTTGGCGCGCCTAAAACCAATTTTTGACGTGCAAAATCTGGCGGACATAGCGCCGGAAAATATGGACAAAGTGGAAGAATTGCTGGGCAAAGGCGTTTTGCTTATGCGTGCGCGTCATGTTATCAGCGAAAACGCGAGGGTGAAGCAAGGGGCGAAATTGCTTGAAAAAGGCGATGTAGCGGCTTTGGGGCAACTGCTTGTGGCTTCGCATAAATCCCTTGCGCTGGATTATGAAGTGTCCTGCGCAGAGCTTGACGCAATAGTTGAAGCGGCTCTGGCACATCCCGCCTGCATCGGCGCGCGCATGACGGGTGCCGGCTTTGGCGGCTGCGCCATTGCCTTGGTACAGCAAGATAACATTGACAATTTCGCAAAATTCGTAAGCGAAAAATATGCAACAAAAATTGGCCACCTACCGGAAATATATCCGGTGCAAAGCGGCCAGGCAGAAATTATTTAATTATTTGGGTGGCATAACAGTTGCCTCTCCGGAAATTACAACAACGCCGTCTTGGTTGGTTACGATACATTCCAACACAAGGCGGTTTTTTTCTTCTATCTTGTCCTTCACGGTGCAGGTGGCGCGTATGGTGTCGCCAAAGCGTACGGGTGCCATAAATTTTAGAGTTTGGCCAAGGTATATGGTGCCCGGGCCGGGCAGATACATGCCTAGCACTGTGGATATCAGGCTTGCGCCCAACATGCCATGGGCTATGCGGCCCTTAAACATACCGTCCTTGGCGTATTCCTCATTTATATGTGCGGGATTTTGGTCTCCAGAAATGCCCGCAAACATGTAGACGTCGGTTTCGGTGATGGTTTTGGCAAAAGACGCGCTTTGGCCCATGGTTATTTGGTTTATTGTTAATCCGTTCATAATTTTCCCCCTACAGCCTCATCCCGCCATTTACGCTTAGGTTGTGACCTGTGATGTACGATGCATCATCGCTGGCCAAAAACAGTATGGCGCGGGCAATTTCTTCGGGCTGGGCAAGGCGGCCCAGCATGGTTTGCTTTGCAAACTTGTCCAGTAAATCTTCCGGCACGGTTTTTAAAATATCCGTCATTGTGTAGCCGGGGCTGACAGAGTTGACGCGCACGGCGGCCCCTTTGCGGGCAAATTCCTTGGCCCATGTTTTTGTCGCGCCATAAATGGCGGATTTTGTGGCGGCGTAGTTAGCTTGGCCAATATTGCCATATTCTCCCACAACAGACGAGATGTTGATGATGCTGCCTGTGCCCTGTTTTTCCATAAAAGGCCCAATGTGGCGCACAAGATTGAAAACACCCTTTAAATTTATGGCCATCACATCATCCCATTGGGCATCCGTCATTTTGGCCGTCATAGCGTCGCGGGTAATGCCGGCGTTGTTTACCAAAACGTCAATTGTGGGATAAATTTCCGCGGTGTATTCATAAAATTTTTGGCAGGCCTCGGCGTTGGCTACATCCAGTTTATAAGCCGCCATACCATACATTTGGTAAGGGATTTCGGCCACATCGCAAGCCAATACCTGTGCGCCCTCGGCAACAAAAAGTTCAGCAACACAACGGCCTATCCCTGCCGCAGCACCCGTCACAATTGCAACTTTTCCTTCAAGTCTCATAATTTCCCTCCCTGAAATAGCAATCATTACCAAAATTATACCACATATATTTAAAAAATGCTAGTCCCAAAAATTTAAGATAAATTATCTTAAAAAATAAAAAGTGTTGCAAAATTTTTGTATATATTGTATACTGTTTTTGAACATTTGGTAGCTTTTACTAAAGTGTTTATGAAAAGTTATGGAGGTGATACTGTATTTGGAAAATTTAGGCACATCCAGATATGAACAAGAAAAAAGGCTGCTGCATGGCGGCGACTATAACCCCGACCAATGGCTGAAATATCCATCAATTTTGGCGGACGATATCGCGTTTATGCAAAAAGTGAGGGCTAATGCCTTTAGCGTGGGGATATTTGCATGGTCTGCATTAGAGCCTTCCGAAGGTAATTTCAACTTTGGCTGGCTGGATAAAATTATTGAGGACATTGCAAAAATTGATGGCAATATTATTTTAGCAACCCCCAGTGGTGCCAGGCCCGCCTGGCTTTCGTCAGCATATCCAGAGGTGCTTCGCGTCAATGCCCGCCGGGAAAAGATGCTGCATGGCGGCAGGCACAACCATTGCTTCTCATCGCCTGCATATCGCGAAAAGGTTGGGATAATTAACACAAAGTTGGCTGAAAGATATGGCAACCATCCCGCGTTGCTAATGTGGCACATCTCCAACGAATATGGCGGCGAATGCCATTGCGAGCTTTGCCAGGCAAACTTCCGCAGATGGCTTGTGGAGAAATACGGTAACATTGACTCCCTTAACGACGCCTACTGGAGCGCGTTTTGGAGCCATACATACAACGATTTTTCGCAGATAGAATCTCCTTCGCCTATCGGCGAAAGCGGCCTGCACTGCCTTACCCTTGATTGGAAACGCTTTGTATCAGACCAAACTATAGACTTTTACCGCCACGAAATAGCACCCCTTCGCAAAATTACGCCTAATGTGCCCATCACCACCAATTTTATGGGTGAGGTGCCAAATCCGCACCCCTTTGCCGGGCTGGATTATGCAAAATTTGCTAAAGAAGTTGATATAATTTCTTGGGATGCATACCCGAGGTGGCATAACGACTACGAAACCACCGAATTTTTGGCATCAAAGCTGGCATTTTTAAACGATTATTTCCGCACGCTGAAGGACAAACCCTTCCTGATATTGGAAAGCACTCCCAGCATGGTAAATTGGCATCCCGTAAACAAGGCGAAACGGCCCGGGATGCATATGCTGTCGTCCATGGCCTGCTTGGCCCATGGTTCGGATGCGGTGATGTATTTTCAATGGCGCAAGTCTCGCGGGTCTTCTGAAAAGCTGCACGGCGCAGTTGTAGACCATGACAATTCCGTCGAAAACCGCGTCTTTAAAGATGTGCAGGAACTTGGCGAAGCCATGGAGAAAATTGCGGAAATTAAGAGCAGTGCAACCCCTGCAAAAGTGGCCATCTTGTACGATGTG
This sequence comes from Defluviitaleaceae bacterium, assembly GCA_009781625.1. Lineage (GTDB taxonomy): Bacteria > Bacillota > Clostridia > Lachnospirales > WRAX01 > WRBK01. The sequence goes on along the minus strand of WQVI01000012.1, from coordinate 11,490 downwards.
GAAAACCTTTGGGCGCTATCTGATGCCCAGGGCTTTCATGGCGGCGCAAATTACAACGACAAAAAATACCCTGAAACCATGCTGGCCCATTACAGGGCTTTCTGGAAGCGTAACATCCCCGTGGATGTTATCACAAAGGATAAGGACCTTACGAAGTACGACCTTGTGGTGGCACCTATGCTGTATATGACGGATGCCGCGCTGATGGAGAAAATGGCGGCCTATGTGGCGGACGGCGGCAGGCTGGTGGCCACATACATGCTTGGTGTGGCCGATGAAAACGATTTGGTGCATCTTGGCGGCTTTCCGCAAGTGTTGCGGGATGTTTTTGGCATCCGGGTGACAGAGACGGACGTTCTGTATCCAAAGGACAGAAATGGCGTGGCTTTTGGCGAAAAGCAATATGAAGCCTTTGATTATTGCGCTATCGTAGAAACCCACGGTGCCAAAGTGCTGGGCACATATACCCACGACTTTTACAGCGACAGCCCTGCCGTAACAGGCCATAAATACGGCGAAGGAGCCGCGTATTTCATAGGTGCTCGCACCAATGAGGACTTTTTAGGCGATTTTTACGCCGTCTTCGTGCAAAATTCGTCGCCCATTATCGCCCAAGAAGGCGTGTCGGTGCAAGTCAGGGAAAATGATGGCCATACATATTATTTTGTGATGAATTTCACGGAAGAGGTCAAGCATATCACAACAGAAGCAGCTCTGGAAGATATGCTGGCGGGGCAAATGATGCAAAGTGGTGCATACGAAATGAAACCCTACGGGGTTTACATAATGAAACAAACAAAATTATAAGATGAGAGGAATGTTAATTTTATGAAAAAGTATTTATTACCTTTGATGCTGGTAGCGGCCCTATTTGTTGTGGGTGCTTGCGGCAACGGTGACGACGATCAAGTTACCCTTACGGTGTGGGAATCCCTTGCCGGCCCTGATGAATTCATCCAAGAAGCCGGCAGACGTTTCACGGAAATTCATCCCCATATCACCATTGAATTTGTTAACGTAGAAATTGGCGATGCTGCCAACCAAATTGCCCTTGACGGCCCTGCAGGCGTAGGCCCGGACCTTTTCGGCGCACCTCATGATACCCTTGGAAATCTGGTGGTAGGCGGCCATATCCTGCCTACATCAAATGCCAACCAAGTGGCTGGCCAAGTTATGGAATCTGCTGTATTAGCAACCACTTTTGACGGCAGAATGTATGGCTATCCCATTGCTTCCGAAACCTACGCGCTGTTTTACAACAGGGCTTTGATTACCTCTGCCGACGTGCCAAGAACTTTCAACGATTTGGTAACGTTTTCTCTTGGGTTCAACGCCGCAAATCCAGGCATGAACGGCTTTGTATTGGATGTAAGCTCTGCATATTATACCATCATCTTCACAACGGCCGGCGGAAACAGGTTGTTTGGCCCAACGGGCGCTGATATGACAAATTCATATATCAATTCTCCGGCTGCCGTGCAAGGCATGTATTTCTTCCAAAGCTTGAGAGAAATTCTTGATGTGCCGGCGGGTGACATGAACACAGCCTTTGCAGATGCGGCCTTTGCTTCCGGCAATGCTGCCATGCATCTTACGGGTCCATGGAATATCGCACCGTTTAGAGAAGCCGGGCTGGATTTTGGTGTTACAACCATCCCAGCAATGCCTGGTGAAGCAAATCCGCCTGCATCTTTCGCGGGCACAAGGGTTATGTTTGTTTCGGCATATTCGGAAAATTATGAAGAAGCCCAAATGTTTGCACATTTCCTAATTTCCGCGGAAATGCAGCAGCTTCGCTATGACATTACAGGCGCGTTGCCATCAATGCCACTAGAGCTTGACGACGCCCATCTTAACGGCATTTTGGCACAGCTGGAATATGCCTTCCCGATGCCTTCTGTTCCGGGAATGGCGGCGTTTTGGGATGCTATGGGCGCGGCCAGTTCTCTAATTTGGGATGGCCAGGATGTTCAGTCTAATCTAGATTTAGCAAATACTGCCATGGTTGGAAACTAGCGATTATTGATATGGCTGCGGCAGATGTTTTTATCTGCCGTAGGCCCTGTTCCCGCTATAAGAAAATGCAGATTTGTGAGGCGATTTTTCGCCAATCAAGGAGCTGAGGACGACACGTGCCCAAAGGCACGTTAGGACGAAGCGACGCGGAGTGGCGGAAATATCGACCGCAAATGTGCGTTTTCGTTAGTGGGAACAGGGCCTAGCCTGATTTTTGCATCTTGCAGAAAGGCGTGAATCGCTATGACCCTAACCCTAAACAACAACGGGCAATCCAAAAAAGCCATCCTCATAACATCGCTTATTTTCATGGGCGCAGCCCATATATTGTTTTTCAAGCAATATATCAAAGGGGCGTTTTTCGCCCTTGTACAAATTGCTATGCTGGCGTGTTTGCCTATTATAATCCCCGCTATACGTGGACTGATTACGCTGGGAGAACATCAGCCGGATCTGCCCGTGAGATTTCGAGACCACTCTATGTTTATGCTTATTGACGGGGTGGCTATTTTAGCCGTTGTCGGCATATTTTTTTGCGTATACTTCATATCTGTAAAAAGCGCGCAGAAAACCTATAGAGATTTTTGCGAAAATGGACGGCTAAGCAGCAACAAGGCATCAATTAAAGAGGTTTTCAACCAATCTTTTGCCATTTTCGGCCTGGCTCCCTCGGTTTTGCTGGTTATTTTCTTTGTCGTGGTACCTTTAGTTTTCGCGGCCTTGGTAGCTTTTACAAATTATTCGTCGCCCCATCACATCCCGCCCGGCAACACGGTGGATTGGGTGGGCATGGACAATTTTGTAAGCCTGTTTGGTGGACATGCTGTTTGGACAACGGCCCTCGCAAGCATCGCTGTTTGGACATTGGGTTGGGCCGCGGCCGCTACCATCACCTGTTATTTCGGCGGCATGATAATGGCTGTCATCATGAAAGATTTCAAAATAAAATTTGCTCCAATCTTTCGCTCCATCTTCATTTTGCCTTATGCGGTGCCCGCGGTGATATCCATGCTGGTTTGGCGCAATCTGCTTAACGGCCATTTTGGGGCCGTCAACCGCACCTTGCAACATTTTGGCATTGTAGATGGCATGATACCCTGGCTGGGTACAGAGGCCATGGTGCGCTTTACGGTTGTGATGGTAAATCTTTGGGCGGGCTTTCCGTATTTCATGCTGCTTACCATGGGTACAATGACGGCCATAAACCAAGACCTTTTCGAGGCGGCGCGCATAGATGGTGCCAGCAGGTGGCGGCTTTTTAGGCACATCACCTTCCCCCTGGTTACATATCAAACAATGCCTCTTATCATCATGTCCTTCACCCACAATATCAACAACTTCGGCGCAATTTTCTTTCTCACAGGCGGTCAGCCCGCGGTGGCCCATTCTCCAATTTCCGGTGCCACGGGCGCGGATATTCTCATAACGTGGATTTTCCGCCTTACAATGGAACTTCTGCAATACCATTATGCATCCGTGCTGGCAGTGATGATTTTCATGATATTGGCACCGTTTGCGATAGCAATATTCATCCGCACAAAGTCGTTTAGGGAGGGAGAGCTATGACAAATTTCACACGCAAGTTAAATCTCGTTATTGTGATGATATTTTTGGTGATAATATCGCTGGTGGTGTTATATCCGCTGGTATATGTGTTGTCGGCGGCCTTTTCCCCCGGCACGTCCATTGCCACGCTAAGCATCGCCCCCTTCGCCGACGGCTTTACGCTGGACCATTTCCGCTTCCTGTTTTTTGAAAGCAACTACCCCATCTGGTTTCGCAACACACTTTTTGTGGCCGTAACCACATCTCTCGGCACGGTGGCCATAGCATCCGTAGGGGCGTATGTATTTTCGCGCTTCCGCTTTGCCTTCAAAAAGGGCATGTTGTTGTCAATGCTAATTTTGCAAATTTTCCCATCCTTTGTGGGCATGATTGCAATTTACGTAATTCTTCTGCGGCTTGGCCTTTTTGATAGCCTTTGGGGTCTCATACTTGTGTATCTAGCCATGAACATCCCCTTCAACACATGGCTGGTAAAAAGCTACATTGACACCATACCCCGCAGCATGGACGAGGCTGCGCGTATTGACGGCGCAAGCCACTTCCGCACATATCTCACCATCATCTTGCCCATAGCCAAGCCCATCATCGTCTTTTTGGCCATAACGAGCTTTGTGGCGCCCTGGATGGACTTTATCTTTCCAAACCTGTTGCTGCGCTCGCCTAGCAATCAAACCCTTGCGCTGGGCCTGTTCACCTTTGTGTTGGACGACACCCGCAACGAATTTACCCGCTTTGCGGCAGGTGCTGTGACGGTGGCCATTCCCTTTATCATCGCATTTGTGATGACGCAAAAAATGCTGCTGGCTACTTTGGGCGGGGCGGTTAAAGAATAGGAGACAAGCCAAATGATAAGAAAAGCAAGCATAATGTATGTCAATAAGGACAGTTATGATGAATATAAGCGCCGTCATGACGAATTGTGGCCGGAAATGGCCAAAGAACTGAAAAACCACGGTGCGCATAACTATTCGATCTTCTTAGATGAAGCCTCGGGACAGCTTTTTGCCCATCTTGAAATAGAGGACGAGGACACATGGGCAAAAATTGCGGAAACCGAAACTTGCAGACGCTGGTGGGCCCACATGAAGGATATCATGAAAACCAATGATGACAATAGCCCCGTGTCAACGCCACTAAACAGCGTGTTTTACTTCGAATAAATAAAAAATGCACCATCATTGTAGGTCAAACCTTCAATGATGGTGCGCTGTTTATCGACAAAACGCAACTTCAAATATCTGCCGGGGAATATCATCGTATATATTTTCGCAGATAGGCTTTCTGCCGCAGCTTAAAATGGTCTTACTTGAGGCAATGTTATCTGCATCACAATGTGGCAAACGGCTATAACAAAAGTATCTACACGATATATTTCGGGTTTTTCTTAGGCTGCGCATCCATCTCGGCCTTTTTTTGTTTATAACCGGGCCGCCCAAAATAAGCATAAGTGGCGTTTTTGCCCTCTTCTACGCCCGGCTGGTCGAAGGCGTCGATGTTAAGAAGCTCGCCTGCGTAGGCCGTGGCAACTTCCAGCATATAAAGGATTTGGCCTATAGTAAATTCGTTCACCTCGGGCAGGGTGATGGTCATATTCATTCTGCCGGATTTTAGCAGGGCATACTCTGTTGCGGCTTGCTCTGCCAAAAGCAGTGCAGCCAGGCTGTGACCGCCCAGAAAGCCCAAGCTGGGCACATCTTCAAAGGATTTTGGAATGGGCACATCCCGGGCAAAGCCATCCACGCCAACAAACACCATTACCTTATCGTAAGGCCCTTCGACGTAAAGCTGCACCTGGCTGTGCTGGTCCGTCACACCCAACGCCTTGACAGGTGTTTGCCCCACATTCACCACATTGCCATTGTCATCATATTTTTTGCCAAGAGATTCTGCCCAAAGCTGAGCATACCAGTCCGAGATATATTTTAAAGAATCCGCATAAGGCATCATAACAGAGATGTTTTTGCCCTTTTTCATGGCAATATAATGCAAAATGGCGTACATATAAGCGGGATTTTGCCAAATATCTTCATTTTGGCATAGTTCGTCCATATAGGCGGCACCCGCCAGCATCTTCTCAATGTCGATGCTACAAAATGCTGCCGGCAGAAGGCCAACGGGGCAAAGCTGAGAGAAGCGGCCGCCAACGCCGGAAGGAATGTAAAAGGTTTTGTAGCCCTCTTCTTTGGCAATTTTTATCAAATTGCCATTTTCGGCGTCCGTAGTGCAAACGATATGTTGGCGCGCGGCATCGCGGCCCAGTTTTCGCTCTAGGATGTCCTTAATAATCATAAATTGCGCCATTGTCTCTGATGTAGAGCCGGATTTTGACACTACGCTAAACAGCGTCTCGCGCAAATCCACCATGTCAAGCAAATCCGCTATGGTGGTGGGGTCGATATTATCTGCTACGAAAAGCTGGGGATTATCGCCGCGCAGCTTCTCGTTTAGGTTGTAAAAGGGGCTATGTATGGCCTGCTGGACGGCTATGGGCCCAAGGGCCGAGCCCCCAATGCCCAGCACCACCAAAGCCTTTATTTTCGGGCGCATTTCCGCGGCATAGGCCAATATGTCGCGCACAATGTTGGCCTGGTTATGGGGTAAATCCCGCCAGGCCATTTTAGTACGCTTTTGCTCCATGGCCTGGGTGGCCGCCTTTATTTTGCCCCCGAGGCGATCTATATCCGTCAAAGATATGCCATCATTTCCGACAAATTCTGTAAACATACCGTTGACATCCAGCCTAATTTTCAATGGTTCCATAATATTCCTCCTTTGTGGCTATATATATTTGGTAAATTGTATAATGACTTAAATTCATAGCCCTCGGCTCGCACAGAATCTATGATATCGCCCATGGCTTCCGCGTTTGACGACGACACCGCGTGAAGCAGCAAGATAGCCCCATTATGCAGGCCATCCATAACGCGCTTGTGGGCTGTGGCTGCCCCCGGTTGTTTATCCTGTATCCAATCCTCATAAGCAAAGGACCAAAAAATGGTATGATACCCACATTCTTGCGCAATGGCTAAAACCTTTTCGCTGTATTCGCCCATGGGCGGACGGAAAAAAGGTGGCATGTCATGGCCTGTGGACTCTTTGAAATATTCTGCCACGCCATTAAGCTCTGCCGCCATCTCGTCCTGCGACAGGGTAGGGCTGCTTTTGTGGTGTATGGTATGGTTGCCCACGATATGCCCTTCGGCCACCATGCGGCCTATTAGCGCAGGATTATCCTTGATATAGCTCTTTGTCACGAAAAAGGCGGCGGGCACATCCTTCTCTAAAAGCACATCCAATATCTTTTCAGTATAGCCGTTTTCATAGCCTTCGTCAAAGGTAAGATAAACCTCTTTTTGGGATGTATCGCCAAGGAAATACGCGCCAAATTGCGCAATGTCGATTTCTGACTGCGCGCCCGGTGGTGTGTTATCGCTTGTGCGTTTAAAATACCAGCGCTTGTGCTCGTTAGAAAAGCCGCTCGCGGCAAATACCATAGCTAGACCAACCAACAATATCGCTTTAAATATACCCTTCATGTGTCCACATCCTATTGATTCATTATGGACATATGTTTTCCAGAAAACTTGAAATAATTATGGAATTGACTGGCAGCGCATTTTAATGAAACCTAATTTCAAGGGAATCACAGATAGGCTCATAGCCAATTTTCTGGTATATGCTGTTGGAAGTGGGGTTGGTAAGGTCGGTATACAGCACGCAGTTTAATCCGTTGTCCAAGCATATTTGGCTTATTTGTGCCGTTACAGAACTTGCATAGCCCTTTCCACGCAGATAGGGCGGGGTGTACACAAAGCCTATGCCTGCCGTGTGCAGCGTCCTTCTGGTTATCTTTGCTGTGGATACAGCCATGCCATTATTTTCTAAAATGTACAAATTGCCCCCTGACAACAGATGGCGATATTGATCTATATCATCGTCAACAAGCTTGTTAACGCCTGCGGCTATGTAAAAATCTGATAGCCAAAAAGGCAAAAAGGCAAGGTCTTGCTCTTGTGCTAGGCGAAAATGCCCAATTTTGGAGATTTCAGGATTTACGGCGCGAAGCTCGTAGATGCGCTGGGACATGGCTATGCTTTGGCTCATGCCCTTTGCTGCGCAATATGTCTTTGCAAAGGCTTCGGCCAAAGTTTTTTCCGTCACAACAGCAGGAACCGGAATTTCCGCGGCAATAAGTCCGTCAATAAGGTATTTTATGGCAGTCTCATCTACGGCATTATCCGCGGAATAAAGGGTTATGCCAAAAGGTGGCGTCATTAGCGCAACAAGGCGGATATTACCATCATTGGATATAGTTGCCATAACCCAATTTGCAGGGTCGCGCCAGCCAAAAGTGTCCACACCCTCATAGCCGATGATAAGGTTGCCCAAAATAAGCATGTTTTGGGCTTCACTTTGCAGCAACACCTCGTATACATTGCTGTGAAAGGCCTTCGCATTGTCATAAAGTGTAAATTTCATGGCTCTACCTCACGTTATTCGTGGGATGATATTTTTCGCGGCATCGGCATCCAACACAAATGTAACGTCGGGATGCAACTGCAATATGCTGGCCGGCACCTGAGGGCTAATATAGCCCAAAATTGCTGCTTCTGCTATATTTGCTTTGGCGGCCCCTGTTATCATCATCACTATCCGGCGCGCCGCAAAAATTGTACCAATACCCATTGTTAAGGCGTGTTTAGGCACTTCGTCCGGAGAATTAAAATAGCGGGCGTTGGCCTCTATGGTGCTGGCCTCAAGGGCGATATAGTTTGTCTCGCGTGAAAAAGCCGAAGCAGGCTCGTTAAAACCGATGTGGCCGTTGGATCCGATGCCCAAAAGTTGTAAATCTATGCCACCGGCCGCTGCAATTTTTTGTTCGTATGCGGCACATTCTGCTTGCACATCCTCGGCCATGCCATCGGGAATGTGGGTGTTGGCAGGATTAATATTTATGTGGTTAAAAAGATTGTCCTTCATGAAATATTTATAACTTTGGCTGTTGGACGCCGCAATGGGGTGATATTCATCCAAATTAAAGCATGTAACATGGGAAAAATCAACTTTGCCTGCGGCTTGCATTGCAATTAACTGCTTATAAGCACCCACGGGCGTGCCGCCTGTGGCCAAACCCAGCACACCGCCCGACTTTGCGTTTACAAGCCCCGCGATAATGTCCGCAACCACAATACTTGTGCTGTCATAATTTTCCTTAATAACAATTTTAAAATTCTTGTATTTTTTTTCCATATATACCTCCACGCCTTCAATTTATTTACAGTATAGCGCATTCTTGCCGTTTTTGCAAGGGCATTTTATACTAATCTTACGTTAAAAACATTGAAAGCAAGCTGCGAAATCTACAGCGATTCAAGTAGTTTTGCAGGGTAGCTTTCAATGATTTTTAACTTAGATTAGTATTAGCAATGAAAAACGGCCCCTTTTATGATAAAAGAGGCCGGAGGTTTTGCAAAATTATTCAAGGGGAACATCGTCAAGGGCTGATAAAAATACTATGTTGGCTTCCTCAACCATTGCTTCAAACCCTGCAAAGACGGCCATCCTCATTTTGTCCTCATGGGTGGGCATACCGGAAAGGGTAAACCAATCCTCGATAGTAGGCTCAATGCGCATTATGATGTGTATGCCAAAGCTGGTTCTAACAAGTCCGCTAATTTCGCCTACTTCAAGCTCTCTGGTTGTCTCTTCAAATTCCGTCACCATTTGTCCTGCAGAAAAAGTATAGCCGTTAGGAAAATTCACTATTCCTGGGTCTTGTCCATATGTCATAACAAGCGTACCAAAATCTTCACCGGCAAGGGCGCGCTCCAGCATCTCATATGCAAATTCTTCAGCCTCTTCTTCGCTGTCGAAACTATCGAAATTGGCCAAAATGTGCATTGCGCCAAGCAGCTCTACATCTGAAAAATCTTCTTCCTCGGGCATATATTGCTCAAATTGTGCAAATTTTTCGGGGTCTTCCACTATTGCTTCGATAAGGTTTTCAAGCAATATATTGGAGCTAAAAGCTTCTGTTAGGTGCTGGCGGTCTCTAAAGCCTTCCCATTCCAGCATTTCATTAAATTCTTCTTGCCCATGCATCTCAATTAGGAAGTCGATATGTTCGTTCACTGTTTGAAGGTCTTCGTCAGATATAGTGACGCCAAGCTGCCTTGCGTAATCTTCATAAATTATTGTGAAAGCAACAATCCTTACCATTTCTTCGCGTACAGCGCGCTCGAAGGTTATGCCGTCTCTAAACTCTCCTTGAAAGTCTATTTCAAATTGGCCTGTCAATTCAAAATACTCCCACATCATGGCGTTTTGGGCTTGTCCTGCAATAAAACCGCCTACGTCGCTTGCATAAACATACACCCCATTTACGCTTCCAACCCTGGGGTCGGCGCCACCTGCAGCAGGCGTACAACCCGCCATAAAAACAAGGGCTAAAGTCATTAATATTCCGCTTATCCATAGTCTTCTTTTGTTTGTGCTACTCTCCATTGTAAATTCCTCCAATTTTTTCAATTAGCCTATCGGTTATTTCTCTTCCATTGTGCTTTTCGGTGCTTGTTTTTGATGATATTTATAAAATCCTTTCCAAAAAATAGAAATATGTTTATGATGGACACAAGCAAAGCCGCCCTGACTGGCCACGTGTTGATAACCAGTGAAAATGCAAAAAACACAACATTTACCAGGGCCATCCATTTCATTTTTATGGGAAGGATGAAAAACAGCCGTATTTCAAAGTTAGGATACAATATGGCAAAGGCCAAAAACAATGACAGGTTGAGGTAAAAATTTGTTGCAAACCCTGTGATGAGGCCGGCGGCAATTGTCCCTAACATTCCGCATAAATAAAAGATATTAAATTTAAACGCGCCCCATTGGGCCTCTAAAGCAGAGCCTATTATCCAATACAAATACAGCGCGAAAAAGATAAATATTATGCTTGCGCCCGGCGGGATAAATATAAACGTAATAACCCGCCAAACCTCGCCTTGCATAATTGCGTTTACATCAAAAGCAAACATGCCAACTAAATTGATGTTCATTATAAATTCAACTGCAAAAATAAGGCCCATTGTGCCTACAATGTACATCATCAAGCTTTTTATGGCAAATCTTCCAAATTTACGTTGCAGCTTTGTGAGAAAATTATTCTCAAACATATATGGCCTCCTTATCCTATTATATCAATGATAGCACATTATGGCAACTTTGGCAAGGGGTGTATGCAAACGAGCAGTATCGGAATATATTTAAGCAAAGCTTTCAAGCTGCCGAGGTGATTTTTTGTGAGGGGCGCAAAGATAGTTGCAACTGATGTCTTTTTGTCTGACGATGAAGAGGAGAGACGCAAAAAAATTAGAGAGATAATTATTCGACATCTGGCAAAAGCGCACACCAAGAGGTATTGGCCATGCAAAAGCAGCAAATAGCGGCCATTTATTGCAGGCTGTCCAAGGAAGATTTGGATAAAGCGCATAAAGGCGACGATAGCGAGAGCATACAAAATCAGAAGTTGCTGTTGGTTGACTATGCGGTTTCCAACGGTTTTCTTGTCCACAACGTATATGTGGATGAAGATTTAAGCGGATTTTCGGACAGGCCAGCCTTTAAACAGATGATAAAAGATGCCGCATCCGGCCTGTTTAACACAATTATTTGCAAAAGCCAATCCCGTTTTACGAGGGACATGGGGATGGTGGAAAGATATATCCATGGCTATTTTGCGGAATGGGGCATACGTTTTATAAGCCTAACCGACGGCGTGGATACCAATGTAAAGGGCAACAAGAAAGCCAGACAGATATATGGACTGATAAACGAATGGTACAGCGAGGATTTGTCGGAGAATATCAAGACGGTCTTTAGGAAAAAGATGGAAGCGGGGCAGTTTGT
>WQVI01000011.1 GCA_009781625.1 Defluviitaleaceae bacterium | reverse complement strand
CGCCATCAAATGGGGAAGCAATGAAATACAATAATAAAGGAGAGAGCAAAATGGACGAAAGAATTGTAAAGCTGGCACAGAATATCGTAAACTATTCTGTTAGCCTGAAAAAGGGCGAGAAAATTTTAATTCAGCACTTTGGTGCAGAATCTATGCCGCTGGTACGCCAAATTGTTAAAGAGGTGTACAAGGTGGGCGGTGTGCCTTTTGTTAACACCTATCTTAACAGCATCCGCCGCGAGCTTTTGCTTGGCGGCACAGAAGAGCAGCACAAAATGCAAGCTGAGGTGGATGCATCTTTAATGAGCCAAATGGACGCCTATGTGGGCATCCGTGGCGACTTTAACCCATCAGAGCTGGCCGATGTGCCAAGCGACAAAATGGGTCTTTTTGCAACGCTGTACGCAAAGAAAGTACATACGGAGATACGTGTGCCAAAAACAAAGTGGTGCGTAATGATTTATCCAAACTATGGCTTTGCATACGCCATGGACACAAGCCTTGAAAGCTTTGAAGAATTTTACTTCAATGTGTGCAATTTAGACTACAGCAAGCTTTCTGCCGCGCAAGACAAGCTGGTTGAGATGATGAAAAAGACAGACAAGGTGCGCCTTACAGCCCCCGGTACTGACATTACATTCTCCATCAAAGGTATGCCTCCAATAAATTGCGACGGCAAATTTAACATCCCTGACGGCGAGGTGTACCTGGCACCCGTGCGCGACAGCGTAAACGGCAAAATTTCTTACAACTGCCCAAGCGTATATCAGGGCTTCACCTTTGAAAATGTTGTGTTTGAATTTGAAAACGGCAAAATTGTCAATGCTTCGGCTAATAACAACGAAAAACTTATGTCAATTTTGGATACAGACGAAGGCGCGCGCTATATAGGCGAATTTGCCATCGGCACAAATCCTTATATCAACAAGCCCATGAAAAATACCCTCTTTGATGAGAAAATAGCGGGCAGCATACATCTTACACCCGGCAACGCCTACGATATCTCCTTTAACGGCAACCGCAGCGCAGTACATTGGGACTTGATACTGATACAAACACCGGAATACGGCGGCGGCAATATGTATTTTGATGATGTATTGGTGCGTCAAGATGGGCTGTATGTCGTTGACGAGCTAAAATGCCTTAACCCAGAAAACTTCTTATAAAATAACCATTAGAAAGCCTGTTTTGAAACTATCTCACGCAATTTCTTTGGTGCGCAGCAACACGCGCTAAGAAATTAGTTCGATAAAGTTTCAGGACAGGCCTAGCAGGGGCGGCGCTCTGCCGCCCCTGTTTTTCATAAGCTGCGGTTGTTTCACCATATGGCTATATAACGGAGGAATACAATGAAACGTTTTGTTTGTTTGGCAGCACTTTTAATGCTTCTGATAATGCTTGTAGCTTGTGAAAGCACTAACGAAAACTATATGACATATTCGGCAGAGGGATCGGTGGTTGAGGCAACGCAGACGCCTGAGTCTACTACACCCCAAGGGCCCTTTGCGGCCGTTGGCGCAGGATATACATCTAGCTTTGGCTTGGGTGAAGATGGGCGCTTGTGGGCCTGGGGCGGCGGGTCTGGCATTGCCAGGCGCGAATCTTTACCTGTTTTGTTTATGGAAAATGTAAGCCAAATTGCATCGGGCCGCTATCATAATCTTGTCATTGATAAAGACGGCGGACTTTGGGCCTTTGGAAACAATGCTTACGGGCAGCTTGGCGACGGAACTACAACATTTCGTACAGAGCCTGTGCATATTATGGATAACATCGTCGCGGCGGCGGCTGGTACGGCAGGAATGGGCCATAGCGCGGCCATTGATACGGAAGGAAGGCTTTGGACTTGGGGTAGCGGTAGCAATACCTGGGGGCGGCTTGGAGACGGAACCAATGATGATAGTCATTTGCCCATACATGTCATGGATGACATTGTAGCGGTAGCACTGGGGTCTGTGCATACTGTGGCCCTTGATGCTGATGGTGTGATGTGGACTTGGGGCGGCAATTTTCGCGGGCAGCTTGGAGATGACGCCGGTGAAGGGCGAAGTGCGCCTGTAGCCATTAAGGATAATGTTAGGTTTGTACAGGCGGGACAACAAACCACTTATGCAATCACCAATGACGATGTTTTATGGGGTTGGGGCCATAATTTTGCCGGACAGCTTGGGGATGGTACCACTGAAGACCATTTTTTTCCTATCCAAATCATGGAAGACGTGGCTTATGTCAGTGCTTTTTCCAGTAGCACCACTATGATCATCACTTTGGACGGGGGACTTTGGACTTTTGGGAACAACGACCATGGGCAGCTTGGAATCGGTGAAGTTGAGCCTAACTGGTCCAGAGGAACCTATCCCCAAAGGGTTTTGGATGGGATGGTGTCCGGAGCTGTAGGTGTAGGGCACAGCTTAGGCCTAGATGTCCATGGAAATATTTGGAGCTGGGGCAGAAATGACAGCGGGCAGCTGGGGGATGGCACCAGGGTTGAGAGGCATCTCCCCAAGCGAATGGCCTATTAGACCTATTCGTAAACCTATTTCTACTAAGCTCAATACAATTTTCCACGCTTGACCTATGCAAGCTGAAAATCTATTTCGCTAAGTAGAAATTAGGGTTTACGAACAGGTCTACTAGAGAAAGGCGGTAAGCGCTATATGGAAATTATCAAGGTTGAAATTGATAGTTTGGCGACCGAGGAATTGCAGGGCCTGTACGCAGCAAATTGCCTCATAGTTGAAAAATACGGATTTTTGAAGCGGCACAGGGATGCTAATGAATATAGAGATTTGTTTTTATCAACCTTTTCGGGGAATAGCAACGAACTGTTCGTAATCAAGAACGGTTTATCACTCTGCGGCATTATGAGTTTTGCTAGATATGCGGACTGGGGCGGGAAAGAGCGATATAAGCTGACTATAGAACTATGCAAATTGCCTGTGACCAAGCTTTTGGTTGAATGTCTGGCCAAATTTGTCCAAGGAAAGCTGGAAGAGCATGGGCAAATTGCTATAACAACATATAATGATGAATTGGATACGCTGATTGAGAGGTTCTCTTGCAAGGTGCAGCTTAGGGGAAATACATACATTTTGGATAAAGCGGATATTGATGCGGACTTGCTAAGCAAAGCTGCCGAAGAATATCAAGCGAAAAACAGCGATTTGCGCATCGCGTATGTTGATGCAACTTCAGAGGAGCATATTAAGCATTATTGCGATCTGTTTATGGAGCTTCAGGACGATATGCCGGATGTAACAGAAGAGGGCTTTGTACAATTTGTGACATATCCCGACAAGCAAAAGCAGATAAACGAAAATAGCGCCAAGAGAAGTATGGTGCATCACTGCTATATGATTTTTAATGCGGAAAATGAGCCAGTTGCGATGACAAATGTCTCCGTTAACAACGATGACCCTCGCTTTCCTTATCAGTTTATGATAGGGGTGAAAGGGGCGTATAGAGGCAGAGGCCTAGGCAAATGGCTTTACGCGGCCATGTACAAAAAGCTGTCGGAAGATGTAAGCTTTGAAAAGATGTTTGTGCATCATCACCCAACAAATATACATGCCATCAATATCAGCAAATGGGTTGGGTATAAATTTGGATATCTTGAGACTACCTACATAGCAGATGATTAGGGCCTGTTCCCACTATAAGAAAATGTAGATTTGTGAGGCGATTTTTCGCCAATCAAGGAGCTGAGGACTGTCGTCGTCACCGTGCCTAAAGGCACGCTAGGACGAAGGTGCCGTCGCCACCAGAGTGGCGGAAATATTGACCGCAAATATGCGTTTTCGTTAGTGGGAACAGGCCTAATCAACAAATTCGCACACGGTGCCATTTGCCACGCAATATCGACAATGGACAAAGGATGGGTTTGCCTCTCCTGCCCCTGTAATCAACATCTTTCTCATGTCACCCACCACGGCCAGCAGTGCTTTATGGAGACGCGCCGTGTTTTTTATTTTAAACATAGCGTTTTTGTAGCGCAGATAGCCTTTTTTTGGCCGTTTGCCCATGGCTTCTTCAATTATCAAAAAATAGGCGGCCAGCTGCATTATATCTCCATGGCGGGGTTCGTCCTCAACTTCCCCGCTTTTTAGCTCCATCGGCACAAGACGGCCCGTTATGATATTTTTAAAGACGAAATCCGGCTTGCCGCGCAGATTGTGCTTTTCAGAGCGCAGCAGCTTGCCACCTTTGCCGTCCTGATATATCGGACGACACAAAAAAGGCCTGTCTTTTACAGAGACCTGCCTTATGCCCTTCATCATATCACCACTATCCCAAAAAACAGCAGAAAAAAGATGAAGGCAGCAATTAGGGCTATGGTGCGCAGCCATTTATAGGCCACTTTAAGCCATCGCCATCGCCCAAAACGGGCGTGAAAAGCAAGTCCCCGCATGATGGGGCTGTTTTCATCCGGCGTGATGCCCATCTCTTCCAGATGCTCTTTTTTGCGTCGCCTAAGCTCTGTCAAGCCGTATTTGCGCTCGTAATACCATTGATAATTGCAAAACAAATAGCGGTTTATTTCGCTGGCGGAAATGGTTTTATCGTCTTTCATAGCCACAAATTCAATCCCATCATCGCCAAGGCAGACTGCCCCATATGGCAAGCCCCGGCATCTCATCTATTGTTCTTGCTCTTGTTATCTCATATTTTGGCTGCATATCTTCCATAGATATTGGTTGGCCCGACAGCATATGTGTCACATCAAGCTGCACTTGCCTTATGCGCGTTATTTCAGCGTCGCGCAGGCCCAAGCTATCCCCTTCCGCTACCCTTTCTAAGGTATAAGTGACGGGGAAGATGCTAAAATCGCGGCCTTGCACCCATATGGGCACATAATATGCGCCTGTAATTGTGGCACGCTGGCCTTCCACCTTTTCAAAGTCCAAGTAAAAAATCGCGCTGGCCTCTCGCGGCCTGGTGCGTTGCGCGGACACAAAATTGGCCATGGAATATGCCACAAAAGCGCGGCGTACTGTGCCGTCATCTTCCGTCACATAAACAAATTCGGCAGGCAAGAGGGTGTGCGGGTGGCTGCTCATGATAATATCCGCACCGGCTTCCAGCATAAAGTTTATGGTGCGCATCCAATGATACCATCTTATATCGGTGTCCACATCAAAAGTATCCCGCGGGTTGCCCATCGTGCCGTAATATTCCTGCCCGATATGGGGCAGCACCACAACAAAATCCACATCTTGGGCCCTTGCGCGGGCGATGGTATCGGCAATAAGCTCGTAATCAATAACCGACTGCCCCACCCTATCATGATATATGTACTTCACCATCCAATTCATTTCACCGCGGCACCACCAAGTTTGGTCCAGCATCATACGGCCGTCTGCATCCAGCGATATGGCGTTGGTGGAATATGTGAGGGAAATAAGGGCGAAGGTAATGCCGTTTACCTCTATGATAGTGATGTCGTCCCTCTCTTCATATGCAAGAAAAGTGCCCGTGTATGGTATCCCCAGATAATCAAGGGCCTCTATCGTCTGTATCACACCATCAGCTCCTGCGTCAAAGCTGTGGTTGTTGCCCGTCGTCAAAAAAGAGATGCCCGCATTTTGTATGGCCTCTGCAAGAGCAATGGGCGAGCGAAACAGGGGCCAGCCCGCAAAGCCAAGCTCTGGACCCACGATGGTGGTTTCTAAGTTGCCAATTGAAAAATCCGCGGCATCAAAATAGCGTGTGACATAGCGGAAGACATAGTTAAAATCATACACTCCGGGGCTTACGCGTGCAGCGTTAAGTTGCTCTATATGCCCCATAATGTCGCCGACAAATGCGAAGGTGGCGTTGTGTATCTGTGGCGGCGGGGTTGGGGTTGGTATCGGCGTGGGCGTGGGGGTAGGTGTGGGCGTGGGCACCGGCGTGGGTATGGGTGAGGGTTTATTTGCCGTCATCTCATAATTTTCATCACCCACCGCAACAGCATGATCTATCACCCAAAATACAGCAAAAGCAACCCCCGCCAAGAGGATTGCTATCGCCGCAGACAATACATATGGTTTTTTTGTGCGCATAGTACCTCCTGATAAAGTACACAGCCATTAGCATAAACATGCCTTAATCTATTCTATCCCAAATCCATGTCGTATCAGGCTCCGAAATTTCGGAGTCAATAGATATATGATTAGTGATAAGTCTCGAGTCTGTTATCCGAAATCTCTGTACAACAATATCATCCTCATCAAAATCTGAAACCATTGTCACATAATTTCCGCGTATCGTCCAAGTAAACCAACTGCCCTCATGGGGAAGGCCGCCGGGAAGAGGGAAGTAGCTGACGCCGGTTCCATCCGGATAAAAAGTTTCCATAAGGCCTATGAAGAAGTCAAGGTCGGATGCGTAATCTCCTTGTATCTCTACAAGCACCCACGAGCCAACAATTCTGTCATCTTCTCTGTTTGAAAAGGCGAAAGCGGCTATTGCCACAGATGTTATTATTACAACAGCGGCAATAATGATGATTAGCAGCAATTTGCCTTTACCGGCAGGTTTGGATATTGGCATTGCCGTTTGCGGATCTTGATATTGCGCCGCTACCTGCGCCTCGCAGCTTGGGCAAAGCGTCCCTTGAGCATTATCCAGCTTGTTCCCGCAGTTTGGGCAAAACATATGTATTCCCCCTCATATAATAATTTTGAGCCTGTTTACTATCTCGCTTTCGGCGAATTTTCGAGGGTTTTTTCCCAGGGCAAGGCGCACGCGACGACGCATATAACGTAACTATATGTTAGGAGCGCGCAACGCGGCCATGGGGAAAATAAGCCGAAAAGGCGTCGGAATGGAGATAGTAAACAGGTTCTTGTGTCTATACAGCTATGTCGCTTTCCGTAAAATGGGTATTAAATGCTCCCATTTCAGCTTTTCAGCAAAATCAAGGGCAGTATGGCCATTATTTGTTTTTGCATTAACATCCGCGCCCATTTGCATCAGCACTTCCACAATCGTCTTATTTCCAGCTATTGCCTCGCGATGCAGCATTGTATAGCCGGCCTCATCCTTATGTGTTACTTCGTTAGGATGCTGGACCAAAAATTCCTCAAACTTCTCTTTCATATTAATGCTCATGGGGTGCTCTATTAAGTTTTCGGGATGCTCGTCTTGCTGGTAGGCCACTAAAACTTTGTTATAATGGCCAAAGTCCAGACCCCATGCCTCATCATGGGCCTTTCTATCTTCTTCGCCCATTTCTTCCCGCATCACTTGAATTGTAAAGCCGCCATAGGTTTTTGTATCTATGGCAAACAGCCAGTCGTTAATTTCGTTAAGAGGAATTTCTACAAAGTCACCCTGCTTGATATTGGTTAGCTCATGGGGGCTGCTTATCAAATAGCCCTTTACGCATATTCCATCAAAATCAACATCCGCAATCCACATAAATTCTGATATAGGTGGGTTTGGGTGGTTTTCTTGTTGAAATTCTGCTTTTACACAGGCCAAGTTAAGCGCAGTTACTATCCTGCGCCTATCCCAGCACAATTCTCGCCAAAAATACTTAAAGCTGTCCTGTGCCTTCTTGGATGCTTCAAATATTTGCTGCACTGCCTTTGTGTAGACGATATCATCTCTTTCCATTAGCTTCGCCCTCTCTATCGCACAGTTACAATGCCATTTACGGCATTTAAATCTGCCCTGTCCATGTTTGCATCCACATTTGTCAGCGTAACGCCGCCGGAGGTGGTTCTGGCTGTAAGGTCGCCTGAAATATCCGAATCCATCAAGGTGATGATGCCGTTTGTAGTACGCATTTCCAAATTGCCTACCGCAAGGCCGCTTCCGCTTATGGTGCCATTTGTAGCGTTTATGGTAATATCATCAGCGTTAAAAAACCGCAGCTCTACCATGCCATTGGTTATTGTTATCGAAACAGATTCTGCAAGGGCAAGGCCATCGCCTATAATTCTTACGGCCCCGTTGGCGGTGCTTAGGTTTATAAGGCTATGTGCGGCAGCGTTTTGCGGCAAATAAATATGCACAACGCCGGGACGGTCTTCAGTGCTAATAAAGCCAGTCATCGGCTCTTCTGTAATTTCAAGGCGGTTTTCGGCTCTATTAAATGAGCCTTCGGGGACTACGTAATTCCCTGTAGTAGGTGGGCTAAAATCAACACGTATGGTATCTTCCCCATGTGTGCGGATGCTTATGGCATTGTTTGCAAGGCTAACGTACAAATCCCCGCCCGGCTCTATATCCGCGACAAGATTTACAATGGGGCCGCCGCCCATCTCGTCAATGGCAAAGCTCGTAACTCCTTGCATAATAATACCCACGCCTTCATTTACGGCATCGGCAATTTCTTCAACGGTGTCGATAACGTCTATGATGGTTCTTGATATTCCGCATGATGCCAGCGAAAACGCCATCATTATCATAACGCAAACAGCCAAGATTTTTGATTTGTTTTTTCTCATATTTAATTCTCCCTAATTTATTGGACTAACCGAGGATGAGCCGGATGTTCTGACGCTGACGGAAGGATTGCCTGCGTAACGTACACGACTGGAGCCGCTGCCGTTAACATTTAGGCTATCCGAAACTGCAATATACACACGGGCAGAGCCTGATGAGCCCACGTCCACACTGCCGGCTTGTAAATCTTCAGCCAAAACCCTGCTAGAACCGCTGAGAGAGATATCAACATCATCTGCACTTCCTATAAGGGTAGCCCTTGAAGAACCGGACAGATGCATCTCAAGCGTCTCAACCTCTAAGGCGATGTCAATACTGCTTGACCCGCTTGCACTAACGAAAAAGTTTTGGGCAAAAATTTTGTCCCAGCCCTCGGTATTGCTGCTGCCGCTAAGGTTTATCCCTTCAAGGCTGGGCGCGTAGATGTATACCCTTGGGCTATAACGGCCAAAGTCAATGCCAACGCCCGCGCGCTGGCCTACATGCAGTGTGCCGCCACGTACTTCAAGGGTTAGATATTCAAATAAACTCTCTTGCATTTCTATGGTAACAGAATGTTCAGCCGCTTCGCGGAAAATCACTATGCGCGAGCCGCCAACACTGACATCTGTAAAGTTGCCCACATCAAAGGTTTGTGAAACAACAGGCCCCGCCCCGCGGATGACGCTAGCCCCTACAGTAGCGCAGCCGCTAAGTATCATGACAGCGGCTGTCATAAGTGTCATAAACCCAAAAATTCTTTTTTTCATTATTATTCTCCTATTCTCTAACATGCCTATGCTGATATCTGCCTTTAGGCAAATGTTTGCGCGCAAAAAGCACAATTAGACAGTTTGATATTATATTCATGATATACGCGGCGATAACGCCAAGTGAAAAGTATTCTACTGCTGCAAATAAAACCGCAACAATTCCTAAGAACCTGTTTACTATCTCGCTTTCGGCGAATTTTCGAGGGTTTTTTCCCAGGGCAAGGCGCGCGCGACGACGCATATTATATAGATATCTGCTAGGAGCGCGCAACGCGGCCATGGGGAAAATAAGCCGAAAAGGCGTCGGAATGGAGATAGTAAACAGGTTCTAACATTGGCAGTATATTGAAGACAAAAAATGCAAGGATAAGTCCCCAGCATTTTAAGCTTATCTCAAACCGATACCTCCTACAATAACCTACGATATGTGCAGGCAAAGGTCTGGTACAATTAAAACGAAATAAATCCAAATAAATTGAATGTTGCAAGCCCCATAATAACCATAATTGCGGCTATAACCGCCAAATGCAGGGGATACGCCACATAAAACAGCCATTTTGCACGCTTTCCTCTTTCGCCATTGTAATTGCGAATTAGGATGGCGCCCAAGAAGCAACCAATAGCAAATACTGGCGTAGCCACCATTAATTCTATGGATAATCCGGTCATTTCTGCGGCTGCGTAAACTTCTACGGCAAGCTCGCCTGTAAGAAGGTAAATTAGCGGAGCCAACGCGCTAAGCAACCCAAGCACCCCAAAAATAGTGCCAGCAATAATGCCAGGCAAAGTGCGTCTTAGGCCTTCTTTTTTAATGGCATAATACAAAACAGGCACCAAAACACCTACAAAAGCCAAATCCATAAACATAGCTACAAAACACGCCACAACAAACAAAAGCCAGAACAAAAAGCGAATTTTAATCTTGTCGTACATAAGTAGCACAAACAGGCTTAGGATGATGGTGAACATAATGTTTAAGAAAAATCCTGTGCCCATCATATCTGTTACACCTAACACCGTGGGGTGAAACGCTTGAGCAATAAGGCCAAATATAAACAGCCGCCCAATATATTTCTTTAAGTTTGAGGTATGCCTATATCCCTCTACCACAAAATACGCCATTATAACGTAGGTAAGGCCGCCGGCAGCGTACAAAATAAGCAAAGGGGCAAGGGGCAAGGCGGGGGCAAGGCCTATGGCAACGTGGTTTGCAATCATGCCAACAACAGCAATCCATTTCAGGGTGTAAGCGTCAAAAGATAATATTTTCATTTTTTCTCCTCTTTCATGCTAGGGCCTGTTCCCACTAACGAAAACGCACATTTGCGGTCGATATTTCCGCCACTCTGCGTCTCTTCGTCCTAGCGTGTCCTTAGACACGCGTCGTCCTCAGCTCCTTGATTGGCGAAAAATCGCCTCACAAATCTGCATTTTCTTATAGTGGGAACAGGCCCTAAATTTAATTTTCTGCTATAATATCTACGACATGCGTAGGCAAAAGTTTGTGTGAAACTGTATCAAAAGTTTGATTTACGTAAATCTCTAGCCAGCACACGATTATATCCCGCCCATTCGCTTGTTGCAGGGCCTTTCTCCAAGGCCTCTTCAACCATCTTCACATGGGCGTCGGTGATGTCCGCATAGCTTAAAATCATTGCTTCCATGGTTTTAGGCAAGATAGGCGAGCCAAATTCATGCTTGCCGTGATGCGAAAGGATGCAATGCTGCAACAAGCTCTTTAGCGCAGGGGGGAAGCCGTCAATTTTGGCAACTTCCTCGCCGATAAGCTCGTTACCGATGTATATATGGCCCAAAAGCTTGCCATCGTCGGTATAGTCGTTTTCAGGAAAGTCCGAAAGTTCATAAATCTTGCCAATATCGTGCAGCAGGGCGGCGCAAATAAGCAAATCCCGGTTTACAAATTTATAGCGCGGTGCTAAAAAGTCGCAAATTTGGGCAACCGAAAGGGTGTGCTCGCATAGGCCGCCCATATAGCTGTGATGCATACTTCGCGCAGCAGAATGTTGCAAAAACGCCCCCTTAATCTCTTGGTTTTCTACGAAGATATTTGTTAGCAGCTGTCCTATATGTGTATTTTCAATGGACTGTATCATCTCGCACACGGCGGCGTAAAGGGCGTTAACATCCTTGTCAGTAGTTGGGATATAGTCCGCAGGCAGATATTCCCCTTCCATAGATTTCCGAATTTTACGCACATTAAGCTGCAAATCGTCAACATAAGTAACCACAGTTGCTTCAACCTTGATAAAATCTCCCGTCTCAAAGTTTTGTATGTCGTTGTTAAGGGTCCAGGCTTTGGCCGATATCGTACCCGTTCTATCCCCCAAAATCATGGACATATAGTTTTTTCCACTTTTCGTCTTTAATGTCTCTTTTTTCTTGCACAAATAATGGACAATGATGTTTTCACCGTCTTTTAAATCTTCAATGTATCTCATAAGCGTCTCCATTCTAGGCCGATTAGGCCAATAACATTATACCATGAATGAAGATTTTGAGCAACAAAAAGTAAGGGCAACCTTGCGGTCACCCATTTTGCTGCTTTATAGCCGTTTGCCACATTGTACTAATCTTACGTTAAAACATTGAAAGCAAGCTGCGAAATCTACAACGATTCAAGTAGTTTTGCAGGGCAGCTTTCAATGATTTTTAACTTAGATTAGTTATAGCATATCAAAGTAAAACAAATCCTCAAATTTTTTGTCCAGCGCAATGCATAGGATAAGAGCCAGCTTTGCCGTGGGGCAAAATTGCCCTGTTTCAATAGAGCTTATTGTGTTGCGCGAAACGCCCACAATCTCTGCTAAAGTGGTTTGCGAAAGGCCTTTTTCAGCCCTGGCCACTTTCAGTTTGTTTTTCAACGCAATTTCATCTTTCATAATCTGCTACCCCCACATACGATGGGGTCCCCAAGTTACCCACCATCCTTGAGATTCTGCCAAAAATTGCACAATAAAAATTATAGTAAAGATAACGCTGAAAATCGTCCAAGCTAGATGGTATTTTCTTTTTGTAAAGCGATAAAGGTTAAAGGATTGCCCAAACACAAACGCGAAAGCAATCCCACCTATGGCCCATGCCACTACAAATTCGCCGACAAATAGCGAGTAGATTGCTATAGGAAGTGCTACGACAGACATGGCATATTCGCCTATCATATTACCTTTTAGCTTTGCATTTTCTAAGCCCTCGTCTTTCTTTGCCGCCCTGCTTTGTTCCAAAATTTTGTCTTTATCCATAAAATTTCCCTCCAAGTGTTATTGTATTTTTACCAAGTTTTCTTGGTATTACAATAATACCATATGCCAAGTACACTTGTCAAGCAAAATTTTTATGCCTACCATTATTCCTTCACAATGCAGCCAGCAATATAATTATCAGTAGCATGGTAGGCACAATTATAGCCAATGGTTATATATTTGACAGCATCTGTATCATTATGAAGCCGATGGCAGCTAAGGCCTTCATAAATGCGCCACTTCTTCCCATTCTTCTATCAGCCTTACAAGTTTTTCCTCTAACGCAACTTTCATAAGATACACCTCTTGCGCCTTTGTAGCATCGGTGGCAACTTCATCTTTTGCAAGCTCGGTATCGGCTGCAACGATGGCCGCTTCGGTTTCTTCTATTTTAGCTTCCAGTTTTTCAACTTTTGCTTTGTTTTTACGGACTTTGGCAGCTTCTTCTTTGTTGCGAAGATAGTCGTCTTTGCTGGATGGGCGGCCAAAGGTTTCTTCTGCAAGCGGCTGATTGGTATTGGCAGCCATTTCGGTCTTTTTTTCTACGTAATAGTCATAATTACCAAGATATATCGTACTGCCGCCCTTTTGAAGCTCGTAAATTTTTTCTGCTGTGTTGTTGATGAAATAGCGGTCGTGGGAGATATAAAGCACGGTGCCTTCGTATTCTATCAGTGCATTTTCCAAAATCTCTTTGGAGAACAGGTCCAGATGGTTTGTGGGCTCGTCCAGAAGAAGGAAGTTTACATCAGACAGCATCAGCTTGCACAGCGCCACGCGTCCGCGCTCGCCGCCGGAAAGGGCACCCAGTTTTTTATCAATCTCGTCGGCCACAAACAGGAAGGCCGCAAGGGCATTGCGTATTTCCAGGTTTTTCATGCGGGGGTATGTGTCCGAAATCTCTTGGAATATGGACTTTTCAGCGTCTGTAAATTTCAGCTCTTGGTCATAATATCCAATTTTCACATTCGTGCCAAGCGTAATGGCACCATCGCCTTCCCGCAACATGTTAAACAGCGTCGTTTTGCCTACGCCATTTTCGCCTATCAGCGCAACCTTCTCGCCCCGCTTTATTTCCATGTTGATGTTTTTAAAAAGCAGATAGTCTCCAAAGGTCTTTTTCGCACCCTTTATCGTTAACACATCGTAGCCGCTTTGTATTTGCGGCACAAGGGAAAGGCGCATTTTGTCGGGTGCAGGCTGGGGCTTATCCACCCTTTCCATCTTCGCCAGCTGCTTTTCCTTGCTGCGCGCCCGACGGACAGACTTTTCGCGGTTAAACGAGCGCAAAAGGCGGATGCTTTCCATTTGTTTCGCAATTTCTTTTTGCTGGCTTGCGTAATGGTGCATTTCAATTTCAAAGTCCCGCGCTTTTTTCTCAATAAAAGTGCTATAGTTGCCGCGATAGCTTTTAGCCTTGCCATGCTCTATTTCCACGACCTTTTTCGCTACTTTGTCTAAAAAATAGCGGTCATGAGAAATTATCACTACGGCTTTTTCGTATTCACGCAGAAAATAGTCCTCAAGCCAGGTTATCGCGGCGATATCCAGGTGGTTTGTGGGCTCGTCAAGCAGCAGCAAATCGGGCTCTGAAAGAAGCAGCTTGCCCAAGGCAACCCGCGTCTTCTGGCCGCCGGATAGCTTTGCAATGCCAAGGGTATGCTCTACCTCATTAAAGCCAAGCCCAGCCAAAACGCCGCGCACACGGCTTTTATATTCATACCCGCGGCTATCTTCAAAGCCTTTTACGGTTTTTGCATACTTTTCCATAAGGCGGTCCAGCGGCGCGTCTGAAAGCGCCGCCATCTGCCCTTCCATTTGACGAATATCCTCTTCCATATCCGCAAGATGCTTGAAAACCGAAAGAAGCTCTTCGTAGATGGTGTTTTCGGGGGCCAAATCCATATGCTGCGAAAGGTATGCCAGCCGTGCGCCCTTTTTCAGCGCAATTTCGCCGCCATCCGGCGCAAGCTCGCCCAAAATAATTTTAAACAGCGTGGTTTTGCCGGCACCATTTACACCAACCAAGGCCACCTTTTCTTTTTCCTCAACCATCAAGGACGCGCTTTTAAGCACCTCTGTGGCCCCAAAGGATTTTTGTATGTTTGCGCAATTTAATAGCATTTTAATCACCTATAGCCTATATCATATTTATGCTTGCGTAAATCTTCACTCTGTGATATAATAATTTTAATATAGGAATGAGAGAGGGTCTGAAGCTCCCTCATTCCTTGGCTCAGCCGCCATTGGGTGCGGAAGGGCTTGCTAGTTATTGGGTGACTAGAAAATAACCAGTCTTACCTCGCGTTTGGTGGCTGGTTATTTTCATTGTCCATATTTATGTAAACATAGATAACGAAAGTAGCTAACTTAATTAACAAAGACAATGCTTCATAATCAGATAACATAGGCTTTCCTCCTTCTTTTGTAAGAAAAAAGCAAGCCCTTCCAGCGCCCAATAGCCTGAACACAATAACCATTATAACCCAAGCTGCTTAACAATTCAAGATTGACAAATTGCTTTACAATTTGGTATAATATTTAACAAAGCAGTTTGACCAAGAAAGCCAGTAGGGGGACATCATAATGAAGAGCGATAAAAAGATTTCAACGGCGGTTATACAGCGTTTGCCGCGATATTACAGATATTTGGGAGACCTTTTGGATAAGGACATCACACGCATATCATCAAAGGAGCTTGCCACACGCATGGGCATCACCGCCAGCCAAATAAGGCAGGACCTTAACAATTTCGGCTCTTTTGGCCAGCAGGGCTATGGCTATAATGTGGCTCTGCTGTACCACGAGATTAGGCATATCCTTGGACTGGACAAGTCCTATGCGATGGTACTTATAGGTGCTGGCAATTTCGGCCAAGCTTTGGTAAATTATCGTGGCTTTGCAAAGCGCGGGTACAGCTTTATCGCGCTTTTTGACAGCAGTTCTGACGTTATCGGCAAAGAAATAGGCGGCATGTCGGTTATGGACACCACACTTTTACCAGACTTTTTGTCACAAAACCACGTAGATATTGCTGTCATAGCATTGCCGGGCCAAGCAGTAGGGCAATTTATAGACATCCTGGCAAAGTCAGATGTAAAAGGCGTTTGGAATTTTTCCGGCAGCGATTTAACAGTGCCAAGCAACCTAACCGTGGAAAATGTGCGCCTTGCTGACAGTTTGATGACGCTTTCCTACAAAATAAGTAAAGATGAAATTATACAGAGGGTAACGGATGCATAATTTGGAATTTTTGTCGTTTTTGGTAATACCTATTATTGGTGCTATAATAGCCTTTTCTACCAACCTTTTGGCCATAGTTATGATATTTCGGCCCCATAAAGAGGTGCGCATCTTTGGCCTGCGTGTGCCCTTCACACCCGGGCTTGTGCCGCGGCAAAGGCAGCAGCTTGCCCAAAAGATGGGCGAAACCATAGCAGAAAACATCTTAACAAGCAATGCCTTGGTAGAAGCGGTATCAAATACCAGCATCGTGGACAATATCGTGGATATCGTCCAAAATTTCATAGAAAAAATTGTTACAAGCCATGATTCTATTTCAAAGATTGCTGCGGACTTGCTAAAGCGCGACGAAGAAGAAGTTGCGCAAGCAGCAGTGCAAAATTCTGAAAAACTTATGGGCAAAATACTTGAGGTGGCGCAGGAATATGCCCAAGACAAAGCCCTGCCATACCTGCAAAGCGAGGATTTTGCCCGTCTTGTGACGGATTTTGTGAATAATTCGCTGGCAAATGCGAGAAACAGCGAGACAAAACTTTCCGACATCATCCCCCAAGGGGCCGTCACTGCAGCCAAGGGCGCTGCAAAAAACAATATGCATCGCTTAGGCCCCATCTGTCGCGACTTTCTGGCAGATGCCCGCGTTGACGCCCGTCTGCGAGAGCTTGTCGCCAAAATAGTCAAGGAAAATGCAAACGGTTTTATGGGCCTTTTTGTAAACGCCGACAAAATTTATGACAGCATTGCGCAAAACCTGCTGAAATATCTTGACGACGCGGAAAATCAAGCCTTGATTTACGAAAAGATTGTCGCTTTTGTGGATGGCTATCTTGATAAAGAAATAGGGCAGCTAACTGACAAATTGGACAAGTCTTCTATTGACAATTGGCTTGAAACTGCTATTTCCGCCCTCCAAAGAAATTTAAAGCAAGAGCATGTTGAAAAGATTTTCAATGGTATCACATCACATGTTGCGCCCGAAAAAGCCGTTGTTCACTTACTTTCAATGGCACCAAGCCAAATTTTACCAAACAATGCGAATTACAGACAATCTATAGACAGCTTCGTACGCAAAACCATTACAATTTTGGCACAAAAAGCAGGCGAATATATGATTGCTTCGCTGGATGTGGCCAAAATTGCAGAAGGCCGCATAAATGCCTTTGAAATGCATGAGATGGAGCGGCTTGTGTTGTCCGTTGTAGGCAAGCATCTTAAATGGATTGTGTTATTAGGCGGGTTTCTAGGATTTTTTATGGGGCTTTTGCCTGCTGCCTTCGGCATATTTTTTTAAAACAACCATATATTTATCATTTTACGCAAAAAGGCTTGCAAATGGCCTTTTTTTGTGTTAGAATACATTGGTTGTAAAAGCCGATATTAGGAGGCTGGGTTTCCTCATCCGTTTCTTGATATGCGGGATAATTATAATTTTAGGAGGAGAAAGAAATGACAATTGACAAGAAGGCAATCGTTGAAAAGTTTGGCAGAACCCCAGAGGACACGGGCTCGCCAGAGGTACAGATAGCACTTTTGACAGAAAGAATTAACCACCTAACAGAGCATCTAAAAATTCATAAAAAAGACCATCACAGCAGACGCGGTCTTTTGATGATGGTTGGTCAAAGACGCGGTCTTTTGGACTATATGATGAGAAAAGACATTGAAAAATATCGCGAATTGATTGCGGCACTTGGAATTAGGAAATAATAATGCCAGAGATTATGCGCATTGTTTGTAGATCCGGATATACGTGGACAACAGCCGGGCGGGCGTTTGCTCGCCCATGCCGTCCACAAGGCCGCAAAGCCTGGCATAGAAAAGCTATATCTTAACACCTACCATATCGGATATTACGAAAAGTACGGATGGCATTATGTCGGAGATTTCCCCCATCAAGATGGCACTGATGCGAGGGTTTATTGCATAAAGTGCCGTGACTAAAACTTAGGAGAAAAACATGTACAGAACTTATGAATTAGAATTGGCGGGCGATCCCCTCAAGGTAGAAATTGGCCGTGTGGCCGAGCTGGCCGGCGGTGCCGCTGTTGTGCATTATGGCCAAACAGTGGTGCTTTGCACAGCCACAGCTTCAGAAAAGCCGCGGGCAGGTATAGACTTTTTCCCGCTTTCCTGCGATTACGAAGAAAGACTTTACGCCGTGGGCAAAATACCCGGTGGCTTTATCAAACGCGAAGGCAGGCCTACGGAAAACGCGGTGCTTACCTCTCGCCTCATTGACAGGCCCATAAGGCCCCTTTTCCCCGATAATATGCGCAATGATGTGGCTGTTGTGGCCACGGTATGGTCTGTGGACCAAGACCATAGCCCAGAAATTGCCGCAATGATAGGCGCAAACATCGCCCTTGCCATATCCGACATACCTTTCAACGGCCCTACTGGTGCCGTAAATGTGGGGCTGATAGATGGCGAATTTATAATTAATCCCAATGTAGAGCAACGGGAAAAAAGCCAGCTGGCCCTTACGGTGTCATCCACCAAGGAAAAGGTGATGATGATTGAGGCCGGTGCCAACGAAGTGCCGGAAGATGTGATGTTTAAGGCCATAATGCGTGCCCACGAGGAAAATGTGCGTATTGTGGAATTTATCGAGAGCATAGCCGCTGTTGAAGGCAAGCCAAAGCGCGAATTTGAGAAAATTGAGATACCGGCGGAAGTTTTTGCTGCCGTGAAAGACTTTGTTGGCGACGGGCGCATGGAAGCCGCTGTTTTCTTTGACCAAAAGCAGCTACGCGATGCGGCTGTTGGGCAGATAAAAGAAGAAACCCTTGAGGCTTTAGTGCCCAAGTTTGCTGACATGGAGCCTGAAGAGGCTGCAAAATGGATAAATGAGTCTATTTATAAATTTGAGAAGCAAACTGTACGCCGCATGATTTTAAAGGACAGCAAGCGTCCCGACGGCCGCGGTTTGGACCAAATACGCAGGCTGGAGTCCGAAGTGGACGTAGTGCCTCGCGTACATGGCTCTGCAATTTTCAGCCGTGGGCAGACACAGGTTATGACAGTGACCACCCTTGGCTCTATGAGCAATGTTCAGCGCCTTGACGGCCTGGATTTGGGCGAAGAAATGAAGCGTTACATGCATCATTACAACTTCCCAAGCTTCTCCGTAGGCGAAACCCGCCCATCACGCGGCCCCGGCCGTCGTGAAATTGGCCATGGTGCCTTGGCAGAGCGCGCTCTGCTGCCCGTACTGCCAAGCGAAGAAGAATTTCCTTACGCCATCCGCCTTGTATCAGAGGTTGTAAGCTCTAACGGCTCTACATCCCAGGCCAGCGTGTGCGGCAGCTCCCTTTCCCTTATGGCGGCGGGCGTGCCCATAAAGCGCGCCGTGGCGGGTATTTCCGTGGGCCTTGTGACGGACGATAATGATGAAAGCGACTTTGTGTTGCTGGCCGACATCCAAGGCATTGAAGACTTCTTCGGCGATATGGATTTCAAAGTAGCCGGTACCACCGAAGGCATCACCGCCATACAAGTGGACATCAAGCTTGAAGGCCTAACGCCTGAAATTATCAAGTCTTCCCTGGAGCAATGCAGGGATTTGCGCATTAACATCCTTGAAGAATCCATGAACAAAGCCATAGACACCCACCGTCCCGAAATTTCGCAATACGCACCTAAAATTGTTATGGTGCAAATTAATCCCGAGAAAATGGGCGAAGTTATTGGGCCCCGCGGCAAGGTTATCCATCGCATCATTGAAGAATGCGGCGGCGACAAGCTGGAAGCAGGCGGCATAACCATCGACACCATGGACGACGGCAAAATTTATGTTGTTGGCTATAACATGGATAATATCCAAAAAGCCATAGATACCATAAATGCTATTGTTATGGAGCCAGAAGTTGGCAAGGTCTACACGGGCAAAGTTGTGCGCATCATGGACTTTGGTGCCTTTGTGGAAATAGCCCCTGAAAAAGACGGCCTTTGCCACATCTCGCAGCTGTCTCTGGAAAGGGTAGATAAAGTAGAAAGCGTTGTAAACATCGGCGACATGCTTGAAGTGAAGCTAATGGAAATTGATGACCAAGGCAGACTTAACTTCTCCCACAAGGCTACATTGCCGGGCGTAAAACCCGAAGACCTTATCGTTAAGCGTCCACCGGCCAGACCAAGGCCCGGCGGCAACGATAGAGGCGGCAGACCCGGCGGCAGACCCGGCGGTGATAGAGGCGGAAGACCAGGCGGCGATAGACGATAATGGGATTTTATATTCAACAATTAGATGAAGCTAAAGACCTGCCGTTGCCACAGTATATGACTGATGGCGCGGCAGGGATGGATTTATATGCCCATGTGCAAAGCGAAATGGTTTTACGGCCGCGCCAGAGGGCTACTGTACCCTGTGGCTTTAAAATGGCCATGCCTATAGGCTTTGAGGCGCAAATACGCCCCCGAAGCGGCCTTGGCCTAAAGCACGGCATATCCATGCCCAATGCACCGGGAACAATTGATGCGGACTATCGCGGCGAAATAAACGTTCTGCTAATAAACCACAGTGATGAGGACTTTACGATAAACAGAGGCGACAGAATTGCTCAAATGGTAATAAATAAGGTGGAACGCATAGAATTTGAGCAAGTAGAAAACCTATCCGAAACCCAGCGCGGCGAGGGCGGCTTTGGGTCTACCGGAATGTAATTCTCGAAAGGATGGTTTGTTTATGGAGAACAAACTGTTGGCTTCTGCGAAATATTGCAACCCTGTCATAAAGTGGCTTTGTACATTTATGGCTCTTATAGGGCTCGCAATACCCATCGTAACTGTATTAATAATTTTTGGTGATTTTAACAGTTTTCTGAATTATGACGGCAATGCGCTTGACCGCATATTAGCAGATGAAGATGGACTGATTTTTCTTATTGCTTCCGGCGCAGTAATAGTTCTTGTGCCGCTGTTTTTGCTCATTTCGCAAGTTAGTATTCATGTATACGAAAGTCATGTTACATTTAAATGGGCTCGCCTTAGAAAGGCGCTTGAAGTCGAATACAGCCAGATTGAAAGCATAGAAATAGGCAGGTTATGGTCCGGCTCTGATTCTTTTGCACGCAATGGGCTTATCGGTATGCTGGTTGCTATTCTTTTTTTCTGGGTTAAAACACTGGATATCAAGCTGCACAATTCTAAAGGCATCCCAGAAGAAATCACATACATAATAGGCGGGCCGATGACAAAATTTAACAAGAAGAAGGCAGCGAAGATGAGAGATTTGATTTTGGAGCGCATGAATTTCATGCAAACAGACCATCTGCCCGAAAGCTAACGCGGCGAAGGCGGATTTGGCTCTACAGGAGTGTGATATTATGAACAACCCAGGAGAAAGCAAGCTTTTGGCATCAGCACAAGGCAAAAAAGCCGCAAGGTTTGCCCTTGTGGCCAATATCGTATGCGGCATAATGCTTATGGCAATTGGCACGCTGCTTATCTTTGAAAACCACCAGCTAGGCCTGGGATACACTGACACTTTTCCGATAGTGCTTATTGTGCTTGGCGCGTTTTTCTTGGTAATTGGCATTATATTTGGCAAAGGAACCGCAACAAGTCTTTATGTCTATGAAGACCATCTAATGGCCAAATGGATATTTGCAAAGAAACCTACGCGTATTGAGTATTATCAGATAATAGCTGCCGAAGCAACCGACAAGGCAGTGCTAAAAATTACCTTGGGCGCACCCTATAACAAAACCGTTGCCTTTAGAATTGATGGCAAAAACGCACAGCAGGTTTGCTACGCTGTGTTGTCACAAAAAGTTTTCTTGACAAATAAAGAGTAAAATGATATAATGACTTTTCGTGTAACAGCCGCTCGATAAAGGCCATAATCTGCATGATGCAGAGCCTGCTATCGGCGAGTATAATTGAAAGAAGGTAGAAAAATGTACGCAATTATTGAAACAGGCGGAAAGCAGTATAACGTAAAAGCGGGCGATGTCATCAAAGTTGAAAAGCTTGAGGCCGCACCGGAAGAAAGCATAACTTTTGACAAAGTGCTGCTGGTATCCGGCGGAGACGCCCCAAAAGTTGGCGCACCATATGTAAATGGCGCCACAGTAACGGCCTCTGTGCTGGCACAAGGCAAGGAAAAGAAGGTTATAGTTTTCAAATATAAGGCCAAAAAGGGATATCAGAAGAAAAAAGGCCACAGGCAGCC
This sequence comes from Defluviitaleaceae bacterium, assembly GCA_009781625.1. Classification (GTDB taxonomy): domain Bacteria; phylum Bacillota; class Clostridia; order Lachnospirales; family WRAX01; genus WRBK01. The sequence goes on along the minus strand of WQVI01000011.1, from coordinate 12,777 downwards.
CTTTACAAGCCTTCGTATCGAGGCCATAAACGGTTAAAATGAAATGATAAAGGTATTTCTATATTACAACAAAAATCGGGATATATATCGCTTTAAGGTGTTAAGCCACGGACAAGAAATTGTTTGCGCCGGCGTTTCCGCCCTTGTTATCACTTGTGCCAATTTCATCCAAAGTCAATTTAACTTGGATGTAGTTGAAAAACACGGGGATACTGGTTATATTGACTTTGAGGTGGGTGACATAAAGCGCGGCACACGAAACCATGCTGCAAATTTGATAATTGACAATATGGTTTTCGGTTTAAGGCTTATTGAGGAAAGCTACGGTGATGATATCCAAATTAACATAATTAATAGTTGATAGCGAGGTGCATATTATGTTGAAAATGAATTTGCAATTTTTTGCCAGCAAAAAGGGCGTTGGCTCTTCAAGAAACGGTCGCGAATCTCAATCTAAAAGATTAGGCGCAAAGCGCGCCGATGGCCAAATTGTGCGTGCGGGCAACATCCTGTACACACAGCGCGGCACAAAAATACATCCCGGCAACAATGTAGGCCGCGGCAACAATGACAACCTCTTTGCGTTGGTAGATGGCCGCGTGCGTTACGAGCGCATGGGCAGAGACAAAAAGAAAGTTTCTGTGTATCCTGTTGTAGCACAAGCGCAATAGATTATAGAAAAACAACCCCGACAATGGGGTTGTTTTGTTTTTCTATTCATTTTCAATTAGTGCTGCTGATTTAATTGACAGCAGCCTTTTCGCCATTATTGCCAGGCCCAATGTCACCAAGGCTATGCCTGCATAAAGGGCAAATTGCCAATACGCTAAACCTTCAATCAGAAAGCCCATTACAAATTGACCAGCGGGTGCTGATGCGTTGGCTATGGTCATTGTCAGGGCCATAACCTTGCCCACTATATGCATCGGCACATTAGTTTGTACGTATGACAAAATCATTATATTGGTTAGGGTAAAACAAAACATTATTGTCATAAAGCCCACAACCAGCAGAAGATATGGGATAATTGCGTTCCCTACGGAAAGTGCCGCCGAAAGGGTTATGGGTATGGTTGCTAAGCCGATAATGGCTACATAAATGGGCATATGATGTATTTGCAAATATTTTCTTAGTTTGCCTGACACAAGGCTGCCTATCAGCGTGGCAGCTCCTATGGCGGCGTTACCCGCGCCAAAATGAAACTCGCTTAGGCCAAGTGTCACTCTCACCATATATGGGTATGTAATAGACAGCATGGCTTGATGAAAAAACAACACGCCGGTAAATATCAGTGACACTTTCAAAAGCAAGCGATTTTCTTTGGTTATATATAAAAATCCTTCCCTTAAATCGCCTGCAATTGCAGCTACGATGCCTCTTTCGGCTTCTTGGGCCTTAAAAGGAATTTTGATAAAGATGTTTATTAGGGCCGAAAACAAAAATATTGCGGCGCAAAGACCAACAAGACTTTCGACGCCTATGGTTCCGAACAAAAATGCCGCCAGCATGGGCGCTGCCAATATTGATATAGACCTTATGCCCTGCACAAGGCCATTTGCGCTTACAAGCTCATCCTTTTCCAAAATGGCTGGCAGGCTGGCTGTTACTGTCGGGTGATAGAAAGCAGAAATTAGGGTAAGTAGTGTTATTGTGGCACCAAGCATCAAAACAGATTGTGTGCCGCCAAAAAGCATGATGGCCAAAAGGCCCACCAAAAGCGTATTTGCACTGTCGCATATAACCAACATCATTTTTTTGGAAAATCTATCGGCAATGGCACCACCCAGAGGCGTAAACACAATAAGCGGCAAAAAGGAAACGGCTACCATCGTGGCGAAAATTTCGGCGGATCCTGTTAAATCCAGCACATGCAACGATATGGCAAAGCGCAAAACTGCGGCACCTATAAGACCAATGCCCTGGCTTATGACAATAAGATAGAAACTAACTTTATTTCGAGACATTAAAACCTCCAAATTTTGCGACACCTGCTATAGTGTATCATATTGAACGGGGAATTTCAACAAACCACGGGTTGAATTTTAATTGGAAATTTGATATAATCTTATCTATTAGGAGGCAGGCCATGCTTGAGAAGCTAAGGACAAAGCTAAAAATAAAGTCGCCATTAACAATGAAGTTGCTGTTTTTTGGCGCAATTGGCGTAATTGCCCTCTTTGCGGCACTGTATATAAACGAACAAAGAAACACGCCCATGGTGCTTGTTGGTATGGATGTGGATACTAGAGGCTACGCCACAGAGGGCGGCCGATATTCCCAAGACGAAGAGCCAGCCGAGCCACAAGTTATAAAAGTTTCTATAAGCGGCGAGGTTTATAACCCAGGCCTTTTTGCCTTTTACGAAGGTGCGCGCATATACAATGTTGTTGAGGCCGCAGGTGGCTTGACACAATATGCAGACCGTAACGCGATAAGCCTAGCCGCAAGAATTGTTGACGAACAGCATATCATCATCTTTAGCCTTGCGGACAATGCGCCGCCAGCGGTTACGGCATCCGGCGGCGCAGCAGGCATTGCATCTGACGGCCGCGTAAACATAAACACAGCAACAAGCGAGCAACTGCAAACCCTAAGTGGCATAGGACGCATTATGGCGGCCGATATAATAAGCCACAGGGAAGCCCGCGGCGGCTTTGCCACCATAGAGGAAATTAAAAATGTAAGGGGTATAGGCGATATAACTTTTGAGAATTTGAGAGACAGGATAACTGTGGATTAGGAGAAGAAAACATGGCGAATAGGATTTTGGTTGTCGATGACGAAAAAAACATTGTAAAAGGCATAAAATTTAGCCTGGAACAAGATGGCATAGAGGTTGCCGTGGCCCATGACGGCGAAGAGGCTTTGGAGACGGCCCGCGCCGGCGGTTTTGACCTTATCATCCTTGATGTCATGCTGCCAAAGTTGGATGGCCTTGAAGTTTGCCAAAGCATAAGGGAATTTTCCGCAACACCCATCATAATGCTAACGGCCAAAAGCGAAGACATGGACAAAATTATGGGCCTGGAATATGGCGCGGACGATTATATCACAAAGCCCTTTAATATTTTAGAGCTAAAGGCCCGCATAAAAGCTATTTTGCGTAGGTCTGGCAAGAAAAACGGCAAGGGTCAGGCTGAAAAAAGCGTGCATACCGTGCGCGGCCTTGAAATAGAGGTAGATAGCCGCCGGGTTAATATATCCGGCAAAGAGGTTAACCTCACCGCCAAGGAATTTGACTTGCTAGAGCTTTTGATAGAAAATGCCGAGAGAGTGTATACCCGCGAAGAGCTTTTGAACACAGTATGGGGTTACGATTATCCCGGCGATGTGCGCACAGTGGACGTGCATGTGCGTAGGTTGCGCGAGAAAATTGAGGATGCCCCAAGCGACCCTAAATACATCCATACTAAATGGGGAGTTGGATATTATTTCAAATAGCAGGTATTTATCATGACAGCGGACGGTTTAACCAAAAAAAAGGCCATACAGCTACCCATCAAGCTTGTCAGAGGTGCGCGTAGGCTGCTTTTTGGCTTACGTACCCTTCGTTGGAGGCTCTTTTTGTCATATCTTGTTGTCAGCATAATTCCTATGTTTATCCTTTGGGGCAACATTGTAAATATTTTGGAAGACCATCTTATGGAAGAAAGGGCACAAGAGATGCGCTTTCTTTCCAACCAGACAGCACATTTGGCCACCGATACAGATTATATGAGCAACCCCATAATACGCGACATAATAAACCGGGAGATGTTTGCGTCCAGCAGAAGCCATCAGGCGCGCATAATTGTGGTTGACACAATGGCCATGGTGCTTTTTGATTCTTTGATGGTGTATGGCGGCAACACGGTGGCCGGCCCCGGAATAATGCAAGCCCTTGAAGGCGTGCAGCACAGCACTGTAAATGATGGACGCCTTATCACAGAAATTGCACCTATTTTTGACAATGAAAACATCGTTGTGGGTGCCGTAATTGTAACCCATCGTGTTGCGGGCTTGGATGCACTGTTTAGCGAAATAAACAGGCTTACCATAGGCTTCATAGCCTTGCTTGGCTTTGCCGTCGCGGTATTTGTTATGCTTATTGCCCAATGGCTTCTGCGGCCCATGCGCCACATCCTATACGCTACAAAGGAAATTTCAAGGGGCCACCTTGAAGAGAGAGTAAATTTGAGCGGTAAGGACGAATTTAGCCAATTAGGCTTGGCCATAAACAATATGACGGACAAATTGGCCAGAGTAGAAACCGCGCGACAAGAATTTGTTTCTAATGTGTCTCACGAGCTTAAAACGCCGCTAAGCTCTATAAAGGTGCTGTCAGAATCCCTGATACACCAAGAAAATGTAGAGGGCGAGGTTTATAAAGAGTTTTTAACCGACATCACATCGGAAGTAGATAGAATGACAGATATTGTAAACGAACTTCTTACCCTGGTGCGCTTGGACGAGGTAGAGTTGCCGCTTAATTTAAGCAACTTTAGCCTCAACAAAATGCTGGAAGAAGTTATTAAGAGGCTAAAGCCCCTGGCTAACCAAAGAGAAATTTCCATAGATTTTGCAGAGCTTAGGCAGGTTAATATCGAGGCCGACGAAATGAAAATAAGCCTTGCCTTGTCTAATTTGGTAGAAAACGCCATAAAATATAACAACCCCGGTGGCCATGTAAAAATTTTGCTGGATGCAGACCATAAAAATGTCTTTGTTACCGTGGCTGATACCGGCACAGGCATAAATGAGGAAAACCAAGCAAAGATATTTACCCGCTTTTTCCGTGTGGATAAAGGGCGTGACAGAGAAACAGGCGGCACGGGCCTTGGGCTGTCCATAACCCACAAAACCATATTGCTTCACAAAGGCAGCATCAAGCTAACAAGCAAAGAAGAAGAAGGAAGCACTTTTGTTGTAAGAATTCCGCTGCATCACAGGTCGTAAATAATATCATGCAAATCGTAAATCGTTGCTAAAAGGAGGCGGGGAAATTGTCCAAAAAAATCTCCAAAAAATCAAAAAATAGTAGAGGCCATCGTAGGCGCAAGCGCGCATTAGGCATTGCAGCCTTGGTTTTGCTTTTGATGATAGGTCTTTTAATACCCTTAACCTTACAAAACGCCCTCGTTGTAGAAATAGACCCACCAGAGAGGGCCCAGATGCTTTCTGTAAACTTCTATTTCCGCGACGAAAGCGGCCATTGGGGCAGCGAGCCGCGGCAAGTTGAAATTGCCGATAACACAGATATTATAGAAGCTGTGCTTCAAGGCCTTCAAGAAGGCCCACAAGCATCTGCATTTTCACCCAGCATACCACAAGGCGTATATATCTTAGGCGCAAGGCTAGAGGTTGGCACTGAAGCAAACACACTGTTTATCGAATTTTCGCCATCCTTTAATGACATCAGCCAGCCAATTGAAATGATATTTGCTACAAGCTCGCTGGTATACACCCTTACAGACCTGGATTTTGTTGACCAATTGGTATTTTATGTTAACAATCAGCCCATGTTGGATGGCGATGGCAACCCTTTTGGCCTGCGTAGCCGCGAAAATACTTCTTTAGAAACCGTGGTAGGGCTGGACGTGGCCACCACAAATATCGTATTGTATTTTACAAACGCCCAAATGACAGGCCTTGTGGCCGAACCAAGAACCATAGACATAAACCCCCTAGAAGATATCGAGCGTTTCATTTTGGATGCCTTGCTTGAAGGCCCTCAAACTTACGGTCTTTTTGAGGCCATTCCAATAGGCACTACTTATAACAGGGTAGAGCGCATGGGTGACACGGTTTTCGTAGGCTTCACACAAGATTTTTATGACAGTCTTTCCGGCGGTGGTTTTGCCCTCGAAGAGATGATGGTCTTTTCTCTTGTCAATACGCTAACAGAGCGTCCGGAAGTGCGCCGCGTGCAGATTTTTATTGATGGCGAGCCTATACAGTCCGGCGAAGGAAGTAGCCTTCATATGGATTTAAGCAGACCTATAGAGAGGGATGAAGGCTTGATAATAGAGCATTAGGGAGATAAGGATGCCTCGCGCTAAAAAAATAACACTAATTTGCTACGGAATTTCATTTGCAATTTATTCTGCAATACTTTTATGGGGCCTCACGATAAATTCAGCAGATTTTTTCGGCTATGGCTTGCTTAGTTTTTATTTAATTTTGCCTGTAACATCTTTTGGCACGGCATTGTTCATGCAAATTGCCAAAGCTTGGCTAAGATGGCTGTACCCCTTTATATTTAGCGCATATGGCCTTGCAATTCCTGCAATTGTATCTTATGCCGGGCTGTCAGCCCCGGTAATTTTCTGGGATGTTTGGCCGTTTGCCTTTATACCCGCTTTTCTCGGCTCTGGCATAGGGTTTTTGGTATCTTTAAAACAGAAATCATAGGAGATAAATTATGGCGCGGCCAATGGTAGCACTTGTCGCTTTTCTTGTTGGCGGCATCATCTTTGGGCGATATTTCAACCCTGATGAACATCTGCTTATCTTCGGCCTTATCGCAACCATCCTAGCAATAATTTACTTTTTTGTATACAAGCGCAAAATCGCCCTTATTTTTCCTGCATTTGCCATCATAGGGGCGGTTTTTATTGCAAATTCGTTGACACCAACCGACCCTTTGCTGGAAGAAGTGGCACAGCGTCATGGTTTTGTACGCATAGAGGGCATCGTGGAAGATGTTTCGACAACGCGCACGGGGCGGCAACGCGTAAGCATCCGCACCATCGCCTTTCGCATAGGCCCTTCGGAAGAGGTCCATCAATCCGCATTGGGTATCGTAGCTTACCTACCAGAGGATGTAACGGTGTCGCTGGGACAGCGTATCTTGGTGTCAGGCTATCTATTACCCCTGGACGGCCCTCGCAATCCAGGCGGGTTTGATGAATTTCAATTTCTGCGCAGTCGTGGGATAGACTATAAAATCTTCGCCGAGGCCGCGTCGGCCTATGAAATCATCTTAACGCCCACGATGCACATTCGCAACTTTGGCGTACACCTATCCGCCGTTTTTGATGAGGTTTTGCCGCCCTGGGCCGCAGGCATCATGAAAGCCATGATTGTAGGCGACAGAACAAGCCTTGACAACGAAGTGCGCGAGATGTACCGCTCTGTGGGTATGTTCCACATTTTGGTGGTTTCGGGCCTTCATGTCAGCATTTTGGCCATTGCCCTTGAAAAATCCCTGGCATTTTTCGGCGTAAGCCTTAAAAGGCGTTCACTGCTTACCATAGTTTTCATCGTGCTTTTCGCCATCTTAACAGGTGCCGGCGTTGCCACGGTGCGCGCCGCTATAATGGGCATAGCCCTCGTAATTTCGGGTCTTGTGGGCTATGAAAACGATACACCAACATCCATGTCTCTTGCGGCCATCGCCTTGCTGCTGTATCAGCCGTTATTCCTCTTCGACCCCGGCTTTATCTATTCATTTTCCGTGGTTTTGGCCCTCTCATTGGGCACAACGCCCACGGACAAGGCCCTAGCCATGTTGGCCACACGACACAGCCGCCTCGCACCACTTCTTAACAATTGGTATGTCAAAAAATACCTCGCGGGCACTTTGGCCGCCAATGCCGCCTACTTCATCGTCAATGCCTGGCTTTTCTACGAGGTTTCGCCCGTGTCGCCCCTGGTCAATTTCATATTGCTGCCCAGCGTCTTCTTCGTCATCGTTCTGGGCTTCGCCATCGCCATAATAGGCATCTTCGGCGCAATTGGCCTATTTCTCGCAAATATCCTGGCCTTCCCCTTATGGATTTTACTTACGATTTACAATTTCGTAATAAGCTGGTCATTACGTCTGCCTTATGCTACAATGGTTACAGGGCAACCAAGCCTTGCCGTTCTGCTAATTAGCGTGGCGGCCATAATAGCCTTTCTATACATCATGCACGCGGATAAAAATATCGCAAAACGGCTGCGTATTGTCGGTATTACCATGCTGGTTGGCTTTTCGGCATCCTTCATTGTCGCACGCGCAAGCCCCTATATCCACATCACCTTTCTGGACGTGGGACAAGGCGAATCCGTAGTGGTATCGCGTGGCACCTCTGCCATCATAATTGACGGCGGCGGCGCCTTTGGCCGCGACGTGGGCGAAAATGTAGGCACCCATACGCTGATGCCATATCTTAGCTATCGCGGCATCACCCAGGCCACCGCCATTGCCACCCACAACCACCGCGACCATACCCTGGGGCTGGTGGAAGCCATGTACGCGGGCCGTATAGAGCATCTAATTTTGGCCTACGCCAATAGCGAACCCGAATATTACATGTACCAGGCGATGCAACACGCCGCGACGGCCACAAACACACCCATAAGCTATATTTCTGCCGGAGATGTGATAGAATTTGGCGACATGCGCATTTATGCCCTATTCCCCTACAACGAAAGAACTTTTAGGGAAACCAACAACGCCTCGCTGGTGCTGCTCTTGGTGCATGGAGAAAATTCAATATTACTTACTGGGGACATCTACGTAGCCGTGGAAGAATATCTGGTGGCACGTGGCACACAAATTAATGTGGATATCTTGCAGCTTGCCCACCATGGCAGCCGCACATCCACTTCCGATGCATTTTTGACGGCAACAAGCCCACAACTGGCCATAATTTCCTCTGGGCGCAACAATATGTTTGGCCATCCCCACCCAACGGTAACGCGCCGCCTGCATGAGCATGATGTGCCATATCACAACACCGCCACCCATGGCGCTATACTTATACGCAGCAATGGCCGCAATTTGCAAGTGCGAACAATGCTAAATCCGTAGAAAGACGTAGAAAGGGGCATACTTATGAGCATAAAAAAAGAGAAGCGGTCAGCAATCTGGGAAATGTTATTTTCATTTCTTGTAATCTCAAAGGTTTTATATTACTCTGACTTTATCACTGCTTCGCTCAATCAAGGTGGTTTATGGGCTATGGGAGAAACCTTGCTTAACCGAATGCTCACCCAAGATATACTGATTATATTGATAATACTCCTTACATTTAACACAGAAAGGCTTGTTACAATGATACTCTCAAAATACAATAAGATCGTGAATCAAATGATGGTACATATTATCGACTATGTGCTGTATATGGGAGTTTTAGCCACTTATTTTGGGCTAATGTTGTTTTTTGGCATTTTTGAAAATTTTAGTTGGCTTGTATTTTTAATCTATAGTAGCATCATATACCTCGTAATCATTATAGCGATAGAAGCCAAGAAATATCTCAAGAAAAAGGAAATGACAGCGTATACCCATGCTTTAAGTACAGATGAAAAACTCGCCATGCTTAAAACCCTGCTTGATAACAGTGTTTTAACCCAAGAAGAATATGACCGTAAGAAAGAAGAATTGCTAGGTGTATAGCTTTATAAAAAGGAGTAACTTTCCATGAAGGAATTAAACAGCCACATAAAATCCAAAAATTTCTCACGCTGCTATCTTTTCTTCGGCCCGGAAGCCTTTTTACTGGACCGCTGGAGCAAAGCCTTAATTTCAGCCGTTTTGCCCGAGGAAGCGCGGGATATGAATATGGAGACTTTCGAGGGGAGGATAGAGGTGGCACGTATCATAGAAGCCGCTGAAACTATGCCTTTTTTGGCCGACCACCGCCTGATTATCATTAACGACAGCGGCCTCTTCACCAGCGGCCGCAAAGATGCCTCCGAAGCTATGTCAGAATTTGTAACCGACATTCCCGAGAACACCACCATAATTTTTATCGAAAAAGATGTGGACAAGCGCGGACGGCTTTACAAGCGCACTGTAGCCCATGGCACCGTGATGGAAGCCAAAACCCCCAAAGAGGCGGATTTGGCAGATTGGGCCGTGAAGCTTTGCGCATCTTGGGGCACAAAGCTGCCAAAATCCGTTGCAATGTATCTAACCCGCACCGCACCCACCGACATGTCCCTTTTGTACAACGAACTGGCAAAGCTGGCGGCCTACAAGGCCGACGGCAGCGAAATTACCAATGCCGATGTTGGCGCAATTTGCACAAAATCCCTTGAGGCCAAAATTTTTGACCTAATGCGCGATATAGGCAACAAAGACGCAAAGCTTGCCACAACCCAATATGCAAACTTAATAGCGGCAAAGGAAAGCCCCCTGATGGTATTGTCCATGATAGCGCGCCAATTTCGATATTATTTGCAATGCACGCATCTTGCGCCCAGGATGTCCCAAAAGGACATCGCCACAAAGCTGGCCCTGCATCCCTTCGCCGTGCGAGAATTTATCGAAGGAGGCCGCAATTTTTCACGTCCAGCCATGCTAACCGCCTTTGAAAATTGCCTAGAAACAGATTTTGCGATAAAAAGCGGGCAAATTGGCGATGTATTGGGTGTAGAAGTTTTGATTGTTAAGATTTGTGCGGTATAATACCAACTTGCAATCTAAACCACAGTAAGAAACGCAGGATTTTTGTTGCAAGGCGAAGGCAAAAAAATCGCAGTGTGCCCAAAGGCACATAAGATTTTTTTGACAAAGCATTGCGGCAAAAAGACGAGTTTACTGCTGTGATTTAGATTGCAAGTTGGTATAAGCCGATATGATAGGAGAAGCAAAATGTTTTTATGCCAGATGTCAGGAATACCAGGCACAGGAAAATCAACTTTGGCAAGGCATATATGCAAGCTGACCAGTGCAGTTTTGCTGGACGTGGACACAATAAAGTCATCTGTAATGATTTCCTTTGGCGATGACATTGATTTTAAATTCGTCAGCAAAATTTCGTATGATGTGATTTTTGCATTGGCGGAAGACAATTTGAAAGCCGGCAATAGCGTTGTCATCGACAGCCCGTGCTCATATGAAATTATTTTGGAAAGAGGCACAAATCTAGCAAAAAGGCACAGAGCAGACTATAAATTTGTTGAATGTCATCTGGAAGATTTAATCGAGCTAAATAACCGCAGAACTGCGCGCGAGATATTGCCAAGCCAGGCATACAACACCCCTATTGATGAAAGTCAATATCAGCAGTCAATTAAAGATCTTAAAAGGCCCGCCGACGGCAACTATCTTTTGATTGACACAAGCCAAGGCGTGGAGCACTATATCAAAAATGTGATTGAATATTTATATGGGAGGTTTTCATGACCAAGAAGATAGGCAAACTAAGTGCTATAGTAAATTTTTGCGCGGTGGCGGCTTTTGCTTTGTGTTTGTTGACAGGGTTTCTTTTCGGTAGCTATTTGACAAGCATGTTTATTGCTTTTAGTTTTGTGCCAATGATATGCGCCTTTGCTGCACACAGTAAGCTCGAGGCCAAGGCCTTTGGTAACACCGCCATGATATTTGGTGGAATGTACGCAACATTTATTTTGCTGGTCTATTTCGTCCAAGTGACCACGGTGCGCATTGAGGGCTTAGGCGCACAAGCAATGTCTCTGCTTGACTACACCAACTTTGGCATGTTCTTTAATCTCAACCTGCTTGGCTATGGCCTAATGTCTTTGTCAACATTTTTTATAGCGTTCACAATAGACGCAAGCACCAAAGCCGACCGCTGGTTAAAAAACCTGATGATGATACATGGTGTTTTTGCAATTACCTGCTTCGTCATGCCCATGTTGGGCGTGTTTTACAGGGATGTGCAGATGTCAGAGGCAGTTGGCGCGTTAATATTAGGCTTTTGGTGCGCATATTTTATGCCCGTTGGCATATTGTCATATAATTATTTTAAAAGGAGATTTGCATGACGGCTTTGAACTACCTAACACAAAACCCTTTGCTGCACATGGGTATGATAGTGCCGATAAAGCGCGGCACGGCGCAAATTTTATATGCTGGTGAAGATGGTGTATGCCTGCTAGAAACCAAAAGCGGCGCCCATATGCTGTCCGTATCTTCCCTTGAAACAGGAAGGGCACTGCTTTCGCAGCTTCCCTCAAAAGGCATATTTTCCTTCCATCAGCCTTTTATGCTGGATGATTTTAAGGAAAAAGTGCGTTTCTCAACCTTGCTGGAAAATTATCAAGCCGTGTATTTGTCAGAAGAGCCGCTGCCTATTTCTTGTGACATAGAAATAAAGCCTCTGGGCATAAACCATTTTGATGTCATCATGGGGACTTATGATGTTGATGTAGGCGCGGATTATTTAAAAAATCGCCTCGAAAGCAAAGAATTGTTCGGCGGCTTTGTGGGCGCAGAGCTAGTTGGCTTTATCGGCGTCCATGCCGAAGGAAGTATTGGCATGTTGAAGGTTTTTGACCAGCATCTCAAAAAGGGCTATGGTACCGCACTTACAAGCTACGCCATAAACCACCAGCTTGCGCAAGATATTATCCCCTTCGAGCAAGTTGGCGTAAACAATAAAGCATCACTGGCAATCGCCCAAAAATTAGGCTTTTCAATTTCTACAGATAAAGTTTACTGGCTATTTCATAGCGATTTTTAAGTTAAATTGATATAGCCACATTTTACGGAGGTGTGTATGAAACAAAAATTTGTGCCGCTGGCGAAGCGGCCAAAACGAGAGCAAAAGGAATATCACGCAGCACAGCGCAGGGATTGGGGCTACCTAAACCCCGCCACAAGAAAAACCCCCAACCTAAAGGCCTATAATCGCAAAAAATCCAAACAACGGTGGCATGAGCATGAACCGTGTTTGGATTTTTATTTTGTGTCAAATTATTTCATTCTTGCTTATAGCCGTTTATACCCCTTTAACTTAAAAAATCCCACACAAGGCTTCCATAAAATCATCATGCTCTGGTAATATTTTTCTCAACCTGCCTTTCAGCCAAGCCCAGTATTTTTCGATTTTGTTAAGGTCT
>WQVI01000010.1 GCA_009781625.1 Defluviitaleaceae bacterium | reverse complement strand
TGATAGATAGCCAAATGCACCATCGCCAATATACACCACTTCATTGCTAAGGACAATGCTTGTTATAGGAAAATGGCCCCCAAATGCGCCGCGCTCAATGCGTGTTACGCTATCGGGTATTACAATATTCGTTAAGGGCGCGGCATTAAAGAAGGCACTAGCACCAATTATCCTAACCGGCAATCCATTAATTGTGTCAGGTATAATTAAATCGGTTGCGCTTCCCGTGTATCTTGTTATTGTCACCTCTCCCGCTTCTACTGAAAAAACGAAATCTCCATATGTATTATCTTCTGGCTCATCAAGGGGCGCAGCAGCCTGTTCAGGGCTATTTACCGGCGAATCATTTGCCATTTGATTGCCCTGCACAACCTGATTATCATTACCCGCCGCCAATGTATCGTCATTGTCACCACCGCAAGCAGCAAGCACAAATAGCGTAAGCACCATCACAAGCGCAAACATCAAAAATTTCTTCATCCTGAAAAACCTCCCTTGTGCCGCTATTGCTGCGTTTTCATATTCTTCATAGCACCAATTATAAACAAAACAGGCAAAACAAAGTCCAGCGGTATAAGCCACACCATACCAAGAAAGCGCGCCGCCTCAAGCCCACCAAAAACATAGAAGGCAATATAAGCCACGATGCTCACCAGGCCCAGCACGCGCAAAAAGCCACCCTTTTCAGGCCTATTGCTATGCACAAGGCCCATGATGCCCATAAAAAGCGTGTAAGCATACACCAAAAACAACATCCCATAATATGTCATCCAAGAAACATTGGGCAGCGGCATTATCGTATCCCACAACCCCGCAGTGCCCATGCCAAACAAGCCAACCAAAATATTAATTCCGCTGAAAACTATGTACAATATGCCAACAACCTTCAGCATTTTCCTGCCTTGCCCATTGATATCCATAATATTCACCTTTTATTTATATAGCTATTTAACTTAAAAATCCACACAACAAAACTTGTCTTTTTCCACAACTGCTACGTCAGCTTCTCCTTGCGTGTCTTAGGACACGCGTCGTCGTCGCTTCCTTGCATTTGTGAAAAAATCCTGCGTTTTCTTGTATGTCTTTTCAAGTTAAATAGCTATACTTCGCCACTTCCGCCACAAATTTCCTCGCCTCTTCTTCCACAGCGGCATAATCACCCGTCTTGGCACCCACAGTAAGACTACTGCCCGTGCCAACGGCATAGGCCCCCGCCGCCAGCCAATCTTTCACATTAGCCAACGACACGCCCCCCGTTGGCATAAAATTGCCCTGGGGCAACGGCCCCTTAAAGCTCTTTATAATGCTAGGGCTAAAAGCATCCCCTGGGAAAACCTTTATAACATCCGCGCCCATCTCCAGGCTTTGCACCACCTCGCGCACAGTTTGCACACCAGGCATAACAGGCACCCGATAGCGGTTGCACATCTTCATCACTTCCGGGCAAAAGCACGGGCTAACAATATACGCCGCACCCGCCAAAATAGCAATACGCGCCGTCTCCGGGTCCAACACAGTGCCCGCCCCAATGCAAACATCCTCATCCTTATATCTCTTCACAAGCTCTCGAATAATATCCACCGCCCCAGGCACCGTAAGCGTCACTTCCAAAAACTTTATGCCGCCCTTCTTCACAGCTTCCACAATTTTAAAGCCCTGCTCCTCACTTTCAGCACGTATAACGGCCACAAGCTTCTCTTCGCCTAACTTTTTTATAATACCAATTTTTTTATCCACAATATCTCTCCTTAATTCATCAAAAATCTAAGGCCTGCCAATAACTATCGGCACATGGCTGACAGGCGACCAATCTGTTATATGATTAAACCCAATATCACCAACTATAGCCGCTATATCTGCTATAGTAACCCCCATTCTATCTAGCTCTTCCCGGGTAAACCCAATCTCCGCCAACAGCTCGTCAGTGTCAAACACAAATCCCATGTCCAGCCACACTAAGTTGGTAAGACCTGACAATGGCGATAGGTCGTTTATGCGATTATTTCTCAGGGTTAGGTCAGTTAATTCCGTTAGGTTTCTAAGTGCCGCCAAAATCCTTATTTCATTATCACCCAAATGCAGTCTCCGCATTCTCGTCAGATTTGAAAGAGAGCTAATGCTGCTTATTTGGTTATCCTGCAACCATAGATCTGTTAGGTTTGTAAGGCCTGAAAGGGGCGCCAAGTTGCTGATTTGATTGCTCCCCAGCCATAAAACACGTAAATTAGTAAGCCCCGAAATTGGGGATAGGTTGCTTATTTGGTTTATATCCAAATGTAGCACCTCCAGTCCCACAAGATTGGAAAGAGGCGATATGTCACTTATCCGATTATTATTCATATGTAGTGCTTGCAAATTTGTCAGCCCCGCAAGCGGCTCTAAGTTGCTGATTTGATTGTTATTCAAAGTAAGTTGTCTCAAATTCACCATTTGTTGCAGTGGCACAATATCAGCATCATTTAAGCCCATGTCGCCCAAATTAAGAAATTCTAAAGCTGTACTGTATTGAACGCCGCGTATGGTAATGAAGGTGTCTTGGGGCTCTGCCTCAATTTCTTCTGCCACTTCTTCCATAGTTGTTGGCGTGGTAACAAGCACCGTCCTCGTATCGCCATCCCAATCCACCTCATAGCCCACGCTCTCCAACACCGCCCGTATAGGCAGCAGCGTCCTGTCCTCAATAATTTGCGCCGGCACATCCAGCGGAATTTCCTCGCCATTAGTTGTAAACACATCACTGCCAATGGAGATAACCACTACATAATCATCACTTGTCAGTGTGGCGGTTTGGGTTTCCTGCTCCCAGCCCACATCAAAGCCCAATGCCTCAAACACGCCCCGCACAGGCACCAGCGTGCGGCCATCAACAATTATCGGTGGCTGGCCTTCAAAATCTACAGCCGCGCCATCAATGGTTACGCTAATTTCATTAGCATGTAATGCGATAGGTGCCGCAGCCCATACCAGCATAAAGGCCAAAGCC
The DNA here is from genome assembly GCA_009781625.1 of Defluviitaleaceae bacterium. GTDB lineage: Bacteria > Bacillota > Clostridia > Lachnospirales > WRAX01 > WRBK01. Next base: position 32,366 of record WQVI01000010.1, on the reverse strand, counting down.
GCCGTCATAATTTTCCTCATAATTTTCCTCCTTCGTCAAAGCGAAAACTTGTCTTTTATCATCTTGGCTACCACATCGGGCGCCAAATTTGTATTGTCAATTTTCATGTAGTTTTCAAAAGGAATTTCTCCGTCATGGCTTACAAGGCGATAATTTGCATCCTCATTTAACAATCTTGCATTTGATGTCTCGGCATTTCTTTTAGAAGCCTTGTGTTGAAGCCTATTTTCTGTGGTATTTCGCTGAAGCCTTACCTCTTGCGATGCCACAAGCTCTACATAATAAATATCGGCACCTTCCTGCCGAAAAATATCAACAAGCCTGTCAATATAATCCCAATTAGATTGCTGGTCAAAGGCCCACATATATGTAAAAATCATGCCATATAGGTCAGTTTGCGCAAACTCCTCAAAAATTGCCGTGCGTATGCGGTCCACAGCACTATTAACGCGCCTACCGAATATTTCCACAACAGGCTCTATGTCCATATGGCCATGATAGAGCCTCAAATCCGTTATTTTTGCAAGCTCTTGTCCAACTGTCATTTTGCCGACAGCGCCTGCACCTATTATGACTACAAGCTTCATGGCTGCTCCACCTCCTGCAGCATCTCCACGAGAGTTGCGATAAATTGGCTGGAATAGTTCTCGGAACTAGACCGCGGCCGTCTCTCTGTAAGAGTTATTTCAACATGCCCTATACGTATACGGCTCCAAATATGCCTATTAAATCCGGGGATGGGGTGCCGCCTGTCCACAAATAGCGCGTCAAAGTACATATAATCCAGCAGCACTTCAGTGTTATTCTCATTGATGACGGCCACACTGGGTCGGTGGCGGTCTTCCTCACTGATGTCTTCTATAAACCATTGCATCCTATTAATCGCCGTTTGCTCGCCGCTGAAAACACTTGCTTGTATAAGCAGCCAGGCATTTGGTATCTCCTTCTGATTTCCGTTATCCCATCGGAGGGTATACAGATATTGCTGCCCATGGTCGAATGGATCAAGGGGTTCATCACTGGTATGAAGCCAGCGAACATTCTCGTGCTGCTCCAGCTGTTTCCATATTTCATCAATGCGCCCCACTTGTTCCGCAGTTAGTTGTGAAAGAGGTGAGGCATCCACCCCAGAAGGCGACCGCCAGTTGTTATTTATGACTATGAACAAGGCAACAGCAATAACCAATGCCACAATAGCAATAAATATCCATTTTCGCCGCGTCATCTCACAAACTCCCGCAATATCAGCGAATTACGCTCAATAAATTTCTCCATCCTCTCCGGCGAAAGATGTCCATGGCTTAGGGACGCCATATCCCAAATATGCTCGCAGATAACCTTGGCGTCATCCACATCCAAATTTCCCGCGTCAAGCAGCTTCACCAGCTCGTTTGCGCCGTTAAGCACAAGCTTCTCGTCGGTTTTGCCCTTGCCAATTTTCATGCCATAAACCTTGCTTATTTCCTGCACCCGGCGGCTTTCCTCGGATAGAAAAATCATGGCAGGCGTTGTCTCATTTTTAAAATTTTGCACCTCTATGGCCAAATTCTTGTTGCCTATGGCCTCTTTGAAGATGGCAATAAGGCCTTCGTGGGCCTTTTTGTCCTTTTCTGTGTCTTCGCCCTTCATAATCTCGCTTAGCTCAGAATCTATGCGCGCAAAGGCCACGCCTTCTTCCAGGGCCTCAACATGGGTGGTAAAAGGCGCATCAAGGCGGGTTGTAAGCAGGATAACGTCCACGCCCTGCTCTTCAAACATACGGATATACTGGCTTTGCCGCTTAGCACTGTTAGCGTAAATAACTTTCTTACCAATTTTGTCTTCGTTGCGCTCTAGGTATTCGCTAAGGGTGTAAAATTCGCCTTTGGTGGACTTATACAACACCGCATCCCTGCATTTTTCGTAAAAATCCGCCTCGCGCACGCAGCCATATTTAATAAATTGGTTAATGTCATCCCAATATTTGTTATATTCTTCGCGTTCATTTTGCGAAAGTGACACAAGCTTGTCCGCCACTTTGCGCACAATATACCCCGAAAGCTTTTCCACATATCCATCATTTTGCAAGAAGCTGCGCGAAACATTAAGAGGCAAATCCGGACAGTCCATAACACCCTTTAGCAACAGCAAAAATTCAGGTATAACCTCTTTGATATTATCCGCCACAAAAACCTGGCTTGAAAACAGCTTTACCTGGCCTTCAATAGATTCCAGCTCATGCTTTAGCCGCGGGAAATACAGAATGCCTTTAAGCCTAAAGGGATAATCCATATTTAAATGTATCCAAAACAGTGGCTCGTTAAAATCCATAAAAACTTGATGATAAAACTTTTTATATTCCTCGTCGGTGCAATCCGACGCTTTTTTCAGCCACAGCGGGTTTTTGTCGTTAATAGGCTCTTTGTCATTGGTTTTCGCGGCGGCATTTTCAAAATAAATCTCAACAGGGATAAAACCGCAATATTTCTTGACAATGCGCCGCAGGGTATAGTCATCTAAAAATTCCTCACCATCATCGCCAATATGCAACGTAACCGTCGTGCCACGTGTATCACGGCTTCCCGCGGATATCTCAAATTCTATACCGCCATCACAAAGCCAATGGGCCGCCTCGGCTTCCGGCCTATATGACAAGCTATCAATTTCCACCTTATCCGCCACCATAAATGCAGAATAAAAGCCCAGCCCAAAGTGGCCGATAATTTCACTTTCGGCATCCATCTTTTCTTTATAACGGTTCATAAAATCAGTAGCCCCCGAAAAAGCAATTTGGTTTATGTATTTCTTAATTTCATCGGCCGTCATGCCAACGCCATTGTCAACAAATTTAATGGTGCGCGCCTCTTTATCCAGCACAATTTTTATGGCAAAGGCCTCATCTTCAGGCAAATTAGCCTCGCCAAGGCTATCCAGCCTGCCAAGCTTCGTAATAGCATCCGCCGCATTAGAAACAAGCTCTCGCACAAAGATATCCGCGTCAGAATACAGCCACTTCTTGATAATAGGCAAGATATTTTCACTATTAATCGACAAATTTCCTTTTTCAAAATGATTTTCCATAATTTCCACCTCTTATATTTCGTTTTTATATGTAATTTTATTGTTATCCAAAAATTCCATCACTTGGGCATCCCATTTTTCATCATCAAACCTATCCAGCGAAAAACCCTTTTTGGAAATGCCCGTGGTTATACCGGCTTTACCCTCTTCAAAATGTATGTTAACAAACCCCGAAACAGGGTTTTCCATATCAACCCCGCCCATATCTTTGCCAAGGATAATTTTGATGCTTTTCGGCGGCTTGTCCCCTTTTATGGCACCAAAAACATGCGGGCGAACCAAGCCCCAAGCAGCGCAGCCATCATCATTGGTCCCATATATCTCAAAGCGCGCAAAAGTGTTTACAACAGCGTTTCTAAGCTGAAAATCGTCAAAAACCTCGTCTTTCAGCAACTTTGCCATAAAATCACGTATATCCAATATCGACAGTGCTAGCATTTTTCTCCTACTTTCTATAGCAATTTTACTTAAAAACAACTTGTCGGTGCTAGCACCGACGTGCCGCGCGCGGATACAGACAGCATGTCGGCGCTAGCGCCGACGACCAAGTGTGTGTCCGCGCGCGAGCTGAGGCGATTTTTAAGTTAAATTGATATAATCTTCTATTGCTGCCACATTATGTACAAAGGCGGGCTATTCACATGCTCCACCATAAGCTGCTCCCACTCTCGCCAGCCATCCACCGACATAAAGTTCCAGCTATCCCCGCTTCGCTGGATAAAAAACCCATCACCCAGGACGCTTACAGCATAGGCAAAGCCAGCTGTGGCTGATATGAAGGCAGGCAAATCTCCTTCCTCAATAAGCCCATTTTCTTCCATTGCATAAATTATGTCCTGAAAAACCGGCGAATCTCCTGACAGCAAGCTCACATTGGCTATATCATAATTCGGCATAAGCCCAAAATTGAAATTAGGTACCGCCCCATTTACCGCAACTTTCGGGTGCTGTGTGGCCTCAAACCCCGTTGCCAGCACACGCACGCCTACAAGGGTATCATTCTCGTGCTCAAGCACAAAGATGTAGTTTGTTATTACCTGCTTGTCCCCACTTAAAGAAAAAGCCACAAAGCCATGTACATCATCCACCGCAAGATAGCGTATAAAAACATCCTCATCAGGGTTGGCCCCCGATATCATTCCCACCGTAGCATGATATATATCATCTTGCATTGTCGGTCGAAAAATTTCGCCATTATTAGAGCCGTAGTTGTTTATGAGGAGATGGTTAAGGTTTTCTCTAAAAATCATCTGGGTTCCAAACCTTGAAAACAACCCTATCCCCGCAGGAAGCTCGTATCCCAAAAACACTGTCAAAAAACCCATTTGCGCAGCAGATACCCCATCAAAAGAAATTTCATCAAACAAAGCAAGGTCCATAGGCCGCAAATACAAAATAAACACATCTTCCGCAAGGTATTCATAATCCAATCCATGGTTTGCCAAAAGTTCCATTGTCACAAATTCATTTGATGCCGCGTTGTAAAGATAGCCCATGTTGGAAATAATGGGGTTAAAAGCAGAAAAGTCCCATATATAAGCATCCACCGTTTCCAAAATAGTGGACAAAGTGGCAATTTGCTCTTCTTCATCCCGCCTTAGCGGCACAATTTCGCCGCCAACATTTACTTCGCCCTCGGGCACCTGCACAACATGGCCTACATCTGCAACAGGCATCTCTTCCACAACAGATGCGCTTCCAAAAAAGTCTGTAATAGAGTTTAAATTTATCATGCCAAGGTTATACAGCGCAATATATGCCCCAAACGCAGCAATAATCAAGGTTATAATTGAAATTTTAGCAAATCTGGACCAATTTCTATTCAATTTCTGCACAGCGTGGCCACAGCTTTTACATATTGTATCAGTGGCGTCCATAGCCGTATGACATTTATCGCATAACATTTGCAAAACCTCCTTTGTCCTTTAGTATTATACAATATTTTTTGGCACTTCGCAAGGGAGCAAATCTGTGGTATAATGGCAAAAAATGCTCGTTTTACAAAGGAGATTGTTATGAAATTTATATCATGGAATGTAAACGGCTTTAGAGCCTGTATGAAAAAGGGTTTTATGGACTTTTTTACAGAGGCTGATGCCGATTTTTTCTGCATACAAGAAACCAAAATGCAGCAACACCAGCTTGAATTTGAATTTCCAGGCTATCAATACTTTTTTTGCGATGCCGAAAAGAAAGGCTATTCCGGCACAGCCATTTTCGCAAAAACATCTCCACTGTCTGTATCCTACGGCATAGGCATAGAAGAGCACGACAAAGAAGGCCGCGTTGTTACCCTGGAATATAACAATTTTTACCTCGTAAATGTTTACACACCAAATTCTAAAAACGAACTGCTACGCCTGCCCTATCGCATGATATGGGAAGACGCCTTTTTACAATATCTTCTTGCCCTAGATGCTAAAAAACCCCTCATCCTCTGCGGCGACCTCAACGTGGCCCATAAAGAAATAGACCTGAAAAACCCCAAGACAAACCGCAAAAGCGCAGGTTTTACGGACGATGAAAGAGGCAAGTTTACAGCCCTTTTGGATGCCGGCTTTACCGATACCTTCCGCCATCTTTATCCCAATTTAGAAGGCGCATACACATGGTGGTCTATGGTAAGCCGCGCCAGGGAAAGAAATGCCGGCTGGCGTATAGATTATTTCGTTGTTTCCTCACGCTTGGCCGACAAAATTGAAGAAGCCAAGATTTATGCCGACATCCACGGCTCTGACCATTGCCCCGTTGGCATAACTTTAGGCCTCTCGTGACATGCCGTATTTGTACTATTTTGTACTGACAGGCAATATTTGCCGCCATTTTCATAGGATGTTGTGTATAAGTATTTTCCCGGGAGGTATTTTATGAACAATCCTATGGCGGGCGCACATATGCCCTTTGCAGGCCCTTCAAATGACAACACAATGATGCTTTTGCTAATTATGATGATGATGGGCGGCGGTTCCAACATGTTTGGCGACAATATGATGATGATGTTGCTGTTTTGTATGATGTTTTCAGGCGGCAAGTTTTAAAAAATGCTTTGCAGCAAAAAACCACCACGGCCCATTCGCCATGGTGGTTTTCCTTTTGTTATGTGAGTTATAACGACCTTTCATCTCTTATAAATTCATTGGTATACGCATTGAAGATATAGTCCCAACGCAAATCTCCCCCCAGATGTACAGAAAAGACATATACGGGTATTCCCACGCTTTGCTCTCCTTCTTCCATCAGGAGATAGGAAAGGCGCATATCATCAATAAAAATTCTGCCCGTCACTTGCTCTGCCCGCCGCATATGGTTTACAAGGGCCATCAAAGCCTCGTTAGGCGGAAAGATATTGCGGTTTTCACCCACAAACCCATTAAAATACACCCTCGAATACATGATATTTGTTATGCCATTTTCTGTTACATTAACCCTAATATGGTCATTATGCAGGACATGGCCCCTGTATGTCGTAAAAAAGTTTACCACCCAATTGCCCCGCTCTCCAACAACTGTAGGAAAAGCCTGCATATCTGACGGCATACCCATAAGGCCTTCAATATATTCCATAGCCAAAAGCCCCGCTGTCGCAGCGCTTGGTGCCGCATTAAAAGCCGCATTGCTTATGCCGTCCCCCATGATAAATGTGACAACATTTGTCCAGGACGAATAAGCCATAATTTTGCTTCCGTCCTCTGCCATAAATATACGTTCTGGATAATCTTCATCGTCACTAAATTTTTCATCACCAAAAAAGCGTCCGGCAAGGCTCTCGATGTCATAGTCATATCTGTGCATTTCCATTTGCCTTACGGGGCGAAAGTCTCGCATCATTTCGCCCGTAAAATGCACATCGTCCCTTTCCAATATGGCAATAATAGCCTCTTCCTGTGCCGCAGACAGCGTGTGCCCTTCCTCCGTCACAAAAATTAATGACGCAAGAGATATGGCAATTACGCTTAAAAGAACTATCAATACATTTTTAACTCTTTCTGTGTTCATCAAAAACCTGCACTTTCAAAAAAATACATCATAAGGCGTCTGTATTGCATAACGGTGTTGCCTACCACGCGCACTTCAACAGCGTGGCTCAAAATGCCTACGTCATCGCCTATAGGCACAAGCCTGCCTGACGCAACATAATCAAAATAAAAATTCCACTGCCCATCCCTTGGGCCTACGCTATGCCCCACTAAAAAAACGTCATTCATAGCCGTTTCTCTGGCCTGCATATTAGCCATGTCTCTGTCAAGCATGTCAAGCGCCGCAAGAAAGGAGGAGGCAAAACTTGCGGCACTTGAAGAACTTGCGCCCAAAAGAGCGTTGTATTCCACAATGTTACTTGGATAAAACTTTACAATACGAAAATTGTCTTGATAGGTGTAAATGCCATCTATCGTAACTTCGTCCATGGCAGCGGGGTTGGGAAAGAAAAATTCTACAAAAGGCCTTACATCGGCCAACAGCAACTGATTTCCTATTGGATTTTGCCCTTCAATTTCTAAATATTCTTCCCTTGCGGGCACAAAATCCACACCGCACCTAATATGATGCATCCCATTCTCATTTTCTGCCTTCTCGGCAAAAAACCCACGAAGGTCGTAATAAGTTTGTGCATCTTGAAGAGAAAACATATGAAAAGCCCCGGCCGCGCTGTTGATAAAGAAAAAGTTTATATTATCCTCATCCGGAGAAATAACCAAGGTTTCAAAATTGCTAAAAACAGAAGATAAAAAGCCGGGCCTTTGGCCAAAATGCTCTCTGAAAAAGCCGGCCGGCATAGAAAAGTTATATTGTATCACTACATTTTGCCCATCAAAAATTTCCGCTAGGCTGTCCTCGTCTACCGTCCCGGAAGTGCCCGCCGTCCCTTCGTTTATCAGTGCAGAAATAGCGCGCCCAGATAGCTGCCACCCGGGCTGCTGGGACAAGCTGCCGTACACAACCTCATATCTTTGCCCATCCAAGCTCACCGCCATCTTCGCAGATTCCACCATCCCAGGCGACATCCTGTGGTCCGCCATGCTGGCCGCCACAATAGGCATCTCAGAAAAAAGGCTATAGTCAAAAAAATTGCCAAACCACAGCCTCGCGGTAAGAAGCGCACATGTTATGGCCAATGCGCAAATTATAATATTTTTGATAATGGGTATCTTCATGATATAAATTATAACAAAGCAGCTTTACGTTTTCATTACAGCCGCCTTACGTTTTAGCGAAATCTATCGCAAAACCAGCAGATACTGTCTCATATCTACAAAAAAATCTGCCCCTGAAGCCCTATGGATATCCGCGATTTTAAAAAACATCTCTCCGTTAATCTCAACTTCCCTGCCTTCAAGCATCTCAAGATACGGAAAGCGCGCATCATACACCAGCGCACGCAAGGGTATATAAAAATAAGAATTTCGCATGATAGCCCTAAAGGGAGAATGTATCCTTATCGTCGTAGCCTCAGGCTGCCTTATGTCGCTAACATAATTGAGAAAATGCGGCACCGATACTGCTTGCGCATAGGCCTCACTAATATCACGCACGCTGTTTATCGTATATTTATTGCCGCGGCCCTGCAAATCATTATAATTTCGATATATTATAGCCTTTATGCGCGGATAATCTTGCAGGCGCCCATAAATATACTCTATTTCCTCAGCAGCCTCCCGCGTAAAATAGCTGTTATTTTCCAAGGTATAATGGGACACCGCCACGCTCACAGCCAACGGCCCCTCTTGCTGAAAAGCAAAATAAAAAAAGTTGATATAGGTGAAAAAGTCCTTAAATCCGCCGTTTGCATCCACATCATTGTAAATTATAAGATGCACCCAATCCACCACATCTCTGCCGGGGTAAAATTGTGCCGCTTGTGTCATGTTTTGTGCATCAAAGCCCCACACAAAGGCAACATTTGGTGCATACTCCGCAAAAATACCTCGCGCCTCGCGAAAAAATGCAATGTATTCCGAAGGTATAAACCCATGGTTATCCACAAGGGGAAACAAATTTACAAACATGGGTGCATGAAAGCGTCCGGCTTCCATAGCAAAATTAACAAGAGGTTCTATATCATAAATGCTGCCATCTTTCGGCGGATTAACCACAATAAAAGGCGCCTTGCTAAAGGCAACATTTTCTAAAACCCACCGCAAAGGATATTCATCATCCAAAGCCATCGTATAGGCAAAAATTGCATGGGCAACACCCACATCATCTTCAAAGGCCCTTATGCTATCAAATGTTGCGTCCCTCTTGATATATGCCCCCAAAAAGGCCCCCTCAGGCGGCTCGTACATAGCAGGTATATGATCAGCAATTTCAATTTGCAAATTAAGCGACACTATTTCATCTCTTACAGGCGTAACAGCCGCTACCGCAACATCGCTTTGAAGCGGCATTGGCGTAGACGCGACATTTTGCCCGCCACACGCCACAAGTGATAAGCCCACCAAAAGAACCACCAAAAAAAGGGTAAGTTTGGACATGTCTCATGCTCCTTCTCCCCCTTTTGTTTGGTAAGCCGTGCCGGGTAAACCCGGCTAAAAGTAACGGTTACAAACCAATATCCCGACTTGTAGTCGTTACTTCTAGTCGGGTTTACCCGACACCCCTACTCATACTAATCTCAATTTAAAACATGGAGTGACAAGCTGGAGCCAAAACGCATGCAACGCTCCAAGCGTGCGGCTTTGGCGGAAGCGCAGTCAGTCTATGATTTTAAATGAGATTAGTATCAATATCATCCAGATATACATTAATCGCTTCCAAATAGTGCAAATATCCCCCGCGATATTCCACCATATACTTTTTATCAAAGCTGTCATACGGCATAGACTTTCTGCCACCGGCCTGCGCCGCATCCCAAAGCCCCTTCAGCTGCACAAAAGGCAAAAAGAAATATTGGTCATACAGCACAAAATTAACCAACATAAAAGCTATGCCCTTCTGTTTCGTAAATTCTTCCATAAATTCAATTTGATGGCGATGTATGTTGTTTATAGGAAAGTTCTTTTGCCGCGTCTCTTTGGCATCAAAACATATCGCAATGCCCTGCACCACCCCAATATAATCCACCGTGCTCTTTTTTTCAAAATACCCCAACGTTATCGTCCTGTTTTCCTTGTCAATCGCAACAGGCGTAATGGGCGTAGGCACCTTCGTCACAATAGCCAACGAATTACTTCTATATCTCTCATTGGTAAAATTTATCATTTCTTCAAATGTAGAGCCCCTCAACCCCCTATTTGAAAAACCCATCAATATCATCCCCCATTTTATAGCAAATTATACCAAAATGTAGGGGCGACCTGTGGTCGCCCGTTATCAAACAATATACTTTTTCATATCATCCGGCGGTGGTGCCGCAAATCCCATCCCGGAAAGATAATTCAACCCACCCTCAACTTCACCAAAAACAATCTCGTACGCATGTAACATCTGCCGCGATTCGCCATATCCCCCATACTTCCAATCGCCTACAAGGGGATGTCCAATGCTAGCCAAATGCGCCCGTATCTGATGGCTACGCCCCGTTTCAAGGCCAATTTTCAGCACAGTCACATCTCGCCCGCCGTCATATTTCATGGGCGTCACTTTTGTAACAACTTTGCTCCCCAATGTTCCACGTGGAACAATTTTCACCAAATTTTTTGCCTCATCCTTAGTGTGAAGCCCTTCAAGCAGCATTTCCCGCGATATCTCTCCATGTGCCACGGCCAGATAATTCTTCTCAATTTGCCTGTCATGGACAAGTTTAGAAAAAGTTTGTGCAGCAGATAGATTTCTAGCGCACAAAACAATGCCTGTGGTGTTACGGTCTAAGCGGTTTATAGCCACAGGGTCAAAGTCTGCATTCGCGTAAAGATAGCGCAAGCGACCTGTTAACGAATCTCCATCAGCACTATCAGGCTGTGTCAGCAAATTCGCAGGCTTGTTTACAATTATGATGCTTTCATCATCAAAGATAACATCAAGTGGCCCTTCATGCGCCACCTTTACCTTTGTAAATTTTGCAATGGTTTCATCTGCAAGATACAGCGTCACCACATCGCCTACAAGCAATATTCGTGCGCCCTCTGCCCGTTTGCCATTAACCACAATGTTTTTCTTACGCAGCATCTTGTGTATAAACGCCTTAGGCGCGGCACCCAAATAGCGCGCAAGAAACTTATCCGCGCGCTGCCCGGCTATATCTTGTGTTATGATAATTTCTTGCATCTATACACCAATTTTATTTCAGCGTGTTTTGGTCACGTATCAAAATCCATTTATCATCCACTTTTCTAAACAATAAACTAAGAAAATACTTCATTTCATAAGGATTTCTGTCTTCGTCCAAATCGTGATAGGCAACATCCAGCAAAGCATACCCTACATTATCAGCATCAAACTTATCTAAAATTTCAACATCCATCCGCCAATCCAAATCTTGAAACCAATTCTTATGAAAATCAAGCACATTTTCATAACCCTCAACCACGCTGCCATTAGGGAGAATGACTATGCAGTTATGCGCCGGATGCAGAAATTCCGCAAAGGCTGCAAGGTCTCTTTCAGCTATAGCTTTCAAATGCACTTGGACTACACTTTCAAAATTACTCATTTAATCGCTCCCTTTATTTGAGCCTGTCGCCCAAAGAAGATAGGCATTGATAAACATATCAATGCTACCATCCATAACAGCACCTATATTACCCATTTCGGCATTTGTACGATGATCCTTCACCATATTATACGGATGAAATACATAGGAACGTATTTGATTGGACCATCCAATATCCTTCACCTCGCCGCGCACACCTGAAAGAAGCTCGGTTTTTTCCGCATTTTTAAGCTCCAGCAACTTGGCCCGCAGCATCTTCATAGCCACATCACGGTTTTTATGCTGGCTGCGCTCGTTTTGGCATTGCACAATAATGCCCGATGGAATATGGGTTATGCGTATGGCAGAATCCGTAGTATTAACATGCTGGCCGCCTGCCCCGGAAGAGCGAAAGGTATCTACGCGCAATTCGTCGGGGTTTATTTCAACTGTCGCATCATCCTCAATTTCGGGCATAATATCGCAAGACGCAAAAGAGGTGTGGCGTTTGCCCGCTGTATCAAAAGGCGAAAGCCGCACAAGACGATGTATACCCTTCTCGCTCTTGAGATAACCATACGCGCTGTCGCCCACAACTTCCATGGTAACAGACTTTACGCCTGCCTCATCACCGGGCAGATAATCCAAAATTTGAGTAGAATATCCGCGCGCATCAGCCCAGCGGGTATACATGCGCAGCAGCATACTAACCCAATCGCAGGCCTCGGTGCCACCGGCCCCCGCGTGAAGCGACAATATAGCATTGTTTTTATCATATTCTCCGGAAAGCAGCGTAGCCGTGCGCAAATTTTCATAAGCCGCCGTAAAATCCGCTACCGCTTTTTTTATATCCGACAAAAGGGTGTCATCACCCTCTTCTTCTGCCAGCTCTATCAAAACAAGAGCCTCATCATAAGCCTCTTCCAAGCCACGAAAATTTTCCGCCTTTTTTCGCAAGTCCTTTTCTTCTTTCAAGACCTTTTGCGCATTTTCAGCGTCATTCCAAAAGCCATCTGCCCCTGATTGCTCCAACAATTTATCTGCCCTTGCTTCTAAGCCGGCAACGTCAAAGAGATCTCCCCATTTCAATTAGTTTATCGCGGTATGGGGCCAGTTCTGCCCTAAATTGCTCTAACATTTCATCACATCCTTTTTATATATCGCACCTCATAAACCTTAAAATATCCAGAGATTCTTTTGGCGCCATCTTCTATGTATCCCAACTTTTCATAAAATGCCCTTGCTTTTACATTACCTTCCAGCACCCATAGGCAAATTTCATTATAGCCCCTCTCCGTGGCAATATCCTCAAAATACGCAGCCAACTTAACACCTATGCCGTCACCAAGCATAAATGGGTCTACAAAAATTCTATAAAGCTCGAAGAAAGCTGCTCCATCTTCATCTTCACAAGGCCCAAGGGTTATAAAGCCTTTGACAACACCATCATCAAATACATATCCCTCGGCCCCATTACTTTTGAAATAGTCCATGCGTTTTTCAACAGTCATTTTCCCAAACAAAAATTCCTCCGAAACAAGCCCTCTATAGGCTGTGCGTTGCCCAAAAATATGAATTTCGGCCACGCGTGGGACATCTGATGTCTTCATAGCCCTAATCATGCCCCATCTCCTCACGCCACCTTTTTTCTCGGAAAATATGATTTAATTTGCGGCCAATGTTGTATAACATGGATAACAATAAGAACCAGGCCAATTCTGGATGTAATCCCATGAATTCTGCTAAACACAAACATCCAGTCTATACCACCAACATAAGAGCCAATAGCAAGAAAGCCTGTGGCAATAGCAATCCCCCACATCACAAGTAAAAGCATATCAATTACATACTTCCATTTTAACGATTTATTTAATTTCCCAGCCATGCATGATTTTGTCACGGCTTTTATCCACTTACGATGTATAAAAACATGTGCGGCAAAAAACAATGTGCATCCAGCGCCTACGACAAAGTGAAAGGTTGGATCACCTTCCCATCTCACAAAAGAAAGAACCAGGAAAACAATCATGCATACATCAACAATTATTTTAGTGCTTTTGCTGCTCAAAGCAGATTTCATAATATCTCCCTAACGGCCTTTCTCGTTGCCTCGCTTAAAATTTCCTGTCACCTTCGCCATAATCAACTGTGCTTCTTTTCCATCAACATCAGAAATATCAGCAATAAACTTTTCGGCTTTGCTTCCGCTTAAAGTAGTCACTTGTTTGCCGTGGTACAAAATGAAAACCTTTTTGTCCTTGGTGATTTTGTATGCGAAGACTTCTTCGTCCAGTATGCCGCGCTTATCTATTGCGTTACCCATACATCTCTCCCTGCGCATTGGGGGTGCCTCGTCGGCTAAAGCCGACAGCGGCTTGCGGACTAAAGTCCGCCGTTGTTTACCCGACTTCAGTCGGAATCTTTAGCCGAGTTTACTCGGCACTCCCATCCCAAGTCAACTAACCGCCTGCTTGTGTATGCAGCAATTCTTATGCTTCTTGCCGCTACCACATGGGCAAGGGTCATTACGCCCTACTTTATCCGTCTTGCGCTGCACCGGCTTCCTCGCCGCGTTTCCATCCTTGTTGTAAGCAAGGGGCTTAGCCACCTGCTCGCGCTGATGGGGCTGGGTGCCAACCTGCACATTAAACATATGCTTCACGGTATCATCTTGTATATTACGCCCAAGCTCGTCAAACATATCATAGCTTAAAAAGCGGTATTCTGTAAGCGGGTCCCGCTGTGCAAAGCTATGCAGGGATATGCCCTGGCGCATTTGGTCCATAGCATCTATATGGTCCATCCATTTTTGGTCCACCACACGCAGCATAATTATGCGCTCTATTTCCCTTGTTCGCTCTGCTGTAAATTCCGCTTCACGCCTATTATAAAGCTTTATGGCATCTTCCACAATTCTTGCTTTCAAATCTTTATTGCTTTCATTTTCACCCTTTTTATATGGCTTTAAGCGCAAATTAGGCTCTAGATACTTATTAAGAGCATCAACATCAAGAATTTCAGTATCGTCATCGGTATATAAATCCACGGCTCGCCCTATAGATTCCCTCGTCATCGTAAGCACATTTTCCTTCATATCCTCGCCTGACAAAATTTTATAACGCTCGCCGTAAATAATCTCGCGCTGCTCATTCATTATACGGTCATAGTCCAAAAGATGCTTACGCGTGGAGAAATGGTTGCCCTCCACCTTCTTTTGCGCGCCTTCGATGGCCTTTGTCAGCATTTTGCTCTCTATGGCCTCATCATCAGGCATCTTTAAGGCATTCATCGTAGTCATTATGCGGTCCGATGCAAAAAGACGCATCAAATCGTCCTCTAATGAGATATAAAAACGAGATTCTCCAGGATCGCCCTGTCTACCAGCACGGCCGCGCAACTGGTTGTCAATACGACGAGATTCATGTCTTTCAGTACCTATAATTTTCAAGCCACCCAAGGCCACAACGCCCTCGCCCAACTTAATATCCGTACCACGACCCGCCATGTTGGTAGCAATGGTAATGGCGCCTTTAAGGCCGGCATCCGCCACAATTTCAGCCTCTTTTTCATGATATTTTGCGTTAAGCACATTACATTTTACACCCGCGCGCTTTAGCAAAACAGCAAGCTCCTCGGATTTTTCAATGCTTACCGTACCAACAAGCACAGGCTGGCCGCGGCCAAAACATTCCTTGATATCAGCAATAACAGCCTTATATTTAGCCGCCTCGGTTTTATATACCAAATCCGGCTGGTCAATACGCGCTATAGGCACATTTGTAGGCACAGCCACAACGTCCATCTTATAAATATCTCTAAATTCGCCTTCTTCCGTCAATGCCGTACCCGTCATGCCCGATTTTTTCTCATATTTGTTAAAGAAATTTTGGAAAGTAATTGTCGCCAGGGTTTTAGATTCTCTTTGTACATTCAAATTTTCCTTAGCCTCTATAGCTTGATGCAAACCATCAGAATAACGACGGCCAGGCATCATACGCCCCGTAAATTCATCAACAATAACAATTTCGCCCTCTTTCACAACATAATCCTTGTCCAGATGCATGTTATAATTGGCCTTGAGGGCATTATTTACGTGATGCTGTATCTCAAGATTATCAGGGTCGGATAGATTATCCACCGCAAAAAAGCGCTCCGCCTTATCAATGCCCTCTTGCGTCAACGTAACCGTCTTGCGCTTCTCGTCCACAACAAAATCCCCTTCTTCTTGAAGCTCTGTCTTCATAAGAGGGTTTAAGGCCTCATCTTCATTTAACAAGCGGCCCTTCTTTAATGTGCGCACAAATCTATCCGCCACTTTGTAAAGGTCTGTAGACTTGCCGGAGGCACCGGAAATTATAAGGGGCGTTCTAGCCTCGTCAATCAAAATAGAATCTATCTCATCAATGATGGCATAGGAAAGTTCACGCTGCACCATGTCACTTTCATAAACAACCATGTTGTCACGAAGATAGTCAAAACCCAGCTCGTTATTTGTAGCATACGTAATGTCACAATTATAGGCCTCGCGCCTCTCGTCAGGCTTTTGTTCATGCACAATACAGCCAACGGTAAGGCCTAAAAAGCGGTGTATCTGCCCCATCCACTCGCTGTCACGGCTGGCAAGATACTCATTCACCGTCACAACATGCACACCCTTGCCAGTTAGCGCATTAAGATACGCCGGCAAAAGCGACGTATGGGTCTTGCCCTCGCCTGTCCGCATCTCCGCAATACGCCCCTGATGCAACACAACGCCGCCAATAAGCTGCACCCTATGATGCTCAAAGCCGTGGCATCGCCACATAGCCTCACGCACCACCGCAAAAGCTTCTGGCATTATGTCATTCAAAGTCTCGCCATTTGCAAGCCTCTCTTTAAATTCCGCCGTCTTGGCCGTCAAAGCCTCGTCACTCATGGCCTTCATGGTGGGCCTCATAGCCTCAATTTTGTTCACAATAGGCAATAACCGCGAAATCTCTTTATCGCTGTAGGATTTAAATATCTTGTTCAAAACACTCATTTTGCACCTCTATCTTTCGATTCTTTTGTAATTTAATTCACCTTATCTAGTTTAGCAGATTTCACCATACATATGCAAGCCTATTTTGATAAAAAAGGAAATGCCGACTAAAGTCGGCTAAAGATTTCGACTAAACTCGAGGTCACTTAGGTTCGATTAACCACCGCAGCACAAAAGCCGCCATCATCTGGCGACTTTCTCATCTTCCGGGAAAGCATTAGCTCTATACCAATATCCCACCAAAACAGTAACAAAAACTTGTCTTTTTGCACCAAGGACATCGTCAGCTTCTCCTAGCGTGCCTTTAGGCACGCGTCGTCGTCGCTTCCTTGCCTTGATGCAAAAATCTTGCGTTTTTTTGTTACTGTTTTGGTGGGATATTGGTATATAAGGCTATCGAGCGGCTTTCAGCCGCTCGCTCGGCGGGCTTTAGCCCGCAAGCCGCTGTCGGCTTTAGCCGACGAGGCACCCCAAGCAACCATTCAATAAAACCTCAATGCTTTAACACACTCCTCAAAACACGCCCCACATCCATATTCCCCATAAAACCGATAAACAGGCACAAGCACGCTGTCCTCAAAACAATACATAAGGTCAAATCTCTTCAAATCCACCTTGCCTTCATGCTCTCGCGGCAGCTGCGCCAACGCCGCCTTCACCGTTATCACATCAGCCGTCCCCAAGGCCTCATATTCAAAAAAGAAATGCGATACCTCTATAATATTGCCATATGCATCCAGTGTAATTTCAGTCGGGAAGGCGGCGTTAGGTAAGCTTGACAAATGCCCCTCAAACCTCACAACCCAATTGTCACCTTTATGCCCAACCGACACATCATAGGGCTGCTTCCTCGGCAAAAATTCTTCCAAAAATTCCTCGGCAATTTTGCGCGCCGCTCCATCATCTATCAGTTTACCTGCTTTCTCCCCTTGCAAATTCTCATATTCCAACAAATCTATAAACCTATAAATCCGCAGCGTCTCTCCATCAGCTACGGCCTCAAAATATTCATCATGCTCCACAATTTCCGCATCACCCATAGCAAATGGCAATATCACCTGCCACAGATGCTCTCTTTCCCGCACAGAATACACAGGAAGCCACACCGTGCCCTGCTTCAAGCTGTTTTTCGGCATAACAAAGCTAATATCATAATATTCCCTATATCTATTGTCAATTTTCACACGGGACACATCGTTTCCAATATTAACAGGCACAATGCTTGTGCTAAGCAGCAACATAGCCGCCATCACCAAACATAGCGCCCCGCCACCATAATAAAAACTTTTGCGCATACCATAACCACTCCTTTACATGGTTTTAGTATGCGCAATCCCGTAAATTATTATTGGTATAGCAAAAGGCTATATTATGATTCTATTTCAAATTATCACTAAAAACTTTTAATCGTTGCTTTAAATCTTCCGGCAATCGATTATAATCTGTATCAGAAATCGCTCCTTCAAGAGTATATAGATGCACAAGACACACGCTTGGATAGCGAAACTTCAGTCTGATGAAAGCTTCCTCGCTTCCAACCCTCTTTAATTCTTCCGCAGTAGTATATCAATTTAACTTAAAAATCGCTATAATATCAACAGATTTCAGCTTTGCATCCATCTCTTTTCCAATATTCCGCAAGGATGTTGGTTCATTACACAAAATACCCCACCCCAGCCTCAAAAATCTTCTGGTCATAGTCCCCAGGCACATTTTTGTAAAGGCTGTCGCCAATGCGCTCGCTATGGCACATCTTACCCAAAATGCGCCCATCAGGGCTTGTTATAGCCTCTATGCCAAACATAGAGCCATTGGGGTTATACGGCATGTCCGCCGCAATTTCCCCATTATCATCCACATACACCGTCGGCACTTGCCCATTCTCAAAAAGCTGCTTCACATAGCCCGCATCGGCCACAAAACGGCCCTGCCCATGGGATGCCGCCACGCGATGGATATCCCCCACATTAACGCCGCTAAACCAAGGAGACTTATCCGAAACCACCTTCGTCAAAACCAAGCCGGAGATGTGGCGCCCAATATCATTATATGTCAGCGTAGGGCTGCCATCTTCCATGGCCCTAATTTCCCCGTGCGTCACAAGCCCAAGCTTCACCAAAGCTTGGAAGCCATTGCATATACCTATCATAAGACCTTCACGCTGTTGTATCAACCCCGTCACAGCCTCGCTTATAGCAGGGTTTTTAAAAATAGCCGCTATAAACTTGCCGCTTCCGCCGGGCTCATCCCCTGCGCTAAAGCCGCCGGGTATGGCAATAATCTGCGACTGCTCTATTTTCTTAGCCATCCGCAATGCAGATTCGCCCAGCGCCACCGATGTAAGATTATTAATCACAAAAATATCAACATCCGCGCCCGCCGCCTCAAACCTGCGTCCCATATCCCATTCGCAATTGCTGCCGGGAAATACAGGGATAAGCACTTTAGGCCTAGCAACTTTGTTTTTCGCCACCATCACACTTTTCGCCTTGTAAACAGGCGGCACAAAGCCCATTTTCTGCGCACTTGCCGCCTTCGTTGGAAAAACATCTTCCAACGGCGCCATCCACGCCTCAATGCAGTCCTCTATACAAAATTCTTCGCCATTTGCCCGCAAAACTTTTTCATCCGTCGTCCTACCAATAATTTTCAGGCCTTCCACCGAAATTTCCTCTGTCATCTCCAGCACAAAGCATCCCGCCGCCCCTTGATACAAATTGCCATGCTCTATCTCAGCACCAATTTTGTTACCAAAAGACATTCTAGAAACAGCCGCCCCAACACCACCAGTGCCCAGCACGTAAGCTGAAACCACTTTCTTCTCCCCTATCAGTTTTTGCAGCGTCTCAAAGTTTCTGCGCAAGCTGTCAAAATTAGGCAAATCATATTCATCGTGGTCGGTCTTTAGCAGCGCAATATAGTTGCCCGCCGCTTTAAATTCCGGCGAAATTATATTGTCCGCCTTAGCCGCCGTTACCGCAAATGATACCAATGTCGGCGGCACATGAATGTCGCCAAAAGTGCCGCTCATAGAATCCTTTCCACCAATAGCAGGTATTTGCAGCTCCATCTGGGCCCTAAAAGCCCCAAGCAACGCCGCAAAAGGCTTGCCCCAGCTTTTCGCGCTACGCAGCCTCTCAAAATATTCCTGAAAGCTAAGGCGCACGGTGCGATAGTCCCCACCGGCCGCCACAATGCGCGATACAGATTCCACCACGGCACTAAGCGCACCATGATAAGGGCTAACTTCCGACAGATAAGGGTCAAACCCATAAGCCATCAGACTGGCCGTGTTGGTTGTTCCATATGGCACAGGTATTTTGGCCGCCATAACCTGCGTAGGCGTAAGCTGATATTTGCCGCCAAAAGGTGCCAGCACAGTACCCGCGCCAACGGTAGAATCAAACATCTCCACCATACCCTTTTGCGAAGCCACATTAAGCTGCGCCAGGTTTTCCAGCCATGTCATCTTCGGTGCCTCGGGCCTTTCACTGGGCATTGCAACCTCAACAACAGCCTGCTGCCTAACCCCCGATGTATTCAAAAATTCCCGCGAGATATTTACAATTTCCTTGCCGCGCCACTTCATCTTTAGGCGGCCCGTATCCGTAATTTTCGCCACTTCATAGGCTTCCAAATTTTCTTCCGCCGCCAAATTTATAAACTTCTGCGCATTTTCGGCGGCCACAACCACCGCCATACGCTCTTGAGATTCTGAAATTGCAAGCTCTGTGCCATTTAGACCTTCGTACTTCTTGCGCACAGCATCCAGGTTTACTTCCAGCGAATCCGCCAGCTCTCCAATGGCCACACATACACCACCCGCGCCAAAATCATTACAGCGCAAAATAAGCTTTGATGCGGCAGGGTCACGGAAAAGCCTCTGTATTTTTCTCTCAATTACAGGATTGCCCTTTTGCACTTCCGCGCCACAAGTAGCCAACGAATCCTCGCCATGCTCTTTTGAAGAGCCCGTAGCGCCACCAATGCCGTCACGGCCCGTTCTGCCGCCCACAAGCAACACAACGTCGCCGCTTTTCGGCCGCTGACGTATCACATGGTCTTTTTTCGCGGCACCAACAAGGGCACCAAGCTCCATGCGCTTTGCAATATATCCTTCGTGATAAATTTCGCTTATCAAGCCCGCCGCCAAGCCAATTTGGTTGCCGTAAGACGAATATCCATCAGCCGCCAGCGTCGTTATAACACGCTGGGGCAGCTTGCCGGGCAAGGTTTCGCCAATAGGCCTTCGCGGGTCGCCGCTGCCTGTAACGCGCATGGCCTGATACACATAGCTTCGGCCCGAAAGGGGGTCGCGTATGGCACCGCCTAGGCATGTGGACGCACCGCCAAAAGGCTCCATTTCCGTGGGGTGGTTGTGGGTCTCGTTTTTAAACATCAACAGCCATTCTTCGTCCACACCATCTACATCCACCGTGATGACAATGCTTGCGGCGTTAACTTCTTCAGATTCATCCAAATCAGCAAGCTTGCCCTCTTTCCTCAAGGCCTTCATGCCCAAAACCGCCATATCCATCAACGATACAGGCCTATCAGTATCCCTGCCATACACCTTTTCTCGCGTCTGCAAATAATCATTGTAAGTCTTTTCAAACAAAGGCTTAAATTTCCCATCCTCAAAGGCCACATCCGTAATTTCCGTATGAAATGTAGTATGACGGCAGTGGTCAGACCAATACGTGTCTATCACAGCAATTTCAGTGGCGGTTGGTTCACGCTTTTCGCTGTCTCTGAAATAGTTGCGTATAAAAATAAGGTCGGCAACATTCATAGCCAAGCCCAATTTGCTATGGATTTGCACTATCTCTTCGTCGTTTGCACCAATAATTTTAACATCTTCAATATCGCCCGGCACCTCAAATTCCATTTCCAGCGTATCCGGCCTCTCCAGCCCCACCTGCATAGATTCTATGGGATTTATACAATATTTCAGTATGGCGGCCTTGTCCGCTTCGGTTAGGCTGCCAGCAAAAATGTGTATCTTCGTATATTGCACAACAGGAAGCTGTCCCGTCATAATTTGTATGCACTGCACAGCAGAATCTGCCCGCTGGTCAAACTGTCCAGGCAAAAGCTGCTTGCCAAAAACAAAATCATCGTCTTCGACTGCTAGCTCATATGCTATGCTATCCACAGCACGCTCTGCAAAAATATCATTGCAGCAAATTTCAAAATCGGCCTCAGACAACCCCTGTACATCATAGCAGTTTACAATGCGCACGCCTTCCACATTTTCGATAAGCAGATTTTTCTTAATATCGTCAAGCATTTGGCGCGCCTCAATGTCAAAGCCTACCTTCTTCTCAACATAAACTCTCCTTACGCAATTTTCCATATCGTATCACCCCATGTAGTATTGTCTTCGCTTGGTATGCCTTGCAGGGTAAACCCTGCTGCGGCTTGCGGACTAAAGTCCGCCGGGCATCACGACTTGTAGTCGTTACTTCAGCAGGGTTTACCCTGCACCCCCACCCTTGTACGCCCGATAAACCTCACTCTTAGCCACTCCTCTGTCTTTCGCGGCCTTCTTCATAGCATCCATCTCACTCAGCCCTGCTTCGACATAATGTTCTACGTGGAGCATTATGTTCTCCGGCCAATCTTGCGGCACCTTCGCGGCACCTTCTATAATCAAGACAAATTCACCCTTTACAGGGTTTTCGTCATAATATTCAATCATTTCAGCAAGGCTCCCTTGCCTCACTTCTTCAAATTTCTTCGTAATTTCACGCACAATAGAAACTTGCCTTTCTCCCAGATGTTCATATAGCTCCCTCAATGTAACCAAAAGCCTGTGCGGGGCTTCGTAAAGGATAATTGTACGATGCTCTGAAGCAAGACTTCCTAATATATCTTTGCGCTTCTTCTTTTCCCGAGGCAAAAACCCCTCAAAAGCATAGCGCCGAGCCGAAATGCCCGACATCACCAAAGCAGATATACCCGCAGAGGCACCGGGGCAAACAGTCACAGGTATTTGCGCCTCATGGCAACCCTTGATAAGCTCATGCCCAGGGTCTGAAATGCCAGGCATCCCACAATCCGACACCAAGGCAATAGACGCACCGCCCAAAAGCTTGTCCACAAGCTGCACGGCCTTACCTGCCTCATTATGTTCATGATAGCTGGTCATGGGGGTTTTGATGTCATAGTGGTTAAGCAGCTTCAACGTATGCCGCGTATCTTCTGCCGCAATAAGGTCAACCTCTTTTAAAACACGAAGCACCCGCAAAGTTATGTCTTCCAAATTGCCTATGGGCGTGGCGCAAATATATAATTGCCCTTTGTTTTCATTCATAATAAATCCTGCGTATTTCCTCTGTATATTGGCCCTTTTCATCATAGACGATAAGGGGCGGCTTCACATCCAGATGCGGCTTCGCGCCCTTTGCCGCCGCAATAAGCAGTATATTTGGGGGCGAGTCAACCTTGGGTTGCACAAAACGAAGGATCTTTGGTTCCAAATTATATTGTCGCAAAGACGCCACTATATCCCCAAGGCGTCCCGGGCGATGCACCATATAAAAACGGCCGCCAAAGCGCAAAAGCCGCGCCGCCGCCCGCACCACATCTTCCAAGCTACACAATATCTCATGGCGGGCTATAGCCATATCATAATTTTCATTTTTGGCACCCGTTTGCGCCGCCATATAGGGCGGATTGGCCGTAACAACGTCAAAATCTGCTCCAAAGCCATCCATCTTCCGTATATCCATATTGTGTATGGCAATTTTTTCTTCAAGGCCGTTTAAGGCCACAGAGCGCATGGCCATATCCACCAGCTTTTCATTAATCTCCGCGCCCGCGTAAGAAATCCCCTTGTTTTTAGCCGCCAGCAAAATGGGTATTATGCCATTGCCGCAGCACAAATCCATATGGGTTTCGCTTTTATGCACCGTAGCAAAAGCTGAAAGCAGCACAGCATCCATGCTAAACATAAAATACGCCGGATTTTGAATTATCTTAAAATCTTCACGGTGGAGATAGTCCAGACGCTCGCCGTCTTTAAGCTCGTCAGGCCTCATGACCTTCCCCGTTTAAAATTCTCCGGCTCGGCGGAAATCTCAGCTTTTTTGACAATATTAAC
Source organism: Defluviitaleaceae bacterium (assembly GCA_009781625.1). Classification (GTDB taxonomy): domain Bacteria; phylum Bacillota; class Clostridia; order Lachnospirales; family WRAX01; genus WRBK01. The sequence continues at coordinate 8,612 of WQVI01000010.1, read as the reverse complement.
GTCGTCAGCAGAATAAGAATTTATATTTGGTGGGTCATGGGGATTTTTTCGTATGACGGCCCTTATAGTGCGGCGCAGGGTGCTTACAGAAAGCACCTCGCCTTGGCCATCCGGGGTTTGTATAACATCACCAATGCCCGGCATCCCTTTGTTTAGCTCTTCATAGGTCTCTTCCTCATATTTCAAGCAGCACATCAAGCGGCCGCATATCCCCGATATCTTCGATGGGTTAAGGGAAAGGCTTTGGTCCTTAGCCATCTTCATGGACACGGGCTGAAATTCTGATAAAAAGGTGGCGCAACACAGCGTCCTGCCGCACATGCCAATGCCGTTAAGAAATTTAGATTCATCCCGCACGCCTATCTGGCGCAGCTCTATGCGCATACGAAAAACCCCCGCAAGCTCTTTTACAAGCTCGCGAAAATCCACGCGCCCTTCGGCGGTAAAATAAAAAATTATCTTGGTGTTATCAAAGGTAAGCTCCACATCAATAAGCTTCATGCCCAGGTTATGCTTTTTAATTTTCTCAAGGCAGGTGTCAAAGGCTTCCTGCTCTTTTTCCTTGTTTTTCTTGAGGGTTTCCAGGTCTCTATCATTGGCGATGCGTATAATTTTGCGCACGGGCATAAAGGCCTGGTCCTCTTCCACCATCCTGTTAGAAAGCTCGCATATGCCATATTCCATGCCGCGCACAGTGTCCACAATAACACCCGTGCCCCTTTGTATTTTTTTCCCATTAGGGTCAAAATAATATATCTTGCCCGCGGTTTTAAAGCGCAAGCCAATTATCTCTATCATAACTTTCTCCTACGCAATTCCAATTCCTGACAATTTTAGCAACATCACTTCCATCGTCAACAAGAAATTGCTGTTTTGATTTAATTTTTGCTTTATATCTTCAATTATGCGGATTTTTTTTGCGGCATCCAGCGCATTGCCGGCTTGCCCCGATAATAAATCGTCACGAAAATGCATGGTTAGTATATCCAAGGCTTGGCCTACACGCTCTTTATGGCCTTCCAAGGCCTTCGCCATAGCAAATATCTCTACAATATCTTTTCCTTCCATTTCACGGGCCATATCCAAAATTTCTTTGCGAAAGGCCATAAAATCCTCATCGCCCACAAGCGTCATCCCGCGCCCCAAAGAGCCCCCGGCATAAGGCACAGCCCCTTGCGCAAGGGTCGCATCAACCCCTTGGCTTTTCAAATAAGCCAGCACCTCAGCATCCCCCAGCGGCGGTATTTTGTAAAGCACACATCGCGAAAGCACCGTAGGCAAAAAAGCCTTATGGTTTTCCGACAACAAGAGAAAAACAGCATACTTAGGCCCATCTTCCAAGGTTTTAAGAAGGGCGTTTTGCGCCGGCACCGTCAATGTCTGCGCATTTTCAATAATATAAACGCGCCTTTCAGAAGAATACGGCAAAACCGAAATATTCTCTACAATTTGCTCTCGCACATCATCAATGCCTATAGATTTTTTTTGTGTGCGCACAAAAACAACATCGGGATGATTGCCCGATAGCAAAGTGATGCAAGATACACACCCGCCGCAGGCACCATTTTCCGAAGTTGTTTCACAAAGGATGGCCGCGGCAAAGGTTGTGGCCAAAAGGCTTTTGCCGCTGCCTGCCCCGCCGTCAATTATATAAGCATGTCCCACATGGCCGTGGCGTATAGCCGCCTGCATAGATTTTACAATGTTTTTATTGCCGACAATGCTGCCAAAATCAAGCTTCACATGTTACACCCTTCTAAATTCTGCCACATCCAGCACAAAAATGGTAGCACCGCCCACGGTAACTTCCACAGGATACGGCACATAGTTTTCAGCAGTAGAAAGATGCGCAGAATTTACAGATGTAATTTGCTTTCTGGATTTACATTTCTTTTCAATGATGTGGGCAAGCTCGTTAACGCGGTTATCTTCCACGCCGCATATCAGCGTGGTGTTGCCCGCGCGCAAAAAGCCGCCTGTAGAAGCCAGCTTCGTCACTTTAAAGCCCTCTTCGCTTAACACGTCAATAATTTGGAAAGCATCCTCATCGTGGATGATGGCCATAATAAGTTTCATGATATTTCCTCCTTCAATTCATAAGGTTTTCTATATGTTTTGTTATTAGCTGATGTACCTCATCTTGGGGCAATGCCCCATCTATCACAATTATACGCCGGGGCTGCGTCTTCGCAAGATATTCATATCCAAGCCCCACGTCCATATGATACGAGATGTCCTTTTGCTCTATACGGTCCAGCTTATCCTGGGCCAGCTTCCGCGCAAGGCCCTCTTTGGCATCTATCCGCAGATAAAATGTGATATCGGGCACAAGGCCGCTTGTTGCAAAGCTGCCGATGGTGCCCAAATCGTCCACATCAAGGCCATTGCCAAAGCCTTGATACGCCATGGTAGAATCTGCAAATCTATCGCACAACACGATGCCGCCGCCCGTCAGCTGAGGCATTATCACCTCTTCAACCAACTGGGCCCGAGCCGCAATATACAGCAAGGCCTCTGCCCTCTTAGACATGGCGGCGTTTTGCACATCTTTCACTATCTCCCGTATCTTCTCGGCAATTTCCGTGCCGCCGGGGTCTCTGGTTAAAACAACATTGGCATCTCGCGCCAAAAGGTAGTTGTAAAGCAATGCTATCTGTGTAGATTTTCCCGCGCCCTCTTGGCCCTCAAATGTAATAAACAATGCGGCTTGTCCCCTTAGAACCTGTTTACTATCTCCATTCCGACGCCTTTTCGGCTTATTTTCCCCATGGCCGCGTTGCGCGCTCCTAGCAGATAGTCCCGTTATATGCGTCGTCGCGCGCGCCTTGCCCTGTGAAAAAACGCTCGAAAATTCGCCGAAAGCGAGATAGTAAACAGGCTCTCAAATTTATTTGTACAATATTATAACACATCCAAAACCTTTTTTGCAAATAAATCCTTAACATTAATTTGAAAATGTGATATACTATGCAAAACATATGTCACAAAAGCGAGGTGCAGTATGGGCGAGGTAGGAGAAGTTATCGAAGTAAACGGCGAAGAAATATTTGTAAAACACCAGCGCACAGGCGCTTGCGTAAGCTGCAAGATATGCGCCCGCGGCCAGGATGAAAACGAAATGATAATGCGCGCCCGCAACGCCTGTGAGGCTACTGTTGGCGACTTTGTAGAGGTAGAGCTTCAAGAAGGCGCCCTGATAAAAGCCGTGGCCATGGCCTATGGCATCCCCTTTGCTGCCCTCATCATGGGCTTTGCCGCAGGCTATCTCATAGCCGGCGAATTTGCCGCCTTCACCATCGGCATCGTCTTTATGATATTGGCCTATGTAGCCATAAAAATTCTGGAAAAAAGCGGCAAGCTTGCAAAAAAATACGTGCCTGTGGCTATAAGAAAGGTGGATAACTATGTTGATAAAACCTCATAGATTAAAGAAGGGTGATACAGTTGCCATTGTGTCCCTTTCATCAGGGCTGGGCGGTCATCCCGCCTTTACCCATCGCTACGAAATAGGCAAAAGCCGCCTGGAAACAGAATTTGGCCTAAATGTGATAACAATGCCCAACGCCCTCAAGGGCATCGAATATCTGGATAACAATCCCCAAGCCCGCGCTGCGGATTTAATGGATGCCTTTAAAGATGACACGATAAAGGCCATTATCTGCATGATAGGCGGCAATGACACCGTCCGCCTGCTTAATTATATCAATTTTGACACCATCAGGCAAAATCCCAAAATATTTATGGGCTATTCTGACACCACCTCAAACCACTTTATGATGCAAAAGGCGGGCCTCGTCTCCTTTTACGGCCCCTGCATCCTAGCAGAATTTGCCGAAAATGTCGCAATGCATGAGTACACAAAGCATTACATACAAAATGTGCTGTTTCAGCCATCTGACGAGCTTGCTATAAACCCAAGCCCCGCCTGGACTTCCGAATTTCTGGAATGGGCAGACCCTACAAACAACAAAATAGCCCGCACCATGACAAAAGACGATAAGGGCTACGAGCTGCTGCAAGGAGAAGGCATTGCCCAAGGCCGCCTGCTGGGCGGCTGCATTGACGTCTTCCCCATGATAATTGGCACAAAGATATGGCCCAACCCGGACGAATGGGACAACGCCATCCTTTTTCTGGAAACATCACAAGAATATCCCGCCCCACACGATGTGAAATACATCCTGCGCGGCCTTGCCGCCCAAGGCATTATCAGCCGCCTTGGCGGCATCCTCTTTGGCAAGCCACAGCACGAAAAATATTATGAAGAATATAAACAGGTGCTCCTTCAAGTGGTTGGCAAAGAAAGTGGCCGACATGATATGCCCATCCTTTATAATGTAAACTTCGGCCACACCGCCCCAATTTGCATCTTGCCCTATGGCGTGATGGCTGAGATAAATAGCGACAACAAGTCTCTTAGGCTGTTAGAAGCGGCTGTTGTTTAGCTATGAGCTTCTTGAAAATCCTAACCACGGAAGGCACGGAAGGACACGGAAGGACCTTGACCTTACGCACTTTTCCGTGTCCTTCCGTGCCTTCCGTGGTTAGAAAATATATCATGAAGGAAGTTCATTGTCCCGTACAACCCTTGAACATCTTGAACACCCTTCTACAAACGCCGTCATCATGGGCTTTAGAAAGATGCTCATAGGATGTTCATTTAACATCCTTGAACATCCTATTGCATATCTCTGGAATATGGCTTTCATCATTGTGGTGCTGTTGCTAAATGCTATTGTAAATGCAGAGATGCAATCTAGAGACCTTGTAATAACAAAGAGAAACTATCTCTTCTAAGCTAACCAACCACCTCTTTAAAGACATAAAGAGGACAAAGATAATGTCCGCTAAGTTTAGAGAATATCGGCTAAAAAAGAAAGGAAATGATGTTAACAATGTATCAAAATAGCCCGGAAGCAACAGAAGGCGCGCCCATTTTTATTGATTATCTGTATAAACACGTCACCCACCCATTGTTGCTGATAGGCATGGCCCTTTTCACAATAGGAAGCTTTGCCAATTTTCTGATAAGCATAAATGTCATATCCCTGCTTTATTTTGCAATGCTGATTTTGCCTCTAACGGGATTTTGGATGCTTTTTGCTGCCGCAAAAGCCCAGGGCCCGCCACAAAAAGCCCTGCTGTCTATAAGAGCCTGTATAGCATCTCCATTCCGCCGCTTTTTCGGCTTATTTTCCGCTAGGACTGCGTCAAGCCCTCCTAGCAAAAGCTCTGGCTTTGCGTCGTCGGGCTTTCCTTGCCTAGCAAAAAAACGCTCGAAAAATCGACGAAAGCGAGATGCTATACAGGCTCTAAGGCTGTTTAGGGTTTATGGGGTTATCAGCTTAATAATGTCAGGCGTTGGGGCAAAAATTGCGTATGTTATAACAATTGCCATTTCAGTTGTATCAGTTACAGCAGGTGTAAACCTGTTTAATGCCGCAATTACCGGCCCGGGCAAAGGCATGGGAGAGGCGATAGGCGCAATTGTTGCCTTTACGCTTGCTTTTACGGTTCTCATAGTATTGCCGCTTATCGCAGCCGCAACCATACTTTATATAACCCTTTATGTAGTTCCAATGCTGAAAGCCCTAAAAGATATTGAAAACAACGTGCTATTTGGCTGCTTTAACAGGCCGCGCAGCATGGTACGTTTTATAGTTATGTCTTTTATCGGTATTAGCATTTTTGTACTTGATATTGTTTCAGGCTTTGCAATATTAAACACATTGTTTTCTCTTACCCATATGGTACACGACCTTATTTTAGAAATATCTTCCATGCCGGCCTTGCCTCATTGGATTTTACCCCAAAGCGGGCCATATGGCATGTACGGCTCTTTAATTGAAGCGTATCTGGCTGTCGCATTTGGTTTGACAGCCGCCACCGGCATGACGCTTTCCATCATGGCCCTGCTGCGCTTTAATAGCGATTTTACAAAGAAGGATGCTCATTGAACACCCCATGAGCATCCTTCTAAACCCCATGATACCGGCGTTTATAGAAGGATGTTCAAGATGTTCAAGGGTTGTACGGGGGGTAGCTCCATCCCCTTCCTTTCATCTTCCTCTTGTCCTTCAAGGCACTGCGCATCTCCGCGTTTTTCGCCTCTCTCTTTAGCTTGTTATAGCTCTTTAGCCGCTCGGCTGGCATTTGCCCGCGCTCTATGGCCTCTTTCACGGCGCATCCGGGCTCTTTGTCGTGGCTGCAATCCCTAAATTTGCAGCCCTCGGCCAGCACATCAATGTCATCAAAGACATTTATCGTGTCAGCACCGCTCCAAAATTGTATCTCGCGCATACCCGGCGTGTCGATGATGGCGCCGCCGTTTGGCAGCACAAAAAGCTCTCTGTGGGTGGTGGTGTGGCGGCCTTTATCGCCCATCTGGCTTATTTCGCTAACGGCTTGCACATTGCCGCCCATCAAATAATTAATAATAGAAGATTTGCCAACGCCGGACGAGCCTATGAAAACCGAAGTTTTGCCGGCACCCGTCAGGCCAGCTATTTCATCCAGCCCAATGCCGGTTACAGAGCTTGTTAAAATAACATTATCGCTAAAACCCAGCTGCTTTGCCTGCGCCATGTAAAATTCTACATCTTCACACAAGTCTTCCTTCGTCAGCACAAGGTAATACGCAATGTTTTGCATCTCCAAGAAGGCCATATACCTTTCAAGCCGCCTTGGGTTAAATTCTTCGTTCATTGATGTAACGATAAAGGCATGGTCTATATTCGCCGCCATTATCTGCTCTTTTGGCGTCTTTCCCGCAGCCCTGCGTACCATCTCGTTTTTGCGGGGCAAGGCCTTGGCAATGTCGCCATTTTCATCTAAAATTACATAATCCCCCACGGCCAAGGTTTCCTCAAGATGCTTTGCCGTCATCACAGATATTTCCTCATTTTCCAAAATAACCTTATACCTATTTCCGTATACGCCGCTTATTCTTGTTTTAATATTTATCAAATTTTAGTCTCCTTTTTTTAAAAAACGCAATAAAATAGCACACCTAAGTGTGCTACCAAAAAAATCCTATAGTATCACAAAAGGTTTAGCAATATTTAATTTAAAGCCTTCGGGCTTGCAACAGCTATAAATTTTCTCATAAAACATCGCCCCTTTTGTAAGTTTTTTTAAATACATCCATTATTATGCCACAACAAATATATTTTGTCAAGGATAAATTGCCGTGTATTGTGGCCTATGGGTTTGCATCCAGCCTTTCAAAGGCCATTTCCAAATATCCCGGCTGCACTTCTACGTCAAATATATGCGGGTTATCTTCTCGCGGAAAAAATATGAAGCTTTGGCCTTCCCAAAAATCTTCTATTGCGCTTTCGCCATTCATGATGGCATCGGTGTAAAGCACAGTGGCCACAAAGGCGTTTGGTTCAAACCTGCCGGGCCGGCCTATAAGGATGTTGCCACCCCCGGTAAAGCCCTTTCTTATGTGATAATTGCCTATAAAAACATTGTCCCTGTCCCCATAGGCCCTATACCAATAAAATGTATCTCCGTCAAAAACAATATAGCCGCTTTCGGCGCCTATCCCTCTCCACACCCCTTGCACCTCTGCTTTGTGATGAGAATCGTCAAAGGTTACAGAATTGATGATGCCATCAACCATTTCCATGTCTTGCGCTGTAGGTGCCGGGCCTAAAAATATGTCTATAAAATAGGCTTGGTCTCCGCTGGTCATAAAATAAACAAAAAGGGTTTCGCCATTGCCCTCGCTTCTTATCATGTCTATCCTTCCCCAAACAACGTTGTTTATGGTGACATTGTCAAAAAGCGATGTTTCAAAAACCGTATCAAAAATCTCTATTGTTTCTTGGTCGCTGTTTAGCAGCTCAAACCCAAGCTCTTGCGTATAATGGGCAATTATGGTGTTTCCAAAGGCTGTGCGGTCAAAGACTTGATGATATTCTATTAAATTAATTGCAACCATCATCCTACGGCCAACAAATGCACCGGGGGCCTCTTCTGTAAAGCTTGCAGGCACCAAAAACGAAAGCCTTCCATATGTATGTGACACCATATTTCCATCGTCCATGGCGTCCATCTCATTGATGGCGTCAATTAGCTCATCGGCTAATTCGTTTAATGCCCTGCCAACTTCCGCCTCTATGTCGCTTAGCACATTATTAAGTATAGAGCGACAGGCAGAAAAAGTAAACAGCCCCACAAACACAAATATAATAAGCATTAGCCTTTTCATAAACATCCCCCCGAAATGCATTGCGTTATAGAAGTATTATTGCACAGCCCACGGCATTTTGTCAATCCAAAAAATGTGCTTGCCATCTTCCTAAAAATTTGGTATCATTGTATAATATTGGTAATCACTTATGAAGGGAGCAACCTAAGCTATGAATATCAAATGCATAGAGCGTAACGGCAATTTGGTTGTTAAAATTATGGGCGAAATTGACCACCACAGCGCAGACGAAATACGCAGCACCGCAGAGAGGGAATATTTCAAATCTGGTGCTAAAAACATGATCTTCGATTTTGCCCATGTCAGTTTCATGGATTCTTCCGGCATTGGCGTGATAATAGGCCGCTACAAGGTGCTTAAAAAGGTTGGCGGCAGGGTTTTCGCCATCAACATC
>WQVI01000009.1 GCA_009781625.1 Defluviitaleaceae bacterium | reverse complement strand
TCTGGCGAGGCTGGCGAAAAGCCGCATACTTACCGCTTTGGCGGCCCCAGCTGCCTTGCGGGGGATATCATCGGGGACTATTCCTTTGACGCTCCGCTAAAAGTAGGCAACCGCTTGGTTTTTACAGATATGGCTATATATTCCATGGTGAAAACCAATACCTTCAACGGCGTGAGTCTGCCGGCCATCGCCCTTTTGCGTAAAGATGGGCGAATTGAAGAGATACGGACATTTGGGTATGAAGATTTTGAAATGCGGCTGTCTTGAGGTGTATGCTATGACGATAAAACTTGACCATGGTACAGGAAATTTAATAGTGCCTATCGGGCTGGCATCCCTCGTCCTTACAGGCATTATTTGGGGTGGTGGGTCGCTGTTATTTATCAGGCTTGCGCTTCTTATCGTAAGCATAATACTAGTGATTTTGATATTTATACACGCCAAAATTGTGTTCGAGCCAACGAATTTGTACATAAACTTTGGGCTGCACAGCAAGCTTATTAAATACGGCAATATTGAAAAGGTTGAAGTGAAAAAGCATATAAAGTTGTGGAGAAATGGGAAGAAACACCCCTGGGAGCTAAGAATGAAAGATAAAGATAAAGCCGTATTTGTAGCGGAGCTTCGTAAGCGCAACCCATCAATTGTTATAAAATGACTATAGAGATAAAGAGAGGCGGTTGCCGTGACATGGAGGGCACAATATGGATTTCTCGTCAGCATCAGTCGAAGGAATAAATCGTGTCCTTTTGCCTTCATTTGCTCTCTTTGCCGCATTTTTGCTTTGCGTTTTGGGTGTATGCCTGTTGTCGGCGGCTATTCGTGAAAAGTATGTCCGCTATGTGCATTGGGGCAGCATTTTCGCGACGGGCGTCGTCTCGGCCTTAGCCGCGTTTTTGCTGCCAATATCCCCAACAAATGACAGCTATTCTATGGCCTTGGGCCTTCAAGAGCTTTTAAGCCATGGAGAACTTAGTCCGGATTTCAACAGGCCATATTTTGCCTTCTTTGTAAACAATAAAATTGCGCTTGTAATATATTGGGGTGCTGTGGCCTTGGCGGGTGATGTGGAAATTGGCATCAGGGTTGTAAACTTCCTATGCCTTTTCTCGTCAGCATTTTTCTTTTCGGCCGGCCTGGGTAAAATTTTTGGTGAGGATAAATGGCGCATTTTTGGGTTGATGTTCTTTTTGCTTGTTTTTCCCTACATCGTGTTAACGGGCCCTTATGTTTACCCAATAAGCACAGCCCTTGCCGCCGCCGCCTTCTATCTGGGCATTTGCAAAAAAACTGCCCTCAAACCGCTGTTTTTCTTGGCCGTTGGACTTCTGTTTCTAATGCGCCCAACCGCTGGCATTTTCATCTTCGTATACTTTGCCCTTTGCGGGATAAAGCATTTTGCCGGGGGAGAAAAACGACAAGGAATATACGCCTTATGCACCATTTTGCTGATGCTTGTCTCGATATATGCGGTGCAACTGGGCGTTGGCGCAATCTTTTACCGCACGGGCCTTCACCCTTTCCCAAACCTTGCCAATGGGGCAGCAAATTGGACGCTGGACATTGGAACAAGGCTTGATGGGGCGGCAACGGGCACTTCTGTGTACACACCATACGGCCTGCTTCCAGAGCATCTGCGCGAAGACGAAATAGCAATAATGCAAAACAGGCTTTTTGCGTATTTTTACGCGGGTAATTCGGAAGATTATGAGAATGTGGTGGCTTTAAGCCGGGAAATTAGGGCTGCCATCTCCGGCAGGGCGGTTGACAACTTTTTGGGCAATCCTTCGGATATTCCGCGTTTTTACACCTACAAAGCCATACGGTTGTTTGGCACAAGCAATGACCATTTCTATTTCTATGGACTTAACGCCACACTGCCCTCTTTTGCTTGGCAAGCACACAGAAATATAGAACATGACAGCGAAACCCACATCATGGCGTTGATTTTGCTGTTTTCCGCTGCTTTTGTCTATATGGGTATTTGGACGGTTGTTAGACGGAAATTTGACACAATGGCGATATTTGCCCTGTCTAATGGGTTGGGCTGCGCCGCAGCTGTGTTTGTGATGCTTACGCTAACAGAAGTAGGGCAAAGGGGCCTGCTGGATATTTTCATACCTGCCGCCTTTGTTGCTTGCTCTGCATTTATTTTTGCCTCAGAAAAGCTATATCGTAAAATGCATATAGCGGCAAGCATCATCATGATTATCGTCGGCCTAACAGCATCTTTAACCGTGTTTTCCGCCAACAATATTACCGCCTTAAAGGATATGGACGTATATATTATCCGTGAAAACGACAGCTTGATAATGGAAATAACTTTACCAACAGATGTGACGGGCGAATATTTTTTCACACATGACGGCCAAACAACGCCCTTAACCCGCCACACCACGATAGAAACCACAGAGGGCACCTGGATTTTTCTGCACACTCCGGAGCATATATTTCGGATTATAACAAGCAGTAGATGGAGGTAATGGTGATGAAAACAGCAAATATTTTGTATGTTGTGGTACCATGCTACAAAGAAGAGGAAGTGCTGCCCGAAACCGCCGCGCGCCTTGCGGACAAGCTTGGCGGGATGATAGCGGATGGGCGTGTTGCGCCGCAATCTCGCATTATGTTTGTTAACGATGGCTCTAGCGATAAAACATGGGAAATTATCTGCAATTTGCATGAAGGCAATCCGCTTTTTGCGGGCGTAAACCTTTCACGCAATCGCGGCCATCAAAACGCGCTGCTGGCGGGGCTTATGGTAGCCAAGGACCATGCCGACATCACAATTTCCATGGATGCGGATTTACAAGACGATATTGACGCCATGGACGAGATGCTGGCAAAGCATGAGGCGGGTGCCGATATTGTATACGGCGTGCGCAGCAAACGCGAGACAGACAGCTTTTTCAAACGGCGGACGGCCCTGGGTTTTTACAAGATAATGCGCACCATGGGCATTGAAATTGTAAGCAACCACGCGGACTATCGCCTGATGAGCAAGCGTGCCCTGGAAGGCCTGGCCCAATTTCGCGAGGTAAACCTGTTTTTGCGGGGCATTGTGCCCATGATAGGCTATAACACTGCCATTGTGCATTACGAACGGGCAGAGCGTTTTGCAGGCGAAACAAAATACCCTCTAAAGAAGATGCTTGCCCTGGCCTTTGAGGGCATAACATCCCTCACCATCCGCCCCATACGCATCATTTCTATGTTGGGCCTGCTTACATTTTTGATAAGCGCGGGTTTTTTGGTATATGTTATCATAGATTTTGCCCGTGGCGGCACCGTGGCAGGCTGGACATCAACCATAGCATCCATCTGGGGCATAGGCGGCCTACAGCTGCTGGCCATTGGCATCATCGGCGAATATATCGGCAAAATCTACCTTGAGGTGAAGCAACGGCCGCGATATATTATCGAACAGACGCTTATAAGCCAACTTATAAATCAACCCGAATTAAATCTTGACAAAGAGGCAAAGCTGTGATATCATAGGCTTTGCTAACAAGGGCAATTAGCTCAGCTGGTAGAGCACATCCTTGACGTGGATGGGGTCAGCGGTTCGACTCCGTTATTGCCCACTATTTATACTAATATACAAAATCCATCTTTCTAATTAGGAAGGTGGTTTTTTCATTAGTAACTATTAGTATTGTAAAACAGCTTGAAACCATATTATTTTGTGATATATGACAGCAAATTTGTCTGATATTACCAAACATGTATAACTTTCGCTGGTTTTGACATATCCTCTTGAACTATTTGTCAAGACCATTTATAATTAAAAGAATTTATACTAATCTAAGTTAAAAATAATTGAAAGCTGCCCTGCAAAACTACTTGAATCGCTGTAGATTTCGCAGCTTGCTTTCAATGTTTTTAACGTAAGATTAGTATCATATATGTAAAGGTGGGATTGCGATGAAACGAATTATCATTATTGGTGCTGCTGGAAGAGATTTCCATAACTTTAATGTACGATATAGGCGCGATTCCAGCTGCAAGGTTGTTGCGTTTACTGCTGCACAAATACCGGATATAGCAGGCCGCCAATATCCCAAAGAATTGGCCGGAGATGCTTATCCCAACGGAATTCCTATTTTCCATCAAGATGAACTGGAAGAGCTTATTAAAAAGTATGATGTTGACGAATGTGTTTTTTCATACAGCGACATAAAATATAGCTATGTTATGACCCTTAGCACAAGGGTTAATGCTGCGGGGGCGGCGTTTACCCTGCTTAGCCCCAAACAGACGATGGTGGCCAGCAAAAAGCCGGTTATCGCTGTTGGTGCCGTCAGAACAGGTTGCGGAAAAAGCCAAACATCAAGAAGGGTTATAGAAGCCCTTAACAAAAGAGGCCTAAAGGCCATTGTTGTAAGACATCCCATGCCATATGGCGATTTAAACGCACAAAAAGTACAAAGATTTGCTTCTTTGGAAGATTTGCAAAAACATAATTGCACCATTGAGGAAATGGAAGAATACGAACCGCACATAACAAGCGGCAATGTTGTTTATGCCGGTGTTGATTACGAAGCAATTTTAGAACAGGCGGAAAACGACCCCAACGGCTGCGATGTTATACTTTGGGACGGCGGAAACAACGATACGCCGTTTTATAAGCCGGATTTGATGATAACCGTAACAGACCCACACCGTCCGGGGCACGAAATGTCCTATTATCCCAGCAAAGTTACATTGCGGATGGCGGATGTGGTGGTTATCAACAAAATTGACAGTGCGGATTTTGAAAATATCCAAATAGTTAGAAAAAATATAGCCCAGCTTAATCCCGATGCGGTTGTGATAGATGCGGTTTCTACCATAAAGGCGGATTGCCTTGAAACCATAAAGGGCAAGCGGGTTTTGGTTGTTGAAGATGGGCCAACCCTTACACATGGCGAAATGAAAATAGGCGCCGGTGTTATTGCGGCCAAGCGATATGGCGCGGCTGAAATTGTAGACCCCAGAGAATATGCCGTTGGCAAGCTGCGCGAAACCTATGAAGAATATCCGGACATCGGCGAAGTTTTGCCTGCCATGGGCTATGGAAAGCAGCAAATGAAAGATTTGTCAAAGACAATTGAGAACGCCAATTGCGACAGCGTAATTGTTGCAACACCCATAGACCTTGCGAGAATTATTGAAATAAACAAGCCTAACACAAGGGTGACATATGCCCTGCAAGAAATAGGCGAACCTTGCATGGATGAAGTGATTGAGGACTTTTTGAAAAAACAAGGGCTGTAAAGGGATAAAAAGGTGTGCCTGCAAACCACCTTTTAAAATAATAAAACAGGAGTGATTTTTCATGAAATTAAACATCAAAACCATGGCCATTATGGCCATGGTTGCGGCTATTTATGCCACCGTCACCATCTCTCAAGCTGCAATTGGCTTTGGGCCTATACAATTTCGTATAGCGGAAAGCCTTAATTTGCTGGCTTTTTTTAACCCCATTTTTGCGCCTGCGGTGGTGCTTGGCGTGCTAATTGCAAACCTTTTTTCACCCTATGGCCTTGTGGATATCATCTTTGGCACAGGGGCATCGGCCATTGCCATGCTGCTTATTTTGGCAACAAAAAAGCTTACGAATAATTTGTTTATCGCAAGCCTTTGGCCAACCATCGTCAATGCCATAATAATACCGCTGGTTATTTTGATAGGCGGCGGCAGTGCCGTTACATTTGCGGCGTTTATGCCCATTGCGGCCACAGTGGCTTTGGGGCAGTTTGTTGTGGTTACGGTTTTTGGGTATACGCTTTGCCGCGTGTTGATGGCGAAGTATCCGAAATTTATTGAGATGCTGGCGTCATTGCCCGCCTAACCTTAGCTTGTAGGGGCGACCTGTGGTCGCCCGTTATTCTGCTGACGTACCATCTATTCAATGTATTATGTCACTGCATATGCGGGCGGCTACAAGCCGCCCCTACGGGTGGCATATAGGCAATTTCGTTACAGGTCTATTGCGAGGCCAACGGTAGTTAAGAAGCCAGTGAAGCATAGGGCCGAAGCAATCTAGCTTACGTCGATGTCAAAAATTATACACATCGGCTATCTGGATTGCTTCGGACTTGTGCTGTATCACAATTCAACTATCGTAGTCCTCGCAATGACGGTTGAACTGTCGTGGACATCCGGTAGTAACGTAACGTACAGCTGTCATTGCGAGGCCAACGGCAGTTGAAAAGCCAGTGCAGCATAGGGCCGAAGCAATCCAGCTTACATCAACATCAAAATTTATACACATCGGCTATCTGGATTGCTTCGGACTTGTGCTATATCATAATTCAACTGTTGTAGTCCTCGCATTGTACGGCAACATCAAAGCTCATGCTAATAGTTTGCACGTATGTATTCAATGGCCCGTGCCACGGCATCTTGATGTGCGGGGTTGGCACGGTTGCTGCCATGCAGCAGGCTTCCGGCGAAATGCAGACACATATGCCCGTCTACGCCATTGCCTTTAACGGCATCAAAGTTTAGTCCCCGGCCAAAGCCGCCGCTTCGGTTGTTTACGGTGGCGAGGGCAGGCTCGCTATCCACGCCGGCGTGGGGGAAATTGGTGAGAGACCCTGCAAAAACATATCCGCCTACATATACAGCAACGGGCCTGCGTGCCCAGCTGTGGCCGCCCCAGATGTCGTACATGGCGGCAGCATCTTCTTTTGTCAGAGGCTCTATGTCCGCGTGGTTGGTGCCAAAGGTGCGGCGTATTTCAAATGTGCGGCCGGTGGCGATATCGCGGATGGTGGCGTCGGTCCCGCGGCCAAAAACATGTTGTATTTCATCAAACCAAGTTGCGTCATATCTGGCGATATATGTGGACTGTGCCTCAAAAACTGTAAATTCGTTAATATTTATGTAATAATAATCTTGAGGGCCCGGTGCCGGATGAAGTCCCAAAGCAAGCATAGGAAAAACCATGGCCAATAATTGTATAAACATATATCCCCCTGTGTTGTTAAATTTTTTACAATTATATTACGAAAATTGTACAAAGTCAACTGGAAATTAATACATTTGTAATATTTGGAGAGCAAAAGCCTGTCAATTTTGAGGGCACCAATCATATATTGTCATGAGGTGATTTTTCATGACATCAAAGATGCGAAATAGGATGAAGCAAATTTTATATCGGCCCGTCAAAAAAAATAGCAATATGGATTTTGTGGTGAAAAAGCTGGAAGATGCGGAGAAGACATTGAATTTGACCGTTGGCGGTGTTGCTAAAAAGAAGAAGCGAAAAGGAAGTGACAAGGAGAAAAAAGAAGAGTAAGCTAAACCCTTAAAGACTCTAACCACGGAATGCACAGAAAGCACGGAAAAGTGCATAAGGGCAAGGCCTTTTTCCGTGTCCTTCCGTGATTTCCGTGGTTAAAATATCATATGTAGGGGCGAACTGTCATCCGCCCCTACGAAACATGCAAGCAAAATTGGTTGGATTTATAATAGTCTGTGCTTGCATTTTTTTTGTGTTTATGATAAATTAAAAGATATAATTTAAGAATCGGATAAAGGGGTGTGTTATGTACAAAAGGGTAGTCATAAAGCTTAGCGGAGAGGCCCTTGCGGGGATGGATCAAACACAAGAATATGTAGGGGGCTTTATTGACGAAACGCAACAGATGATGGAAGATGGCTTTGAAATTGACGACACATACAAACGCGCAAAGGCAAAAGAGCTAGACAAAGCCAAGCTGCGCCTGCGCTTTGATGACAACATAATTGGCGGCATCATATCTCAAATTAAAGAAATTATGGATAAGGGCGTGGAAGTGGCTGTGGTTGTTGGCGGTGGCAATTTTTGGCGCGGACGCGACAGCAAAGAGGATATCGACAAAGTACGCAGCGACCAAATAGGCATGATGGCCACGGTGATGAATGCCGTGTATCTCACGGATATGTTTGAAAAAGCCGGGATAGATTCTATCATCCTAACGCCTGTTATCATAGGCACTGTAACCCAGCAATTTTCCAAAAAGGCCGCGCTAAAATATATGGCCGAAAAAAATGTGGTGATATTTGCGGCGGGCACGGGACATCCGTTTTTCTCTACGGATACCATTGCCGCCATACGCACAGCAGAGCTTGAAGCCGATGCCCTGCTTTTTGCCAAAAATGTGGATGGTGTGTATGATTCTGACCCCAACCAAAACCATAGGGCGATAAAACTGCGCAACATCACCTATAGAAATGTAATAAAAAATAATCTTACCGTAATTGACACTGCGGCTTCCGCCATATGCGAAGAGCAAAAAATATTTTCTATTATATTTAAGCTGGATGAGCCCAACGCCATTGTAAAATGCGTTTCAGGAGATGAGGATGAGGTGCATAAAATTGGCACGACGGTGACGGCATAACAATAGGCTTGCCCTGAAACCGTTTCATACAATTTCTTTTTAAAAATAGTGATAATGATACCGTAAAAGATTGTGAGGATGAAACCATGAAGAAAATGATGACAGCAGCTTTGATAGCCGTGATGGCTTTGGGCATATTTGCGCCTGTAAGGCTAAATGCCAATGATATAGGCGTTACAATTGATGGTGTAACCGTGCATTTTGCAGACCAAGGCCCCGCCATTGTAGACAACCGCACGATGGTGCCTGTGCGCGGCGTGTTTGAGGCATTAGGCTTTAGGGTGGACTGGTATCAGCCCACATTGACGGCCACCTTAACCCGAAGCGACTTTTTAGTGAGCATCACCGTGGGCAGCAGCACATTTACCACAAATGGCGTGAGATTTCCGCTGGATGTGCCTGCGCAAATAGTTGAAGGCAGGACGATGCTGCCTATACGCGCCGTTTTGGAAAGTGTGGGCTATCAAGTTGGCTGGGATGGCAACACAAGCACGGTGCGCATACATACTACTGCCCTTGCGCCAACACCTACGCCAACACCTACGCCTACACCGACACCAACGCCAACACCTACACCCGCCCCAACACCAACGCCTACTACTGCAACCTCTGAAGCTGCCATATTTGAAGCCCGCGTGCTTGAGCTTGTAAATGCTGAAAGAACATCGCGCGGCCTGCATCCTCTTGCTTGGCACGATGCTTTGGCAAATGCCGCCCGCGAGCATAGCAGAGATATGGCCGTAAACGGCTTTATGAGCCACACAGGCTCTGATGGAAGTAATGCCGGAGATAGAATTCATAGGTGGGGCATACCATACCTTATGTGGGCTGAAAATATTGGCGTCGGAAGAAGGTCCGCTGAGGCGGCAGTGTTTGCTTGGATGGAATCCCCCGGACATAGAGACAATATTTTAAGAACTGATGCTACCCATTTGGGCGTTGGCTTTTATCAAACAGAAGATACGCGAAGCGGATTTTACGCAACTATGAAGTTTATTCGCGCTGTGCAATGATTAGGCCTGTAACAAAACAATCAACATAAACCAAAATTGGTTAGCTGGATTGCTTCGGCCTTGTACTGTACTGGCTTTTCAACTATCGTTGGCCTCGCAATGACGGTTGAACGTTTACATTGTTTTGGAAGTCCGCAATAGTTCAATTGTCATTGCGAGGCCAAACATAGTTGAATTATGACGCAGTACAAGGCCGAAGCAATCCAGATGTGTTAGTAATTTCGATACAGGCTTAATGACAGTTGAACAGTTACGTTGTTTTGGAAGTCCACAATAGTTCAATTGTATTGACGATTGCGAGGCCAAAAAATTGGCTAGCTGGATTGCTTCAGCCTTATACTGCGCTGGTTTTTCAACTATCGTTGGCCTCGCAATGACAGTTGGACGTTTACATTGTTATTGGAAGCCCACGACAGTTCAATTGTCATTGCGAGGCCAATGACAGTTGAAAAACCAATACAGTACAAGGCCGAAGCAATCCAGCCAACCAATTCTTGGTTTGTGTTAGTAATTTCGATACAGGCTTAATGACAGCTGGATGTTACGTTGTTATAGGGAAGTCCGAGATAGTTCAATTGTCATTGCGAGGCCAAATATGGTTAAATTATGATACAGTACAAGGCCGAAGCAATCCAGCTAACCAATGCTTAATTTGCGTTATTTGCTTCGCTATAAGCATATATCAAAACAAGACAAATATATTGATTTCTAAGGAGGAGGAAAACATGGCAGACACCAAGATATTTGAAGAAAAGATGGGCAAAACCGTAGCGGCTTTTGAAAGAGATTTGGAAACCATAAGGGCGGGCCGCGCAAACCCCAATGTGCTAAGCAAGATAACTGTGGACAACTATGGCGCGCCATCGCCTATCAGCCAGGTGGCCAATATCACTGTACCCGAGGCGCGGCTGCTGCAAATAGCCCCATGGGACCCCAACATGCTAAAGGCCATTGAAAAGGCCATCATGACATCAGATTTGGGCATAAACCCAAATAACGACGGCAAGGTTATACGCCTTGTTTTTCCGGAGCTTACAGAAGAGCGTCGTAAAGACCTTGGCAAAGAGGTGAAAAAGCGCAGCGAGGATGCGAAGGTTGCCATACGCAATGTGCGCCGCGAAGCCATTGACACCGTAGAGAAGGCCGAGAAAAAGGGCGACATCACCGAAGACGATTTGAAAAAAGACAAAGAAGACATCCAAAAGTTTACAGACAAGAAAATTGAAGAAGTTGACAAAATTGTTGAGAAGAAGACGAAGGAAATTATGACGGTATAATGGTTTTGTTTGCGTTAACGGAGGAATAAACTTGGCTGAATTTTGGGATATTCTTGATGAAAACGGCAACGCAACAGGACGCCTTCACGAGCGTGGCAAGCCCATGAGCAAAGGCGAATACCACCTTACGGTTTATGTATGGATTGTAAACGACGATGGCGAATACCTTATATCACAAAGATCTTCTAACAAGCCTTTCCCTAATTTATGGGAATGCACAGGCGGAAATGCGGTTGCGGGTGATGATAGCTTAACTACGGCATTAAAAGAAGCAAAAGAGGAATTAGGCATTATCCTTAAACCGCAGAACGGACGAATGATTAAACATCAAATACGGGGTTGTGATGCTTGCAGCCATTGTTTGGGTGATGTTTGGCTGTTTCGGCAAAATGTTGATATAACAACCGTAACCCTTGCTGCCGATGAAACCTGTGACGTAATGTGGGCAAGCCGTGATGAAATTAACCGTATGATTGACGATGGAACCTTCACAACATGGGGATTATTTGCATACATGGATGAATTATTTGCAGTATAAGTTTAATTACTATATTGCTTGGAAAACATACGCAGGGGCGGATAGTTTGTTTGCGCAAGCGCAAGCGGTCCGCCCGCTGCTGTATGTTGGGGATATTAGTATAATGAAATTATATACAGAAATGCAGCGCGCTTTGCCATATGACGTTGTGCCCATAACAGAGGACAATTACGACACTGTGCGCGAGGTTTTTGATACCAACCTAGAATTTTTGGTTGAAGGATATGGCAAATTGGTTGAAGAAAAGGGTGTTTTGGGCGCGATTGCCCAGCTGCCTGATGGCTTTAACCCCGCGGACAAATATCTTGCAGCCATTTGCCAAAAGGGCAAGGCCATTGCTGCTGTAGACTTGCTGGGCAATTCGCCCACCAAAAACGAGCTTTGGCTTAGTTTTCTTGTTGTACACGAAGACCTGAAAAGTAGCGGCCTTGGCGCGCAAATTACAGAAGGCGTTGTTTGTGCGGCGCAAATGGCCGGCTTTACAAAAATTAATTTGGGCTCTTTTGAAACAACCGCCGCCTTTTGGGAAAAGCAGGGCTTTACGCAAAGCGGCGCAAACGACAATTTTTTAACCTTTTACAGGAGCTTGCAATGAAACCACATGTAGATATGAAAAACCTGCCGGGGCATATCGCCATCATCATGGATGGCAATGGGCGTTGGGCCAAAAAATTTATGATGAAGCGTGCGGCGGGCCATAGGGCCGGGGCCACGGCCCTGCGCCGCCTTACAGAGCGTATGAACCGCGATGGCTTTAAAATGCTGACGGTATATGCCTTTTCCACGGAAAATTGGAAGCGGGAGGATGAGGAAGTTGCTTACCTCATGGGCCTGCTGCATGAATATATACAGCAATATATAAACGATGCCAAGAAAAACAATGTGAAAATGACTGTTATTGGCGATGTGTCCCGGCTGGAGCCTTCTTTGCGCGTGAAAATTGCCAACCTAAAGGAGATAACCGCAAACAACGACGGTATGCTGCTTTGCATAGCCCTAAACTACGGCGGCCGCGATGAAATTGTGCGGGCGGCGGATAAAATAGCGCGGGCGGCAATGACGGGCGAACACAGTTCGCCCCTACAAGAAGCTGATTTTGAAGCATACCTGGACACCGCCGGTATGCCCGACCCAGACCTTATCATCCGCACCAGCGGCGAGATGCGCCTGTCCAATTTCCTTCTATGGCAGGCCGCCTACGCGGAATTTTTTCCCATAGACGTGCTGTGGCCCGATTTTAAAATAGACCATTTGTATGAGGCGGTGGCCCAGTATCAAAGCAGGGAAAGGCGGTTTGGCGGGAGATGAGCAAGAAGCAAAAGCTAGGGCCTGTTCCCACTATAAGAAAATGCAGATTTGCGAGGCGATTTTTCGCCAAGCAAGGAGCCGACGACGACGCGTGTCTAAAGGCACGCTAGGAGAAGGCGACGCAGAATGGCGGAAATATCGACCGCAAAGATGCGTTTTCGTTAGTGGGAACAGGCCCTAAGCAGAAAATTAAAATCTAAGCCAAAAGACATGACTTTTGAAGAAATGGAAACCTTGTTGCTATCTTTGGGTTATGCGAGATTTAACAAGGGGAAAACCAGCGGCTCTCGCGTAGTGTTTGAACATAATAGCGCGATGTCCATAGAGCTGCATAAGCCGCACGGAAACCGCAAAGAATTGCTGATGTATCAAATTAGCAAAATATTGAAAATTTTGGAAAGTGAGGACTTAATATGATTGACCCCAACAAATGCTTAAAATATAAAGGTTTTTTTGGCTCTGTGGAATATTCTGCTGAGGATAATTTGTTGTGTGGAGAAATACTGGGCATTGATGGGTTATTCATGTACCATGGTGAGGCCCTAAAAGACCTTCAAGAGGATTTCAAAGAGGCAGTAGAAAGCTATTTGGCGTATTGCGAAGAAAAAGGTGTGCAACCACAAAGGATGCTTGCGGCTAATTATACTAATATCTCGCCAAAACAGTAACAAAAACTTGTCTTTTGCACCAAGAACTTCGTCAGCTTCTCCTCGTGTGCACTCTGGCCCATTTCGTCGTCGCTTCCTTGCCTTAAACAGGGTGATAAAAAAATTTGAAGTGAGAAAGAGCGCAATGCGAAAAATATTTCTGATAACAATTTTGATACTGGTTATGAAAACTCTCACCGCATGTGGTGCTGAGGGTGAAGAGCATTACGAAGAGGCCGCTAAAGAGGATAAGCATTTATTTCTTGCGGATTTAGAATATTTGATATATGCCTTGGAAAACAACTTCGCGCTGCTGGATGTGGCATACTGGGCGCGGGGCTTTGACATGCGTGCCATGGCCGAAGATGTGCGCACCGATATTTTGGCAAATCCCGAGATGGATGTAGATGGGTTTTATGACAGTCTATTCATGAGACTTAGCCCCATGCTTATCGCAAACGTAGCACATTTTGAGCTTGTTTCTCCCGAGAGGCATCTCTATGCACTTAGAAGCTATGAAGAATATAGGTGGTTTCGTGCAATGCCCACCCATTCGCGGCTGCAATACCCTCATGTGTTGGCATTTTACGAGCCCAGGCATCCCGAAGGCGACGGAACCGAGCCTAATGTGGAAGCATGGATGATATATTTGGCGAAAACAACAGATGCCGGGGCGGATTTTTTCATTGACAGGGTTGCGCTTTTTGGTGAAACGCAACTGGCCGAGGACATAGCGGCCGCACGCCGCGCACAGGATACAGCTACCGCTCTTGCGCTGATAGATGAAGCCGCTGAAATTTTGATAAACACTCCCAATGTAGCTACTGAAATCATTGAAGAGGGAAGAACTGCTTATCTGTCCGTAAACAGTTTTATGGACCATGACGGGTTGTGGGACGAAGAGAAAGAGGAAATCCATACCTTTTTTGAAAAAATCCGCGATTATGACCATTTGATTATCGACCTTAGAAGAAACCGCGGCGGACGGGTGGATTATTTTACGGATATTATAATGGGGCCAAATATCGAAACCAATCTTCAAATGCGTGGCTATGCATTTTTTGGGCCTGGGTCATATCTTGTGGAGACTTTTGACCAACCCTTTGCCACTATGTTTTCATCTGGAATGCTTGCTTTAGACAACCGGCCGCGCCCCATTGCGGAAATGCTATACGAATTTGATATTCCCGACCTTAATATGGACGATATGCGGCATATGGACTATGGTTTTCGCACAATGCTTGGCATCAATGCCGGACGTTTGCCACGTTTTGATGGACAGCCTGCCTTTAACGGCCAAATTTGGATGCTTACGGGCCCGCAAATGGGCTCTGCCACCCAAATTGCCGCTTGGGTAGCTAAGGAAACAGATTTTGCCACCCTTGTGGGTGAAGTTACGGGCGGCAACTACGGCGGGCCGCGTATCTTCTTCGACCTGCCAAATAGCGGCATTTTGTTTCGGATGGATATGCTTTATGTAACCGATAGCCGCGGGCGGCCGCTGGAAGCCGGTACCATCCCGCATTATTTTAACAGGCTCGGCATGGATGCGCTGGAGACGGTGTTGAGTATGATAGAAGAGGGCTGGTAGCGGCTCAGTGTGTAACGCATCATGCTACCCGTTATGAGAGAGGCGGGGTTCTTATGAGGAAAATGCTTCTGACGGCAATTTTGACATTGGTCATAACGGCTTTTGCCGCTTGCGGTGCCCCAAACCAAGAAGCCACAGGCGAGCTTACAGCACATCCTTTACACGCCGACTTGGACTATATGCTACACACCCTTGAAAATAATTTCGCGCTGTTTGATGTGGCCTATTGGGCGCGGGGCGTGGATATTTACGCCATTGTGGATGATGTTAGGGCGGAGATAGAAGCATATCCCGATATGGATGTGGATGGGTTTTACAAAGCCTTGATAAGAAATTTCTGGCCGTTGGGGGATGTTGCCCATTTTGCCATCCTTTCCCCCGAAAGACATTCGTTTTTTGTGGATGACCCCCAAGGGCGCAATATACTGTGGTTTCTTGCCCCCAGCAACTATGCGCGGCTGCGGCAGCCTAATGTGATTGCCTTTTACGAGCCCAGGCACCCTGCCCAGGAAGCCGCCCAAGATTTTTTTGCAATGCCTGATGATACCAACATCTTTACGGAGATAATAGAAGAGGGGCGGATAGCCTATCTGTCGGTGACAAGCTTTGTTTTTCATCCGGAAAGAATTGCAAGCGACACGGCAAAAACCTTCAATTTTTACGAGGAAATACAGGGCTTTGACCATCTTATTGTTGATTTGAGACACAGCGGGGGCGGTAATTATGATTATTTTGTAAATGCTATAGTTGCGCCTAATATTGACGAGCTTGTTGTGCTGGATGCCTTTTACTTTCTTGTTTACGGCGAATATTCTTCAGAATTTATACACCCGCGCACTTTTCAAAGGGTATTATCCGCCGCCAACCCCGTTAGGACTATAGAAGCGGATTTGGGCAAGAGGCCTGTTGGCGAAATCCTTTCGGATTTCGATTTGCCGCATTTTAACATGGCGGATGCTGAGAGATTGCATTATGGGATACATAGCCAATTGCGCATCCAACCCGCGCGGCTGGCAGCCTTTGACGGCACAATTTGGGTGCTAATCGGCCCTGGGATGTGGTCCGCATCGCAAATAGCGGCTTGGATTGCAAAGGAATCCGGCGTTGCAACCCTGGTGGGAGAAATAACCAGCGGACATTATGGCGGACCGCGCACAATGGTGGCTTTGCCAAACAGTGGCATTGTGTTTATGATGGATGTGTTTTATGTGACGGACCATCATGGGCGGCCCCTTGAGGCCGGCACCATCCCCCATTATTTTAACAGGCCCGGTATGGACGCGCTGGAAACGGTGCTGGCGATGATAGAAGAAGATACCCGCTGACGAAGGAGAAATTATGTTTATACGAGCAATGTCAGGCATTATAGGCTTTGTTGTGCTGGTGCCGTTGATGATTATAGGCGGCGTGTGGCTGCAAATTGCGCTGATGGCAGTTGTTGTCATCGCTATGTGGGAGCTTTACCGCGCCTTTGGCGATATTGGGGCCGTGCATTTTTTGGGCTTTGTGGCGGCGGTGGCGTATATGGCTTTTATACGCGCCGAGGTTGTTTTGCAAGTTGTGCCCTTCGTGGCTTTGCCTATATTGCTGGGCGTGGCGTATATGGCCTTTGGCGTGTTTCGCCGCAAGGCGTATAAGCCAAGTAATGCTTTCATGGCTGTTTTCGGGTTTTTGTACATAGCCGTTATGCTGTCAACTGTCCTTTTGGTGCGCGAAAGCATTGGCGCGTTTGAAGTGTGGCTTATTTTCATTTCGGCTTGGGGCTGTGATACCGGCGCGTATTTTTCCGGATATCTTTTTGGGCGAAACAAGCTGGCACCGACGCTAAGCCCGAAAAAGACGGTGGAAGGTGCCATTGGCGGCACATTGGTGGCCACGTTTTTGGCTGCGGCATATGGCTTTGTGCTGTATAGCCTGGATTTGCGCAGCTTTGGGCATATCCTCGTCTTTGCCCTTGTGGCCTTTGTATGCTCTGTTGCGGGACAGCTGGGAGATTTGGCCGCATCTTCTATAAAGCGAAGCCGAGATATCAAGGATTTTGGCAACATAATGCCGGGCCATGGCGGCGCGCTGGATAGGTTTGATTCTATCATCTTTGTGGCACCGTTGGCCTTTGTGATATTGTACTTCTTAGGGGGCATTGTGCTATGAGGATTGTGATATTGGGCTCTACGGGGTCAATTGGTACGCAAACCCTTGAGGTTGTGCGGGGCCTGGGCAATATTGAAGTTGCGGCCCTTACGGCCCATTCTAATATAGACCTGCTGGAACAGCAAATTGCGGAATTTCGGCCAAAAGTGGCGGCGGTGTATGATGAGGCGGCGGCGTTGGAGCTTGCCCGGCGTGTGGGCCCTGTCTGCGAAGTATTATCAGGGCCCGATGGGATAGTTGCCGTAGCGGAAAACGGGGATGGGCTTGTTGTAAACGCCTTGGTGGGCAGTGCAGGCGTTTTGCCCACAATAGCCGCCATAAACGCAGGCTGCAACATAGCCCTCGCCAATAAAGAAACGCTGGTATGCGCAGGCGAAATTATAATGCCCCTGGCCAAGGCAAAAGGTGTTGCCATTTTGCCCGTAGACAGCGAACATTCCGCTATTTTTCAATGCCTGCAAGGCAATGGGGACAACAAGCCCCATAAAATTTATCTAACGGCATCAGGCGGGCCTTTTAGAGGCTATACGCTAAGTCAGCTTGAAAAGGTGACGGTGGAAGATGCCCTGCGGCATCCAAATTGGTCGATGGGGCGCAAGGTGACGATAGATTCTGCAACGATGATGAACAAGGGCCTGGAAGTGATAGAGGCGGGCTGGCTGTTTGATGCGGCGGCAGAGGAAATTGAGGTGCTGGTGCATCCCCAAAGCGTGGTGCATAGCATGGTGGAATTTGCAGACGGGCAAATTGTGGCGCAGCTTGGGCCGCCTGATATGCGGCTGCCCATACAATACGCGCTAACATATCCGCATCGCGCAAGCAATACCTTTTCGCGGCTAAACTTTGCGAAAAGCAACACCCTAACGTTTGAAACGCCAAATTTTGAGGCCTTTCCATGTTTGAGGCTGGCATATGAGGCTTACAAAGCAGGCGGAATGCTGCCCAATGTGCTAAATGCCGCAAATGAGGTAGCGCTGGAGATGTTTTTGGCAAAGAAAATATCTTTTTTGGACATAGCAAAAATTATAGATGGGACAATTTCTGCATATACATGTGAATATAATGGCAATAATGCTATTGATATAGATGGGATTTTGGAAGTGGAGAAATGGGCGCGTGGGATGGCTTTAAAAGCAGTGCGGGGTAAACCACGCTAAAGTAACGGTTACAAACCGGGGCGTTGGCTTGTAGCCTTCACTTCAGCGGGGTTTACCCCGCATTCCCACCCCGGGCGCATACGCACAAAAATAAAGGAGACATAACATCATGACAACAATTATAATTGGTTTGGTTATTTTTACGATAATAGTGGTGGTACACGAGCTGGGGCACTATTGGGCGGCACGCAAGGCGGGCATCCATGTGGAAGAGTTTTCCATAGGCATGGGGCCGCGGCTGCTGTCTTTTGTGCGCAAAGAAACGCGGTGGTCTATCAAGCTTTTCCCCATTGGCGGCTCTTGCATGATGCTGGGCGAGGACGAAGGCGTGGAAGACCCTAGGTCTTTCAATTCTAAGCCTGTGGGCTGGCGCATTATTGTTATTGTAGGCGGCTCTGCCATGAATTTTGTGTTGGCGTTTATCATTGCCACGTCTATGTCAATGTTTACCAGCTATCGCGTGCCCACCGTGGCAAATTTTACCGAAATTTCTCCTGTAGCCGAAGCCGGCTTGCAAATTGGCGATAGGATTGTGCGCGTAAACAACCGAAACGTCAATATCTGGGGGGATTTTTCCCTTGAGATGCAGCGGTCGGACGGCAGCCCTATTACACTTGTTGTAGAGCGTGACGGCCAAAGGCTGGACCCTATCATAGTGACGCCGCAGTTTATTGAAGACGAAGAGAATGGAAACAGATTTATCGTAGGCTTTATGCCCGGTATAGGCGTTGGGCCGTTTTTCGCGGATACATGGACAGCGGCAGACGGCACCATAAATTACGTGGCCGAAACGCCTTGGATGCAGCGCGATGGCTTTTTCGCGGGCCTTGCCAATGGCTTTCACAATACGGTTTTTTCTGTTAGGGCCACAATTTTTGGGCTGACGCAGCTTGTAACGGGGGGCCTTAATGCCAACGATGTTATGGGCGTTGTGGGCATTGTTACCGTTGTAGGCGGGCAAGTTGAAGAAAGCCTCTCTGATGGCGGCGGCATGGCGGCTTTTTGGTCGCTTATGTCCTTCACCTATCTGCTTTCGGCCAACCTGGGCATCATCAATCTCTTGCCCCTTCCTGCGCTGGACGGCGGCCGCCTGATGTTTTTGCTGCTGGAAGCCGTGCGCCGCAAACCAATAAACCCCAACAGAGAAGGCATGGTGCATTTTGCGGGCTTTGTGCTGCTGATGGCGCTGGCGGCCTTCATTGCGTATAATGATGTTGTGCGGATGATAAGCCAGTAAGAAATTGCTATAGTAACTATTTATGCGCCACTCTCAAAAATTTGATTGACAAAACACATGGATTGTGTTAATATATTTAATGTGAAAGACGTGACATCTTCCACCAAATTTTTATGGGACAAACAAAGCCTCCAAGCTGGTTTCTTGGAGGCTTTGAACTTAGCTAAGCAAATCTGCTAAGTTTTTGATAATTGTGACGATTGCTTTGACGAGCTTTGCAGCTTTAAGCGCATCAGCTATGTAACGCATAATCACTTTACGTGACATCCATCCCACCTCCTTCCATATATGGGATGGATGTATAGCAATTCAACTTGAAAATCGCCTCAGCTCGCGCGCGAATACACACTTGGAGCGCTGTCTGTATCCGCGCGCGGCCTCGTTGTTTTCAAGTAGAATTGCTATATCATAACACATTGTGTCGATATTTGCAAGATTGCGGGGTAAAACATGATAAAAGAGATAGCAACAAGGAGAAGCATCAGAAAATACAACGGCAAGCCGGTTGAGGATGAAAAGATAATGCAGCTTATTGAAAGCGCGCGGCTGGCTCCTTCCGGAAGCAACACACAGCCATGGAACTTTATCATCATAAGGTCTGAAGAGACAAAAGAGAAAATTGCTAAGGCCGATGGAAACCAAATGTGGATGAAGGACGCGCCTGTTTTTATTGTGTGCGTGGCCGATATACGATGCCGCATTAAAGACGAAACCGAGCTTTCTTTTGATGAGGAAAGCAGCGCGCGAGAGCTAAAGCAAATTATACGCGACACGGCCATTGCCATAGAGCATATCCTTTTAGAGGCAGAAAGCATCGGCCTATCAAGCTGCTGGACAGCATATTTCGTGCAGGATGACATCAGACCCATATTGGATATCCCACGGGATAAATATGTTGTTGGCGTTGTGACAATTGGCTATTCGGATGAAAAAGGAAAACAGGCCCCCAGAAGGGCCTTGGAAAGCATGATACGATATGAAAAATGGTGAGGATGCGCTCGCTTATACTTGTGGGACGAAGTAGCTATACGCAGACCTTTCCAGCATAATGAAAAAGCTATCAACCGTGAACGCGGAAGTAACAAAAGATGCCCCAGAGATAACGGCTATCCATAACAGCGTGATGTGTATCTTTTGTCGGGATTTTATCTTGACGATATACCCCATTGCCGCGGCATATGCTAAAGGGAAAGCCCCCACGCCCCATAGCCAAACAATGTCATGCAAATGCGCGTGGCTGCCGCCAATGTCGTGATTATATCCCATTAAATTAAGCCGTCCTAAAGCCGAAGCAATTGGATGCGCCAGATGCCCCCAAAACCAGTTGGCATCAAACAAAGCAACCACCCAGCAGAAAACAAGAAAGGCCGAGAAAACGCCTGCAAATATAAGCGGAATTAAAACTCTTTTCTTCATGCATAACCTCGCAAAACCGCATCAAGGGCCGCCGCCATGGCTTTTATCTGGGCCCCATCAATGGTGAGGGGCGGATAAAAGCGCAGCAAGTTTGCCAGAGGGCTAACGCCCACAATATAGCCTTTATCAAACACTTCCCTATGTATTTTTTCCAGGGGAAGTTTTTTGTCGTGATGAAATTCCATAACAAACATTAAGCCGATGCCGCGCACTTCTTTGATGAAGCTGTGCTTGGCCTTCAGAGCCTCAAGCTGGGCCTTGAGGACCAGCCCCATATCGGCAGACCTCTGTATCATGCCGTTATTTTCAATGATGGTGATAACCTCGCTTACGACGGCGCAACCCAAAGGGTCATCTTGATGGGACTGGGCATATCTAAAGCCGGCCTTCCCGGCCATATCGGCCATTTGGCTTGAAAGGGCCACAACGCTTACGGGATAGCCATTGCCGATGCCCTTGCCTATGGCAACAACATCAGGGCGGATGCTGTAATGCTGATGGCCAAACCATTTCCCCGTCCTACCCGTGCCGGCGGTTATCTCATTAACGGCTATGATACCGCCATTTTTACGTATTTTGGCCTCTATGGCCGCAATTAAGTCTTTGGGCGGCAGCTTTACCATGCCCGAGGCGTTGCCCGGCTCGAAAACAAATGCCCCTATGTCGCCAAAGGGTACATCTCGCAGAAAGTCCTCTGGGTTTCCGTTGTATTGGGATATATCAAGGGAAATCCATTCGTTTTTACCGCGCACGGCAGAGGTGCCGTAGGACGACAGGAAATAGCCTTCCAGGCAAAGGAGATAGGGCCTGCCCATAGCCTTTTTGGACAGTTGCACCGCAAATTCAACCGCCTCGCTGCCGGAGCTAAGAAAGACGCATCTGCCATCTGCAAAGCCCAGCAAGCCGAGGACTTTTTCCGCCGCCTCGTTAACAACTTTGGTGGTATATCTGTAGCCCACGTGGCTGATGATGCCCATTTGCCTTATCATCGCCTCGTTTATCTGCCTGTTGTTATGGCCCAGTGATGCGCACCAAACCCCCGCCTCAAAATCCACATATCTCTTGCCGCTTTCGTCAATAACCCAGCAGTTTTCACTTACGATGATATTGGGATTTAACATCTCGTAATTGCAGCTTAAAGTTTTCAAATATCCCACCTCTGCATATCAAAGTGCCAATCGCATAATTTCCTCATAACTTTCTTCATCTTCCACTTCAATCTCGCCTGTATACTCAAAACCAAAACTGCCATAAAACTTAGGCGTTACTTTGCTTTTGGGGTCGGTACCGGTGTAAAAGGCGCTGGCAGCCCCGTGTTTGCCTGCTTTCGCCTCTGCAATTAAAAGCTCCATTGCAGCCCTGCCATAGCCTTTATTTTGATGCTTTTCGTCAATCATATTACGCCAAAGAAAATAAAAGGGCTTGCCACCGTTGTCGATGGAAGAAATAAATTCTGCCGGCGGATTGTATAATGCCGCAATGAAACCGATGGGGGCATCATTGTGGCAGATAGCGTATACAATGGGCTTTTGGCCATATTCTACCCAATAAGCATAGGCCTCTGCTAAGCTCCAATTATTAGGGGCTACAAGGTTAGGGTCTGCTTTCATCAGCCAGACAGCATCAAGATTTTTTGTTGTTATAGGCTGTAACGTTATCATAAGTCGCTCTCTTTCTCTAAGAGCCTGTTTAATATCTCCATTCCGACGCCTTTTCGGCTTGTTTTCCCCATGGCCGCGTTGCGCGCTCCTAGCAGATATCTATATAATATGCGTCGTCGCGCGCGCCTTGCCCTGGAAAAAAACGCTCGAAAATTCGCCGAAAGCGAGATATTAAACAGGCTCTAAGGTCAATTAATTTTTTCAGAAGCTCCACCAATACGGCCATATTGTATAATCCCCAAATAAAGTTGCTATATAATACCTGTGGTTGCAATTTGCGTTAAAACAGGCACAATTTGCTTTTTGCGCGATACTACGCCGGGCAGGAAGATATGGTCTTCGTTTAAATTCATGTCAAAGGCGGTTTGCAGCAAGTCTTTTGCGCGGCCCACGGCGAGGATTTCGCTGCCCCCTGCCACTATGTCGGTTATCATCAGCATCACAAGGTCGCATGGGTTTTTTTCGTAGAAGACGCGCATCTTGTTGAAGATTTCGTCCAGGCGTTTGGCTATGCTGGCAAAATCCAGGGTGTTTACCTGGGAGATAAAGGCCACATGCTTGCCGAAGGTAAAGCGTTTGCGGTCCATGGCCAGTACCTGCTCTATGGTAAATTTCTCGATGGATGTGCCCGCTTTAAACATCTGGCGGCCATATTCCATTATATCCACCTCAGCCAGGCCGGCTAGGGTTTCTGCGGCTGCCTTATCGGCGGGGGTGCAGGTTGGGGATGAAAACATCAGCGTGTCGGACAAAATGGCCGAAAGCATGATGCCTGCCATGTCCTTGGGGATGGCAACGCCGTTTTCGCGATACATCTTGCAGATGATGGTGGCGGTGCAGCCCACGGGCTCGCTGCGGATATACAGGGGCGCGTCGGTTTGTATGTCAGCCACCCTGTGGTGGTCTATAATTTCGATAATTTCGGCTTGTTCCAGGCCTTCTGCGGATTGGCTTCTCTCGTTATGGTCCACAAGGATAACCTTTTTGCCGCTGAAAGACATAAGGTGACGGCGGGACACGATGCCGTAAATTGCGCCGTCCTTGTCCACAACAGGGAAGTTGCGGTGCTTTGATACCCGGATAACGTCGGAAACATCGTCCAGATAGTTGTTTTCAGAGAAGGTGATGATATTGCCCACGTCCAGCATAAGGCTGGACACCGAAATGGCCTGGGACACAAGGCTGATGGCCTTAAACATGGAATGGTCCACACAAACAATGGCGCATTTTGCGCCCTCAAGGCCCTTGGGCTTTACGCCATTGGTGAGGATGATGCAGCCAAAATCGTATTCATAGGCCAGGCGCCAGGCATTGTCTATTTTGCCGGTGATAACCACGTCTTTGTCGGTTATCTCGGTTTTAGGGTCAAAATTTGTGCCGATGTACAACGAGCCTTCCAGCTTTTCGTATCCATATTCGCCGCCAACCTGCACGCCGCCAAGGATTTCCACCAGATTTTTGTATAAAATTTCATGGCGTTTTACAATGTCCTCATCTGTTACTTCCATGAAGATGCGCGTAACATCGCCCATGCCCATGATGCCCTTTACCCGCTTCTCCTCGCAAACAATGGGTATGATGCGGCTGCCATCGGCGTTAACAAGCATATCCCAGGCTTTTTTTATGGGCTCTTGCGCCGTCATTATGTCAGGTTCGTAAAGTTTAAGGTCACGCAGCTTTACGCGCACATCATGCAACAGGCTGGGCTTTTTTACGCCGAAATGCTTTAGGGCAAAATCCGTTTCTTTGTTTATTTCCCCAAGGCGATAGGCTTTGGCGCCCTTTTCGCCAAGCTCTCTTTTCAAATGGGCGTAAGCAACGGCAGAGCATATAGTATCCGTATCAGGGTTTTTATGGCCAAAGATGTGGATGGGTTCGTGTTTTGTGGGCATGATGCTCCTCCTTGAAAAAGTCGAAAAAAATGAGGCTGTTATGAGTTTATTATAACACTATTTTGTTTAAAATGAAATATCAAAATTTATGCTTCAATTTAGCTTTTTGCATTGACAAGGAGTTAACTGTACTATATAATTAGTACATTGCGTTCAATTTTGAATACTACACTGATGAAAAGAGGTGATTTGTTTTGCTCGAAACTTTTAAAAATATATTTGAACCTAGTACTTGCGGAAGTTATCACGTAACGAAAGAAGCTGTAACAAGCGTTGGCAGTTATCTTGAAGCTATTGAACTAGCCTTAGACGATAGGGTAAAAAAAGGAACTAAGGATGGCAAAGATGGCGATCATCATGTGATTTATCGTGGAGAGGCTGGGGGTGGGCCTGATGGTAATGGGCATGAAAAGAGACGTTCTGCTGCTTTTAGGCTTGACGAAAAGGGGCGGTGCAGATATGAGACTTCCCTCGGAACTCTTCGTAATTTCTATGATAGAGTGGTTCATAGAATTGATGAAAAACAAAGAAGGCACTTTCCTGTTTTTGCAAGACATTATGGAATAGATACAAGCCTTTTGGATGTAACCTATGATCACTTGGTTGCTTTGTTCATGGCTTGCTGTAAACCTGAAAATGAACCTAGTGATATGGGCTATGTTTATATCCTTAACAAAGAATATGTTAATGTTACTGATATCATAGATGGCTTACCAAAACATCAAACCAAACGCAGGGTATCAGCCCTGTTGCGCGATGGAGACAAATATGTGTCGGAGGAATATTATCATAGAATAAAAAACCTTTTTCATAAATTTGGTGCTGAAAAAATTAATTCTTATATTTTTCAAATTGTTTCTAGAATAGAAGAAATAGATAAATATCCAGATATACGCGAAAATGAGGGCCTTGAAGTTAAAAAGAAATGCAAAGAAGTGATAGAGATGCTTTCGCCATCATCGGAAGATATTAACATTAACTATAAGGATTTACATAAAATCTTACTTAAAATTTGTGAAATGCTTTATTCTAAAGATAAAAGTGAGCTACCAATTAATTTTAAGAAATTGGAACAGCCAGGCCGCGTTAATGATCAGTCAGATCAAAAAGGATGTGTGAAAGATTATGTTAATTTGTTAATATATTATCTTAATCGCGTTCAGGAAACACATGCAGGAGAGAATTTCATGCCCCCTATGATATATAAGCCTTTGGATCTGTTTGAGCGTGCTAGGGTGCAAAACGCCTTATTTATTATGGACGTATACGAAAGAATGTATGAAGAAGGTTCTCATAAACGAAAATACTTTCCTTTGCAGGATATTAAATTTGAATTTAAAATTAAAATAGAAAGAACTGGCGAAATACTAAAAGAATTGGACGATGTTTTTGACATTAATTTTGGGGAAGTATATTATGATTTTGACAGTATGGCCAAATACATAAAAGGAAAGGCAAAAGAGAGCTAAATATGCTTTGCCAAAGAGCAGGCCCACTTTTTTGTGCAAAAGCAGGGTTGATGAATTTCATCTGAAGGCAGGTGAAACACATATTCGCTTGGCTATTGCCGACTATATCGAAAATAAAGTAAAAAACAAACGCCGCCCCAATAATCGCAGGTAAGCGGCGTCTATTTAAACCTTAAATAAGGCAAAGCCTTATCGTTGCATAACAGCAACATGTACTGAGAGAGTGTTCGCGCACTCTCTCTTTTATTGTACCTCTATTATACGCCAGCCATACAGCTTTGTCAACCTTCAAAATAGGTTGACGCTGTGTCGAATTATAGTTTATAATCAAAGAAGCATAATGCTGTTTATGGGCGGTAAGGCTTTGCTCCCAAAAGGTGGTTAAATCCATCTGAAAGGGGGTGAAACTTATGTTCGTTTGGGATTTACTTAATTTGATATTTATGGGATTGATAGCCTTCGTAGCTATTGCCGACTATATCGAAAATAAAGTAAAAAACAAACGCCGCCCCAATAATCGCAGGTAAGCGGCGTTTATTTAACAATTAAATAAGCAAAGCCTTACCGTTGCATAACAGCAACATGTACTGAGAGGGTGTTTGCCGCACTCTCTCTTTTATTATACCTCTATTATACGCCAGGCATACTGCTTTGTCAACCGGCAAAATAGGTTGACGCTGTGTCGAATTGTGGGGTATAATGAAGATGCGCGTTATGGGCGGCAGGCTTTGCGTCCCGAAAGGCTGGATTAACAAAATCCAACCTGAAAGGGGGTGAAGCTTATGATAGATGTTTGTTATATTTTTGATTCGGCATTTCTTGGCATTGTTGCCTTTGTGGCACTGGCCGATTATATCGAAAGAAAAATGAAAAACAAACGCCGCCCCATTAATCGTATAGGCAAGCGGCGTTTAAAGTAACATAAAACAATTGCAAAGCCTGTCGGCCAATGCGCACTGAGAGGGTGTTAGCGCACTCTCTCTTTTATTATACCTCTATTATACACCAGCCATACCATTTTGTCAACCTTCAAAAACAAGGACTGTTTTTATTTGTGTGGATGTGGTATAATGGCGAAGCTAGATTTACATAACACAGGAGGCGCAAGATGGAAATTTTTATAAATCATGGTATTTTGCACATTATTGATAACGAGCGGGGGCAGGTTGTGCTTTCGGAGTCTGAGCTGGATTTGGACAGCGATATGGTGGCGGATTTTTTGGGGCGGCATATCAAGAAGATGATGGATGGCAATGATGTTAAGGAAGCCACGTTTAATGCGGATTCTGCCATGCTGGCCACGGTTGGGCAGTATATTGCGGGCGAGGTGGATTTTAAGGCCGCAAGCCGCGAGATGTGTACGAAGCTGGCTGAAATTATGCTGGAAAACGGCGAGATACCCCCTGCGGACTTGCTTGTTACGCAATTTGATATAAAGGGCGCAAAATATTTGAGTATTTTTAAGCTTAACCACAGCGTGTTTTATACCCATGAGGTGAAGGATGGGCAAAACCACATCGTGCAAAGCAGCTTTGCACTGCCCCTGGGTGGCAGCAAGGTGACGGAAGCGGTGATAATACCCTATAGCCCTATGGTGCTGAAAATTATAGAAAAGCCCCATGCTGTGCAGGGCGAGATTGTAAACTACTTTTCCCAGCTGTTTTTGCAGACGGGGGCTTCGCTGTCAAGGAAGCAGGCGGCGAAGCTGATAAAGGCTACACTTGAGGATGTGGTGGCAAAGCATCTGGACGGAAGCCCTATTGTCACCGCGAAATTTCAGTTGGCCCTTATTGAAGAGGCCATTGAAAATGATGGCGATGTGCGGCTGGAAAGCGTGGCATTGCAGGCCTTTGGCGAGGGTGCGGCCCGGGATGAATTTGTGGCGGCGGTGCGGGAAGTGGGCATTGTGGACGACCTGTTTTTGGGCGAAAAGTTTTGCATCAAGGAATTTGGCATGACAAAAATTAAGAGCGAAGGCGGCGTAGAGCTTAAATTTCCTGTGGGTGTGATGGACGACCCCAATGTTATTGAATTTTTAGAGCAGGAGAAGAGCTTTGGCGTTAGCGTGAAGGATTTTAGGAAGGGCTGATATAGCAATTTAATTTTAAAATTGCTATAGCTATCGTGGCATCCCTAATTATAACACAATGTTCAACTGGATTGCTTCGGACTTGTGCTGTATCACAATTCAACTGCCGTAGTCCTCGCAATGACGGTTGAACTGTCGTGGACATCCCGTAGCGACGCAACGTCCAACTGTCATTGCGAGGCCAATGGTGGTTGAAAAGCCAGTGCAGTACAGGGCCGAAGCAATCCAGCTTATGTCAACATCAACATTTATACATATCGGCTATCTGGATTGCTTCGGACTTGTACTATATCATAAATTCAACTGTCGTAGTCCTCGCAATGACATTTCAACTGTCGTGGACATCCGGTAGGGATGCAACGTCCAACTGTCATTGCGAGGCCAATGGTGGTTAAGAGGCCAGTGTAGCACAGGGCCGAAGCAATCCAGCTTACGTCAAAATCAAAATTTATACACATCGGCTAACTGGATTGCTTCGGACTTGTGCTATATCATAAATTCAACTGCCGTAGTCCTCGCAATGACGGTTGAACTGTTTCGGACATCCCTATATAAAACACAACGTCCAACTGTCATTGCGAGGCCAATGGTGGTTGAGAAGCCGGTGCGGTACAGGGCCGAAGCAATCCAGCTTACGTCAAAATCAAAATTTATACACATCGGCTAACTGGATTGCTTCGGACTTGTGCTATATCATAAATTCAACTGTCGTAGTCCTCGCAATGACGGTTGGGCTGTCGTGGACATCCGGCAGGGACGCAATGTCCAACTGTATTGACTATTGCGAGGTCGGCATCAGTCAAAAAGCCGGTGCAGCATAGGGCCGAAGCAATTTATAGGACAAAATAAATTGAAGACATTTTTGAGTTAGGATGTGTATGTATGTTTGAAGGCAGGCCTTGTTATGTGATTGTGGTGGCGGGTGGTGCCGGCACGCGTTTTGGCGGCGATGTGCCTAAGCAGTTTCTGCCATTGGGGGGTGTGCCCGTTATTTTGCATAGCTTGCGGGTGTTTCAGAAAATGGATGAGGTGGATGGTGTTGTGCTTGTTGTGCCGGGGGATTGGCGCGGGTTTTGTGAGGATTTGGCGGCGGAGCATGGACTGACGAAGGTGACGAGCATAGTTGCGGGGGGTGCAAGCCGGCAAGAGTCGGTTTATGGCGGACTTTTGGAAGTGAAAGGCGATGCAATTGTGGCTATCCATGATGCGGCGCGGCCTTTTGTGTGCAAGGATGCAGTGCTTTCTGTTATTGCCGCGGCGGGTGTGCATAAGGCTGCGACACTGGCTTTGTCTGCCACGGACACGATAAAGATGGCGGATGCCGAGGGCAATGTGATGCAGACTTTGCCGCGGGAAAACCTTTACACCATACAGACGCCCCAGGCGTTTTGTAAAGGGGCCTTGATGGCGGCCCATGATGGGGCGCGGCGTGAGGGCTTTTTGGGGACGGATGATTGTCAATTGATGGAAAGGGCGGGGATACGGCCCAAAATTGTTATTGGCAATGGGGATAATATGAAGATAACGAATGTGATGGATTTGGGACTGGCAGAGTATTTGATGGGGCGGCTGTAGTGGATGCGCTTGGTAACGGGCGGCTGCAAGCCGCCCCTACGAAGGGCGGTTATGATGAGCAAAATTGCTAAATTTTTTGCGGTGGCATTGGTTGCTTTGTTGCTGGCAGCTTGCAATGGCTACTATGAAGCGGAAGTTTTTGGGTTGGCCGAAGATGTTGATATTGAAGCTGATATTGCAGTAGAGACGGATGATTGCTTCGTTGAGGCGCAAGAAGTCAAAGAAGAAGATGCCCCGGTGGAATTTGAGCGAGGCTGGCTAAACACCCCTTATCTCGTGAGGCTTAAACCTTATATCGACGGCAAATATACCGATGGCATGAATGTTTTTGCGTTTGCGGAAGACGGCGCCGTTGAAGTTTTGAGGTATATGGGCAACGATTGGTTTGCGCTTAACAGGCCAAGCCCGCCGCTGTGGGAAATTGATGACATCGAGGCATTGAAAGATGCCGCAAATTTGGCTTCTTATGAGACTGGATTTTATTGGATGGACGCTGACACCTTTCCTGGGTTATGGCAGGTGATTTATGCTGATGGTGGCACATTTTTTCTTCATATGGAGCCTTTGGCAGGCGGAAGCGGCGAATGGTTTGCTTTTAGGGATGGGGCGGTTTTTGTTTCCGCCAATGCAAATGGAGATTTTAAAGACCTGGGCAGGGGTGCCATACATATCATATGGCATGACGGATATTTTTATTTTGTTGATTTGATAGAGATACGCGGCACGCCGGGCGTGGGGCCCATTGGGCGAATGGACATGAACGGCGAAAACAAAACCATCATCGTTGATGAAGTAACCCTTGGCCCTTTTCAAATAGCCAATGATAGAATTTTCTTCTCAAGCCTTTATGACGGTGCGGCGTATTCTGTAGACCTAAACGGAAACGACAGACAGGCCGTAAACGAAATTATTTCCCCCAGATATCATCGGCCATGGCTTGAATTTTACGGCAGAGCCATAATAAACAGGGCTTGGCTTAGCAGTGGTTATACTGTCGGCACAAGTTTGGGCTCGCGCCCCAGTGGCTGGTCTAACCCTGCCATAATGTGCCTCGATGGCTGCTGCCTAATTACTTTTCCTAACGAGCTAAGGGGCATGGACCCCTTTGCAGTTATCGCTTGGGGCAATGGCTTTGATGAAGATGATGAGATGTACGAGCTAACCTCCACCATCGGGCATTTTGTTGTTTTGCAATCTAATTTTGATGATTCTTTGTGGGTGCATCATATGAGGCACCAATTTCATGAGATAGATGGGGTTTTTGGATATGTTAGAGAGCAGCTTGGCGAAAGGTAATGAGAAGATGATGAAAATTGCGAGGCTTTTTGCGGCGGTGCTGGTTGCTTTGGTGCTGGCGGCTTGTAATGGCTATGTTTATGAAGAAGATGACCCAGCCGAGGAGATAGTTGAGACACCGCAAGATGGGGAATTGCCTGATTTGCCTGAAGAAGTTGCTTTAGAGGCCGAATTTTTAGACCTTAATTTTAACGGCCATATGGATAAGCGCATACCGATGTTTGCGGAAGCGCCGGGCCGGTATATGCCTTATTATTTCTGGATTTGGAATGAGGATTTAGGCGATTTTGTGTTTAACGAGACGCTGACACAGCTTAGCTGGGAAAATGATATAGAGCTTGAGGTAGACCGCCGAAGGTTGTCTGCGGTGCGGCATATTGATGATTATGGCGGCCTTGACCGCATTACGCTGGAATATATCGATGGGGATTTTGTGGCGACGAGCCAATGGGCGTGGCAGGCGGAAGAGACAGATGGCGTGCGGGTGACAACCAACACAACTAAAAACTTGCTATCGGGCTGGACAAGGTTTTTTAATTTCGTGTCTGTGCAGGATGCTAACGAGGTGGAAGAATTTAACTTCACCCTTGCCAGAAGCTTAGATGGCACGGATAGCCACCTTTATTTTGATTTTACCGTCAGCAGGATTCACCCCCTAGACTGGATTCCATCCCCCGGCGATTTTTTAACCCATTTGCTGGATATTGAGATAACAGATGCCTCTGGTGCCCTTGTGCAGCGCATTGAGGGCGTGGAAGGGTATTTTTGGACGGTGCATGTGTCCTTTGTGGACTTTAATTTTGACGGGTATCTTGATATGATAATTCATAAGGGCCACGGTGGCAACAGATGGTCCGGGCCACAGTTTTATTGGCTGTGGGATGCCACGGCGCAGCAATTTGTGTACAATGCCCAGCTGTCAGAGCTTAGCGCGGATGGGCTTAATTTGGATGCAAACCCGGCAACGCAGCAGATTGAGGCTTGGATGAGCAGCGCGGCGGGGCGGCATTATACATTTCATGACTGGGTTGACGGCACCCTGGTGGCCGTAAGCACATTTCAGTGGGTGCATGAAACTGCAATGCATTGGGCCTGGCACGGCCCCGATGTGGACTTTCCCGAGGAGTATACCACGATGGTTATACGTCGTGATTTAATAAGCGGCGAAGAAGAGATTTGGTTTGAATATTTTCCTTGATTTTGTGGGGATAACGTGAGGCAAGCATCGGTTAGCTGGATTGCTTCGGACTTGAGCTGTATCATAATTCAACCATCGTAGTCCTCGCAATGACAGTTGAACTGTCGTGGACATCCCGGCAGCAACACAACGTCCAACCGTCATTGCGAGGCCAACGGCAGATGAAAAGCCAACACAGCCCAAGGCCGAAGCAATCCAGGCAACGTCAATATCAAAAATTATACACATCGGCTGACTGGATTGCTTCGGACTTGCACCGCATCATAATTCAACCATAGTAGTCCTCGCAATGACAGTTGAACTGTCGTGGACATCCAATTAGCAACGCAACGTCCAACCGTATTGACGATTGCAACGCCAACGCCAGCCAAAAAGCTAACACAGCCTAGGTCCGAAGCAATCCAGACAACATGAAAAGTGAGGCCATCATGAAAAAGCCCGGCTATACCTACATCCTCTTCAACAAGCGCAATGGCGCCCTCTACGCCGGCGTTACATCAAGCTTGATACAGCGCATAGCCCAACACAAAGAGGGAACATTTGACGGCTTTGCGAAAAAATATGGCATCAACAAGCTTGGCTATTATGAAGTTTTTGACGATATGCGTGATGCGATAGCGCGAGAAAAGCAGATAAAGGCCGGCGGCAGGGCTGCTAAAATGAGGTTAATTGAAAAAGATAACCCCACATGGCGCGACTTGTGGGCGGATATTGTGCGATAGTATGCTGGATTGCTTCGGTTTTGGGTTATACCATAGCTAACCATAGCGGACTATCCGGTAACAACGAAACGTCCAACTGTCATTGCGAGGCCAATGGTAGTTAAAAAGCCAATACCGCCCCCAGGGCCGAAGCAATCCAGCTTACGTCAATATCAAAATTTATACACATCGGCTAACTGGATTGCTTCGGACTTGTACTTCATCATAATTCAACTATCGTAGTCCTCGCAATGACGGT
Source organism: Defluviitaleaceae bacterium (assembly GCA_009781625.1). Lineage (GTDB taxonomy): Bacteria > Bacillota > Clostridia > Lachnospirales > WRAX01 > WRBK01. Next base: position 2,758 of record WQVI01000009.1, on the reverse strand, counting down.
TGGGCTGTCGTGGACGTTCTGTTGCAATTTGGGCAACGGCAATATCGTCAGCGGGAGATTTTTTTGCTGGTTGACATAGGGTGCGGGGGTATGGTATAATTGCGTTGAGGTGATGAAAATGTCTGAAAGGCCGGATGGTATTAATAAATCGCTGGTGTCGCGGCTTAACCGTATAGAGGGCCAGGTGCGGGGCATCAAGGGTATGATAGAGAGGGGCGAATATTGCGACGATGTGTTGACGCAAATTGCTTCTGTGCAGTCTGCTTTAAGCGGCGTGGGGAAGGTTTTGTTGGAAAGCCATGTGAAGACGTGCATCGGGCCAAAGCTTGCCCGGGGCGATGATGGGGTGGTTGATGAGCTGATAAAGTCTGTGGGAAGGCTGGTGAAATGATGGAAAGCGTGATTTTAAACGTTGGCGGCATGACATGCGCCGCCTGCGCGAAGAATATAGAGCGTGTGACGCGCAAGCTGGATGGCGTTGCCGAGGCCACCGTCAATTTTGCGGCGGAGAAGCTGCATGTGAGATATGATGCGGCGGCGGTGTCCCTTTTGGATGTGATGCGCGTGGTGGAAAGGGCCGGCTTTACGCTGGCGCGGGAAGAAAGCGTGGATGAGGCGGAAGTGCGCAAGGCCCAGGAAATTGGCGGCCTTAGGCGGCGGCTGATAATTTCTGCCATCTTCACGGCCCCGCTTTTTGTGATATCCATGGTGCCGCATTTTATGTACTGGATGGGTATGCCGGAGCTTCACCATTGGATAATGCACAATTTTCCCGCACAAAACACCTGGTTGCAGCTTGGGCTGACACTGCCTGTTGTGGCGGTTAATTGGGCCATCTACAAAAAGGGATTTTTGGCCATGGTGCGGCGCAGTCCCAATATGGATTCTTTGATAGCCAAAGGCACGGCGGCGGCGTTTTTGTACAGCCTGTATCTAACATTTGCCAACACCTTTATGGCCGGGCATTACGAGCCGTATTTTGAAATTGCCGGCGTTATATTGACGCTGATAGTGCTGGGCAAGTACATGGAAGCCCGGGCCAAGGGCAAAACAGGCGAGGCCATTAAAAAGCTGATGGGGCTTGCGCCAAAGACGGCGAAGGTGTTGCGCAATGGCATTGAAGCCGAAGTTTTTATTGATGAGGTGGCCGTTGGCGACATCATCGTGGTGCGGCCCGGCGAAAAGATGCCCGTGGATGGCGTGGTGGTTGAAGGCGAAACCAGCGTTGACGAATCTATGTTAACAGGGGAATCCATGCCCGTTACCAAAGGCGTTGGCGATGGCATCATCGGCGCATCCATCAACAAAAACGGGGCCATAAAGTATCGCGCGACGAAGGTTGGCAAGGATACGGCCCTTGCGCAGATAATACAGCTGGTAGAGCAGGCCCAAGGCAGCCGCGCCCCCATTGCGGCCCTTGCGGATGCCATTTCAGAGCGTTTTGTGCCGGCCATCATTATCATCGCCATCCTGTCCTTAGCGGGTTGGTATTTTCTGGGTGGCGAAACCTTGTGGTTTGCTATGCGCATCTTTATCGCGATACTGATAGTTGCCTGTCCATGCGCCCTGGGTCTTGCAACGCCTACATCCATCATGGTTGGCACGGGCAAAGGCGCGGAAAACGGCATCTTGATAAAAAGTGGCGAATCCCTTGAAATGGCGTATAAAGTGAAGACGGTGGTGCTGGACAAAACTGGGACGATAACCGTGGGCAAGCCCCATGTGACGGACATTGTAGCCCTTGGCGGCCATAGCCCCGCCGAGCTTTTGCGGCTGGCGGCCTCTGGGGAGAGGCTAAGCGAGCATCCGCTGGGCGAGGCCATTGTAAACAAGGGCCTTGAGGATGGCTTGGCCCTTACAGAACCCACCGCCTTTAATTCCATCACAGGTCAGGGGATTATGGCGGCAATTGATGGACAGAATATATTGATAGGCAACAAAGGTTTGATGGATGAAAGCCGCGTTGGGCTTGGGGACTATGCTGATGTAGCCGCAAACCTTGCGGGTGAGGGCAAAACGCCGATGTTTATGGCCATTGACGGTGTGCTGGCGGGCATCATCGCTGTGGCGGACATCATAAAGCCCGAAAGCCGCGAGGCCGTGGCGCAGCTGCAATCCATGGGCATTGAGGTTGTGATGATAACAGGCGATAACGCCGCAACCGCCGCCGCCGTGGCTAAGCAAGCGGGCATTACGGCTGTGCTGGCTGAGGTGCTGCCGGCGGACAAGGCCGAAAGCGTGAGGAAGCTACAGTCCCAGGGCAAAGTTGTGGCCATGGTGGGCGACGGCATCAACGATGCGCCGGCGCTGGCCCAGGCCGATGTGGGCATAGCCATAGGCGGCGGCACGGATGTGGCCATAGAATCCGCCGATATCGTGCTGATGCGCGGCCAGCTAACCGCCGTGGCCGCCGCCATCACCCTAAGCCGCAAAACCATCGCAAACATCAGGCAAAACCTGTTTTGGGCCTTCATTTACAATGTGGCCTGCATCCCCATCGCCATGGGGCTGTGGTACCTAGCCGGCGGGCCGCTGCTAGACCCAATGATAGCGGCGGTGGCAATGTCGCTGTCTTCCGTATCGGTGCTGGCCAATGCGCTGCGGCTGAAGCGGGTGAAGTTGATGGTTTAGTTGTCGTGGACATCCTAATAGCAACGCAACGCTCAACTGTCATTGCAAGGCCAATGGCAGTTAAGAAGCCAGTGTAGCACAGGGCCGAAGCAATCCAGATAACGTCTGCATCAACATTTATACACAT
>WQVI01000008.1 GCA_009781625.1 Defluviitaleaceae bacterium | reverse complement strand
CGCAGTAAAGGAGGGATGCCACTTGGCAAGAAAAGCTTTGATATTAAAACAGCAAAGAAAGCCTAAATTTAAAGTAAGGGCATACTCACGCTGTAAAATTTGCGGGCGGCCCCATGCCACATTGCGCAAATATGGCATCTGCCGTATATGCTTTAGAGAACTGGCGTATAAAGGCCAGATTCCTGGTGTGAGGAAAGCCAGTTGGTAGAGACTAGAGTTTCATACCAAGTCATTATTAGGCAAGGAGGTTTACGCACATGGCAATGAGCGACCCTATTGCAGATATGCTTACAAGGATAAGAAATGCAAATTCTGCAAGACATAACACCGTTGACATCCCATCATCCCGCGTAAAAGAAGCCATCACCAAGATTTTGGTGGAAGAAGGCTATGTAAAGGGATATGAAATTGTGGGCGACGCTGTTAAGAAAAATATCCGTATATCTTTGAAATACGGCAGAGATAAAAATGAAAAGGTAATTTCTGGCATAAGACGCATTTCCAAGCCTGGTCTTCGCGTGTATGCAGGTGCTGACGATATACCAAAAGTGCTTAATGGCCTTGGATGCGCTATAGTATCCACAAATCAGGGCATTGTAACTGACAGGCAAGCACGCAAAGAGGGCGTTGGCGGCGAAATTATCGCGTATATTTGGTAGTGAGGTGAGATAATTGTCAAGAATTGGAAAAATGCCAATTGAAATACCCGGCGGCGTTGATATAAAGCTGGAAGAGGGCAATTTCATTACGGTAAAAGGCCCGAAAGGCACGCTTTCGCGCCAGTTGGTGCCTGAAATCGACATCAAAATCGAAGGCGGCACCGTCAACGTGACAAGGCCAAACGATTTAAAGAAGTTTCGTTCTTTGCATGGCCTTACACGTACACTTATCTCCAACATGGTTGTCGGCGTCACTACCGGTTACCAAAAAACCTTGGAGATAAACGGCACGGGCTATCGTGCGGCCAAGGCGGGCAACAAGCTTACGCTTACGCTGGGCTATTCTCACCCCGTTGAGATGGAAGACCCCGAAGGCGTTGAGGCCACTGTGGAAGGCAACACAAAAATCCATGTAAGCGGCATTGACAAGGAGAAGGTAGGGCAATATGCTGCCAATATCCGCGCAAAAAGGCCACCTGAAGTTTACAAAGGCAAAGGGATTAAATATTCCACAGAAAGAATCCGCCGTAAGGCTGGTAAATCTGGCAAGAAAGCATAATAAAGGAGCATAGCCATATGATTAAAAAGCCGTCTCGCAACATCGCGAGGAAAAAAAGGCAGTTGCGAATAAGAAACAAAGTTGCGGGCAATATGTCCCAACCGAGGCTTTCTGTTTTTCGCTCTAATAAGCATATGTACGCGCAAATTATAGACGACGTGGCAGGCCACACGCTGGTTGCGGCTTCCACAAAAGAAAAGATTTTGGCGGACAAACTGGAAAAAACCTCTGATGCCGCCGCAGCTAAGGCAGTTGGCGAACTTATCGGCAAAAAGGCCCTAGAGCTTGGCATCAAAAAAGTGGTTTTTGACAGAAGTGGATATATTTATCAGGGCAAGGTGCAAGCCTTGGCTGACGCGGCTAGAGAAGCCGGATTAGAGTTTTAAGGGCCTATCCAACAATAACGCCGAAGCAGATTTTCGAGGATTTTTCTCCAAGACAAGGAGGTGAAATCCGCGGTGTGCCCAAAGGCACATGAGGATTTTGCCGACGCAGGATTGGAGGAAAAGACCGGAAATATGCGAAGGGGCTTATTGTTGGATAGGCCCTCAAGGAGGTAATGCTTTGAAGACTAAGATAGACGCTAACGCGCTTGACTTAAAAGACAGAGTTGTAGCCATAAAGCGCGTTACTAAGGTTGTTAAAGGCGGTCGTACGATGTCCTTCTCGGCTCTGGTTGTTGTGGGCGATGGCGCCGGCCATGTGGGCTTTGGCCTAGGCAAGGCGCAGGAAACCACAGAGGCCATACGCAAAGGACGCGAAGACGCCAAGAAAAACATGATATATATAGAGCGTGACGAAAACGATTCTATATATCACCAGATAATTGGCAATTTTGGCAGCGCAAATGTGCTTATAAAGCCAGCCCCAGCTGGTACGGGCATCATAGCGGGCTCGCCTGTACGTGCGGTGATGGAGCTTGCAGGTATCAAAAATGTGATAACCAAGTGTATAGGCTCTAGAAACAAACAAAATGTGGTTCATGCTACTGTGCGTGGCCTCAAAGTGCTGAAAACACCGCAACAAGTAGCCAGGCTGCGCGGCAAAGATGTCGAAGAGCTTTTGGCATAGGAGGGATAACAAATGGCAGAACTTAAAATTACACTGGTCAAGTCTCCAATTGGCAGAAAGCCCAACCAAAGGCTTACTGTAAAGGCACTTGGGCTGGGTAAGCTAAATTCCTCTGTTGTGCAAAAAGACAATCCTGCTATCAGAGGCATGGTTAGGACGATAAACCATCTTGTAAAGGTGGAAGAGGTATAATTGTACCAAATTATACCAGTGCATTACTTGAGAAATGAGGTGAAAGCAATGACATTAGGCCAATTGAAGCCGGCACCGGGCTCTAAATTTAAAGCTTGGAGGCGCGGGCGTGGCCATGGCAGTGGTAACGGCAAATGGAGCGGACGCGGCCAAGGCGGCCAAAAAAGCCGCAGCGGCGGCGGTGTGCGCCCTACATTTGAGGGCGGACAGTTTCCAATGTTCCGTAGACTGCCTAAGAGAGGCTTTAAAAATAGAAACACCTTAGACATCGTGACTTTAAACATATATCATCTGGATGTTTTCAACGATGGAGATACTGTAGATATAGCAGCTTTGCAGTCCAAAGGTTATGTAAAAAACCCACGCGACGGCGTGAAAATTTTGGGCCAAGGTGACATCAGCAAAAAGCTTGATGTTAAAGTTAATTATTTCAGCGCAAGCGCGAAAGAAAAAATTGAAGCTGCAGGCGGCAAGGCAGAGGTGATTTAATGTTTGGTGTGTATTCAAATGCATTGAAAGTTAAAGACATCAGAAGAAAGCTGTTTTACATCTTGCTTGTGCTTCTGATATTTAGGGTTGGTTCCCAGATACCACTGCCCGGCATTGATAGAGACCTGCTTACCGAATTTATGTTCGGTGGCGGCGATGGCATAATAGGCTTAATTTTGGGCGGCGAAATGGGCACCATATTTGCCATGGGTATAGGCCCGTACATCACTGCAAGCATTATAATGCAGCTGTTGACGGTGGCCATACCTAAGCTAGAACAGCTGAAAAAAGAAGGCGAAGAAGGCCGTAAAAAAATTAACCAGTATACACGTATATTGGCGGTTGCAATGGCTATAATGCAAGCGGCTGGCTCTGTATTTAGCTGGCGCGTGGCCTTCATACACAATAATATCTTTGTATACGTTGTAGCGGCCCTTACGATGATAGCGGGCACCATGTTTATCATGTGGATGTCAGAACTTCTGACAGAAAAAGCCATAGGTAACGGCGCATCTTTCATAATTTTCGCCAACATCCTTGCGGCTCTTCCAATGGGCATAATGACCATGTATTACGCGTCTATCGGCGGCGTATGGAATGCTGTCATTGTTGTTATCGTCGTAATATTGTTTGTGCTTATGGTAGGCTTCGCTGTGTTGGTGCAAGATGGCCAGCGAAAAATTCCTGTGCAATATTCTAAAAAGATGGTTGGGCGCCAAACCTATGGCGGGCAATCCAGCTTTATCCCTGTAAAGGTTAATATCGCGGGCGTTATGTCCCTTATCTTTGCCATGTCCATCTTGGGCTTCCCGCAACAGATAGCGATGTTTTTCCCGCAGCCTGAAGCAGGTGCAGACCCATCGTGGCTTTTGCGTGTGGTAGAATTTTTGAACATGACAACCTGGTATCCTGTTGGGCCGTATGACAACCCTTGGTTCACCTTCCCATTTGGTGCAATAATTTACGTGTTCCTTATTTTCTGCTTCACTTTCTTCTACACGTCCTTCGCGGTTAACCCCGTAGAAATGGCGGAAAACTTGAAGAAAAACGGCGGATTTATCCCCGGTATCAGGCCGGGCAAACCAACCAGCGACTATATTTCGCGCACCGTTAACAGGCTTTCTTGGGTAGGTGCCGTGTTTTACGCGGTAATTGCCTTGATACCCATACTGATTGAATGGTTCTTCGGCATGGCGGTAGGTTGGGGTGGTACAACATTGCTTATCGTTGTAGGCGTGGCCTTAGAACTTGTAAAACAGCTAGAATCGCAACTTCTTATGCGTAATTACAAAGGATTTTTGAACACGTAGTTTAAGAGGGGGATAAACAACCATGCGATTGCTGATATTGGGGGCGTCTGGTGCCGGTAAAGGCACACAGGCGCAGGCCATTGCAAAACATTTCGATATTAGGCATATCTCTACGGGCGATTTTTTGCGCGAGGAGATAAGGCCAAGTACTGCGCTGTGTCGCGCTGTCAAGCGGCTGATTGACAGAGGCGACCTTGTGCCAGACGAGCTTATGCTCTCCATAGTGCACGAGATTTTGGAAGGTGACGACTTTATTTTAGACGGCTTTCCACGTACTTTTGCGCAGGCCCTTGCGCTGGATGAAATTTGTGGGCGGCTTGGAAGCCCTATAGATATGGCGCTTAACATCCATGTCCCTGATGATGACATCATACAGCGCATAACGGGGCGTAAAGTTTGCCCCGATTGTAAAGCCATGTTTCATATAATTTTCTATCCGCCCAAGCAGGCATTTACATGTGACAATTGCGGCGGTACGCTAGAGCAACGGCCGGACGACACCGCATCCACCGTGCGCCATCGTCTAAAAATCTATCATGAGAGGACAGTTCCTATCATAGATTTTTACGACCGTCAAAATCTCTTAATCTCCACCAGCGGCACAGGTGACGTGGAAGAAATTACACAAAACCTAATAGAGCTTTTAGAAGCCAAACTGCTGGTGGCCAAATTAGAAAAGAAAATGGAAAAGGGAATATGGCGATAATTATCAAAAACCCGCAGCAAATTGAAAAGATGCGCCACGCCGGCCAGCTTGTGAAAGGTGCTTTCGATCTCTTAGAAGAAGTCGTTGCAGAAGGCATCACCACAAGAGAACTGGACGAAACCGTCGTAAAGTTTTTGAAAAAAAACGGGGCCACGCCAAGCTTCAAAAATTACAGGGGCTTTCCGAAGTCTGTTTGTATATCCGTCAATGAAGAGGTGGTTCATGGCATCCCGGGTATAAGAAAACTTGCCAACGGCGATATTGTAAGCATCGACATTGGTGCCTATATAGGCGGCTTTCACGGAGATGCCGCGCGCACCTTCGCTGTGGGAGAAATTGACCCCGAAGCCCAGAGGCTTATGGATGTGACGAAGCAAAGCTTTTTCGAGGGCATAAAGTTTGCGAAAAGCGGATGCTTTCTCTATCAAATTTCCGCGGCAATACAGGATTATGTGGAAAGCCATGGCTTTTCCGTGGTACGGGCACTTATCGGCCACGGCATCGGCGCTGCTTTGCACGAGGACCCTGAAATCCCCAATTTTCGTCAGAAAAACAGGGGGCCGCGCCTTAGGCCCGGCATGACATTGGCCATAGAGCCTATGGTTAACGCCGGCACCTACGAAGTTGACTTTCTTGATGACGACTGGACCGTGGTGACGGCGGACGGCAAGCCCAGCGCACATTATGAAAACACCGTGCTGATTACTGATGGCGAGCCTGAGATTTTGACAATGTAGGTGATTTATGGAGTTTTCTGTGGGTCAAGTGGTTATTTCCAAGGCCGGACGGGACAAGGGCGATGTGTTTATCGTTTACAACATCGAAGGGGCCTATCTATATCTGGTGGATGGCAAAAGCCGCCCGCTAACGCGCCCCAAGAAGAAAAAGACGATGCATATACAGCCCACAAAAACTGTGGACGCGGCCTTACAAAAAGCAATTTTGGAAAGACAATATATAAAAGATGCGGATTTTAGGTCCGCCTTGAAGAAGTTCATGGACAAACGGGAGGAAAACTTAAATGGCTAAAGACGATGCAATTGAAGTTGAAGGTATTGTTGTGGAAAAGCTCCCCAACGCCATGTTTAAGGTGGAGCTGGAAAACAAACACGTCATCACTGCCCATATTTCGGGCAAGCTTAGGCTTAATTTTATCAGGATAATTCCCGGCGACAAGGTGCTTGTTGAAATGTCGCCTTACGACCTTACCAAAGGCCGAATTATCTGGCGTGATAAATAGAAGCAAAGGAGTGGATTTACATGAAAGTAAGACCATCTGTAAAGCCTATGTGCGAAAAATGCAAAATAATTAGGCGTAAAGGTGCTGTTAGGGTGATATGTGAAAACCCTAAGCATAAGCAAAGACAAGGATAGGGAGGTATAGCATGGCTCGTATTGCAGGAGTGGATTTGCCAAGAGACAAGCGGGTTGAAATTGGCCTTACTTATATTTACGGCATTGGACGTTCCAGTTCTAATAAACTTTTGGACATCGCGGGCGTAAATCCCAATACACGTATAAGGGATTTAACGGACGACGAAATAGCAAAAATTCGTGACGCTATCGACAAAAACCAGATAGTTGAAGGCGATTTGCGCCGCGAAATTGCCCTTAATATCAAACGTCTTACAGAAATTGGCTGCTATAGAGGCATAAGGCACAGAAGAGGCCTTCCTGTGCGCGGACAAAGAACCAAAAACAACGCCCGCACAAGAAAAGGCCCAAGACGTACCGTTGCCAATAAGAAGAAATAGGGCATAAAGGAGGAGATTGCTAAGCATGGCGAAAAGAGTAGTTAAACGCGGCACCACCAGAAGGCGGCGCGAAAAAAAGGTCGTTAATTTTGGACAGGCGCATATCCAATCTACCTTTAACAATACAATTGTAACCATCACGGATGCTAACGGCAATGCCCTTTGCTGGGCCTCTGCCGGCGGCCTGGGCTTTAGAGGCTCGCGCAAGTCTACACCTTATGCGGCGCAAATGGCGGCGGATTCTGCTGCTAATGCCGCAAAAGAATTTGGACTTAGAAGCGTTGAGGTTTTTGTAAAAGGGCCGGGAAGCGGCCGTGAAGCGGCTATCAGGGCACTTTCGGCGGCAGGTTTGGATGTTACAATGATAAAAGATGTGACACCCGTGGCGCATAACGGTTGCAGACCGCCAAAGCGCAGACGTATTTAATTGGAGGGTGATTGTATATGGCTATTAATAGACAACCTGTGATGAAGCGCTCCAGAAGCCTCGGCATTGAAGCCGCCTTCACAGGCAGCGGTAAAAAAAGCAAGAAAAAGCCGCCCATGATGCGCAAAAAAGTTAGCGAATATGGGCTGCAACTAAAAGAAAAGCAAAAGGCAAAATTTTGCTATGGTGTGCAGGAAAAGCAGTTTAAAGGGTATTTCAATCGTGCGTCCAAGATGCGTCAAGGCATTGTGGGTGAAAATTTGCTTACCCTTTTAGAAATGCGCCTGGATAATGTGGTGTATCGTATGGGCCTTGCACGCACGCGCATGGAAGCCCGCCAGCTGGTAAGCCACAAGCTTATCACCGTAAACGGCAAAAAGGTTAATATACCGTCATTTCACACCCGCATGGGCGATGTAATAGAAGTAGCCCCCGCCCGTAAGGATTCTGTGCGTTTCAAAGACATTTTGGCCGCTACAGACGGCAGACGTGTGGAAAGCTGGCTGGATGTGGACACAAACAACCTTAAAGGCAGCATCTTGGCCACACCAACCAGAGACCAAATTGACACACCAGTGAATGAAACCTTCATTGTAGAGCTATACTCTAAGTAATAGTGTTGTTGGAAATGTTTATCAGTTAGTTAGAGGGAGGTTGAACATTGGTAGGATTTCAAAAGCCTCATATCGAAATTGCAGAAATGAGCAAGGACGGCACCTATGGCCGCTTTGTTATCGAGCCTTTAGAGCGCGGATACGGCACCACATTAGGCAATTCGCTACGCAGAATTTTGCTGTCATCCCTGCCGGGTGCGGCAATTTCAAACATCAAAATTGACGGCATCCTGCACGAATTTAGCGTTATCGAAGGCGTAAAAGAGGATGTTTGCGAAATTATCCTCAATTTGAAAAATGTTGCCATAAGAAACAATGCAAACAGCGACGAGCCTAAAAAGGCTTACATTGAAATTAATGAAGATGGCGAATTTACGGCGGGCGACATTAAAGTGGACGCGGATATCGAAATTTTAAATCCAGAGCTTCACATTGCCACCCTGTCAGGCAAAGACGCCAAACTATCCGCAGAAATGACCATTACCAAAGGCAGAGGATATGCCAGTGCCGAAAAGAACAAGCTTCTCAACCAGGCTATTGGCATAATTCCTGTGGATTCTATCTACACGCCTGTTAAGCGCGTCAACTTCCAAGTGGAAGATACACGTGTAGGGCAAGTGACAGACTACGACAAGCTGGTGCTTGAAGTTTGGACCAATGGCACCATCACCCCTGACGAATCCGTAAGCCTTGGCGCCAAAATCTTCAACGACCATCTGGACCTCTTTGTTAACTTGACAGAAAATGCCAAGGAAGCAATTGTTCTCACCGAAAAAGAGGACACCAACAAAGAGAAAATTCTTGAGCTGTCTATCGAAGAAATGGACCTTTCTGTGCGCAGCTATAATTGCCTAAAGCGTGCGGGCATTAACACCGTTGAGGATTTGGCAAACAAAACCGAAGAGGATATGATGAAAGTGCGCAATTTGGGACGCAAATCCCTTGAGGAAGTGCTAAATCGTTTAAATGATTTCGGTTTAGCCCTGCGACCCAGCGATGAATCATAAATAACCGAAGTAAAATTGCAGCAAAGGAGGCGTAATTATGCCCGGATATAGAAAGCTTGGCCGCACATCTTCCCAAAGGAAGGCAATGTTGCGTAACCTGGCTACAAACTTGCTATACCACGGAAGAATACAAACAACAGAAACAAGGGCTAAAGAAGTGCGCAAAGTGGCGGAAAAACTTATCACTTTGGCTGTGAAGGAAAAAGACAATTTCTCTGAAGTGACAAAAACCTTCAAAGTTGCCCAAAAAGACGCTGCGGGGCGCCGCGTGAAGAAGGATGAAAACGGTAAGCGTGTGACTGTCTATGACACTGTAGAGCGCAAAGTGAAAGTGGACCACCCAACGCGACTAAACGCACGTCGTAAAATTCTTTCTGTTCTCTACCCCGTGACCGAAGTGCCGGCTGATGGCAGGAAAAAGCGCAGCCTCACTACATCCGTCAATATGGCGGAAAAGCTATTTAACGAAATTGCGCCAAAATACGAAAGCCGCAAAGGCGGCTACACCCGCATCATCAAAATTGGCAAGCGTAAAGGCGATGCGGCGGAAATGGTTTTTATAGAATTGGTATAGCATAACTCCCATCTGCAAAACAGCAGATGGGAGTTTTTGTTTTGCACGGCAAAACTTGGCATATGCTCGGGGTTTCGTCTCATCGCACTTATAATCATTACTATATTTCTTGATAATTTTGCATAAGAAACTTCCATCACGTGATATAATTATAGGATGAATAGGCAAAAATTGCAAGTAGGAGATGATTTTATGCCGGGATTGATAACCCATTATATATGCGGACAAAAGGTGCTTGCAGAATTGCCACAGGGTATAACACAGCATATTGAGGCACACAGAAAATTGTATAACATAGGCTGCCAGGGCCCCGATATATTTTTTTATTATTTGCCCGGTGCGCTAAAGCGTGACTTGCGCGGCATAGGATCTAAAATGCACAAAGAAAATGTGGGGCAATTTATGCGGGCCATGGCGGAAGGCCTCATGGAACTTGACGGCAATGCCCAGCAAGCGGCTTTTGCTTATTTTGCGGGCTATCTTACACATTATGCACTGGACTGCGCAACGCATCCCTATGTGTATTACAGAACGGGTTTTTTGCGCGAAGGCGAGCGCGGCCCCAAATTTAAATACATGGCAAATCATTTTCGTTTTGAAACCGCCATTGATACCTTGCTGTTTAAAATGGTGGCGGGCAAAAAGCCGCGAGATGAAAAGTTGTGGAAGCTGATACAAGTGGACAAGGATGGCGCCATGAGCACAGCAGATTTCATTGGAAAATCTATAAATAAGGCCTATGAAGTGGATATCCATGGCAAAAATGTGTTTAGCGCCATGACATATATGGTGTTTATGACGCGGTTTATGCAGTCCAATCGCGGTGCGCGCAAAAGGATATTGGGCTTGGGTGAAAAGATAATTTTGCGGGAAATGGTGGCTACAAGCCTGATACATTTGCAAGAAATTGAGGATGGGCTGGACTATCTTAACGAAAAAAAACTGCTGTGGCGTGACCCCTGGGACGACACCAGTGAGAATTGGGAGTCCTTTGCGGAGCTTTTTGAGATGGCGGCAGGCGAGGCAGTGGAGCTTATTGAATGTCTTTGGGGATACATGCACGGCACTGTGCCCCTTGAGGACTTTCTTGAGAAAGCAGGGGATAGGTCCTTCGCTTCTGGGCGGCCTATATCAGAAAAGGTGATTTTTAAGGTGCATGATGTTATCTTTAAAAGATGAAACAAATTCTTAACCACGGAAAACACAGAATGACACGGAAAAACCCTTGTGGGGCAGCTTTTCCGTGTCATTCTGTGTTTTCCGTGATTATTTCAACACTATTTAACGTCTGGAGGCGTAGTCATATTGATTTTGATACCGCCTAGGCCTTCACGCATCTTGGTGTCAGCCATTTTGTTTTGCATTGTGATATAGTCCATCACGCCTAAATTGCCGGTTTGCAGAGCATTGGCGATGGCCAGCGGCACTTGGGCCTCAGCCTCGACAACCTTAGAACGCATTTCCTCTACGCGGGCACGCATCTCTTGCTCTGCGGCAAAAGCTGTGGCGCGGCGCTCTTCGGCTTTAGCCTGGGCAATTTGTTTATCGGCCTCGGCTTGGTCAATTTGCAGCTCTGCACCGATATTTCTGCCAACGTCGATGTCGGCGATGTCTATGGAAAGAATTTCGTAAGCCGTGCCAGAATCCAGCCCTTTGTTAAGTACGGTTTGCGAGATTTTGTCAGGATTTTCCAAAACCTCGGAATGGCTCTTGGCAGAGCCGATGGTGGTTACGATGCCTTCGCCAACGCGGGCGATAATGGTGTCTTCGCCGGCACCACCGACAAGACGGGCGATGTTGGCGCGCACGGTAACTTTGGCCATGGCCTTAATTTCGATACCATTTACAGCCATCGCGGATATCATAGGAGTTTCAATTATTTTTGGCATAACGCTCATGCGTACGGCCTCGAAAACGTCGCGGCCGGCAAGGTCTATGGCGGCGGCACGCTCGAAGGAAAGCTCCATATTGGCTCTATGCGCCGCTATCAGCGCGTCAACCACATTGTTTACTCGTCCGCCTGAAAGCAGATGGCTTTCCAGCTGGTTTTGGCTGATGTTGAGGCCAGCCTTAGTGCCCTTTATAAGGGGATTAATAACCATTGACGGCTTAACGCGGCGTAGGCGCATACCAACAAGAGAAAAAATGCTGACCTTTACGCCCGCAGAAACAGCTGAAATCCACAGTCCAACTGGGATAAAGTTGAAAAACAGCGTGAAAAACAGGATGACCCCCAGTGCAATAAGGGCTATCATTATTAACAATCCATCTAACATTGAAAAACCTCCACTCGTTATATTATTTTTTTCCTCTAGTTCTCAATCAAGGTTACAAATACTTTCCTGTCTCTTACGTCAACAACCTTAATACGCTTGCCTTCGGGTATGTATTTAGAATCAGAACATACCTCAACACCGGCGCCGTTAAAATCTGCCATGCCTTGAGGGCGCAGGGCGGTTTTTGTGATGCCTTCCTTGCCTCTGAAATATTCTAGGCCGGACACGTCAACCTTATCTTCCGCCAAGGTTTCAGAAAGGATGAATTTGCCATCCAATTGTCTGCTGCGCAAGAAACGGAAAAACATGATACTGCCAGGCACCATGACAACAATTTTACCGGCGACGATAAAGCCGCCAAGGGGCACAAAAGCCACATTGATAAACAAAGAAGCCGCGATGACAAGTATGGCAATTACGCCCAAAACGCCAAAGCCTTCGATGTAAATGTCTACTAAAAGTATGAATGCACCAATAATAAATAAAACAATCGCCCAAATTAACATGATATCTCTCCCTTCTATAATTGTCCTCTTTTAATTATACGATAAATCCAACCTTTTTCTTCACTTTTCGCAAAATTTTATTTCCAATATAAGCAGCTTTTTCAGCGTTTTCTTTCAACACCTTGTCTAGGTAGTCTGGATTGGCAGAAAGTTCATTAAAGCGGGCTTGGATAGGGTTTATGATGATATCAACAACGGCCTCGCCCACGGCGGTTTTAAGATAGCCATAATTTTTGCCGTCAAATTCTACAAGGGTATCGTCCATGGAGATACCGCGGGTGTTTGCGTAAATTTCAAGCAAACTGCTGACGCCCGGCTTGTTTTCCACATCATAGCGTATTTCTGTTTCAGAATCCGTCACAGCGCGCTTAAATTTGCGCATCACCACATCAGGCGCATCCAGCAAAATTATCTGACTGCTTTCTTCATCAGATTTTGACATCTTGCGCTCAGGATGTGTCACGCTTTTGATTTTTGCACCGCTTTTTGCGATGTAAGGCTCTGGCACGGTAAAAACATCGCCGTAGATATTGTTAAAGCGTATGGCCACATCCCGGGCCAGCTCTAGATGTTGGCGCTGGTCCTCGCCTACGGGCACCAGATGGGTGCCAAAAAGCAAAATATCCGCCGCTTGCAACACAGGGTAGTTAAACAGCCCTGCATTTATATTGGTATCGCCCTTTGACGACTTATCCTTAAACTGCGTCATGCGGCCAAGCTCGCCCATATAGGTGAAACAGTTTAAAATCCATGCAAGCTCTGCGTGGCCTGTGTAATGAGACTGTATATAGACGATATTTTTTTCGGGGTTAAGCCCACAAGCGATGTATAGGGCCAAAAGGTTGCGGGAAGCCTTGCGAAGCTCCGCAGGAACCTGCCGCACGGTAATTGCGTGAAGATCTACAACACAATACAGGCAGTTGTATTCATCCTGTAAGCTGCTCCAATTTTTGAAGGCACCTAAATAATTGCCCAAATGGGGATATCCCGTGGGCTGCGCGCCAGAAAAAATAGTTTTTTTGTCCACAACAACCGCCTCCTTTTCATCTCGATATCATTATATCATAAATTTACGATAATATCAAGGATGATATATAAACCAATTGCTGATATTTGTAAAAATGTCGGCGGCACTTATTTCGATGTCACCGTGGATAGGGCTCGTGGTGTAAAGCACCTGTCGGCGAAAGCCAATGCCTATAATTGGCAGATTTTCTGCGATATAATATTGGACACTGGTGGCTGCCTGCTGCAACGCAGCCTCGCTTGGGGCATGGCGCATCATAGAAAGGGTGCTATCAAGCTCTTCGGAAGAATATCCTAAAAGGGTCTGTAAAAATCCGAAATAAGTAGGCGGAAACACTGAAACACCGCCAACCATTATGTCAAAATCCGACGTTTCTACGCGAGAAACAAAGTTGGCAAAAGGCAAAACTTCAAGCGTGGCATCTGCTCCCGCAGCGTTAAGGCCCTCTGACAGCATAGTGGCCATGGAAACACCGGTAGTATTTGTGTCGCTAACAATTATGGCAATTTGCGGAATTTCGTCCAATTCGCGAAAAAATGTTGCGGCCATATGTGGGTTGAAAGGATGCTCGGGCAGGGTTTCTGCCGCCAGCCAAGAATCCGGATTTATAGGCGCAATTGCAGCATCCGAAGCAGCATAATAGCGATGGATGATGGCACCCATATCAAAGCTATGGGCCACAGCGGCGCGCGCGCCATAATGGGCAAACAGAGGACTGCTGGCGTTAAAGCCCACAAAGTCAAATTCATTTGACAAGATTTGGGCCGCTCTATTTTTGCCCATTGCACCATAACGCCCCCAAAGATGCATGTCGGCGGCCAAAACATCCGTCAGGCCTTGCTCGAAGGCATAACGCGCGCCGCCGGCATCGCGCAAAATCATGGCCGTCACACTGCTGATGTAGGGTGTGCCGCCCAGGGCATGTTCATTGGCAATAAGCTCCAAACTTCCCGCGCCCTCGTGGGACAGGAAGCGAAAAGGGCCATTGCCCAAGGGATGCATGTTCCGCGCGGCTCTGAGGTTTGTCATAGAAACAGGGCTATAATAATGCGCCGGAATTATGGGAAAATTTAGCATATATTTCATGGCCCACATGGGGCTGGTTAAGTTTATTTGCAATGTGCGATTATCCAAAACAGAATGCGAAGCGATGTTTGCCACATTAGCACGGTAAACCGCCGTTTCGGGTGCTGAAAAGCGTAGCACATCAATGGAAAATGCAATATCGGACGCTGTTATGGGCGTGCCATCTTCCCAAAAAATGTCATCATGCAAACTTATAGCCACAGTGCTGCCGCTGGGCGAAAAAACCACGCTTTGGGTGATGGCGGGATTAGGCAGCGGCCGCATCTCGTGGCAAAATACTACCAAAGGCTCGAAAATAAGGCGCAATATAGCGTCCACATGGGGGTCCGAATTTAACAGCGGATTTAGCGTGGCGGGCATGGGCATAGCTATGCGCAAATTGCCGCCAACCACGGGTGTTATGGGGGCTTCCTGTAATGCGGATTGCGCATCTTGCCCGTTATCATCGCCATCCTCTTCTGCCAACTGGTGCAAATTTGCGGCAAAATGGGGGTTTGGCTGGGCTATGGGCGGCGGGCCCATGCAGCCGGCCAAAATCAATGCTGCCATCCCGCTTGCCAGTATTTTGCAAAATCTATATTTCACGCAACTTCTCCTCCAAATCGCTTATGTCATCGTTATTGTCAATGGCCATATCCACAAAAGTTTTCAGCACATCATCGGGCATCTGGCTTTCTATGCGCCTTTCGGCAGCATCAAGGCTTATGCCGTCCCTGGCCATGATACGGGCTATACGCAGGTTTTTACGGGCAAAAATTCCGATAACAAGGTCGCAATCGCCATGCATATTGGCCTCAACTAAGGCCGGCGCGTCAATAACAATTATTTCCGCAACTGACTTTTGTATTATTCTTTCACATTCTGCCTGTACATATTTGTGTACAATTTTTGACAGCATATCAAGCTGACTTTTATCAGAAAACACGATGGCACCAAGCTTTTTGCGGTCAACTTCTCCTGTGTCGGCTAAAATTTTGTTGCCGAAGTGAGCAATAATCTCATCATAAGCGGGATTTTCCCGCAAGATGGCCTTATGCGATAAACTGTCGGTATCAATAATTTGCGCGCCGCGCCGCGCCAAAATGCGGCAGACCTCGCCCTTGCCAACGCCGCTGCCGCCTGTTAATCCGATAATTCTGGGCCTATTTCGCATCATACCAACTCTTTCCAATGTTGACATCAATGGACAACGGCACGCTTAAACTCACAGCATTCTCCATTTCATCCATCAGTATCTCCTTAACCTTATCCTCTTCGCCAACCTTGGCCTCTATCAACAATTCATCATGTACTTGCAGTATCAATCGAGATTCCAAACCTTCTGCCCCAAGCCTCTTATGCACCTTTATCATCGCAATTTTGATGATATCCGCCGCAGCACCCTGCACGGGCATGTTCATCGCGGCGCGCTCGCCAAAATTGCGTGTGTTAAAGTTTGCCTGAAAAAGCTCCGGAATATGCCTGCGTCGCCCGAAAATGGTCTCGGCATAGCCCTTTTGCTTGGCGGTGGCCACGGCGGCGTCCATATATCGCTTAACATCGGGATACATGGCGAAATAGCTTTGGATAAAGCCATCGGCATCTTGTACGCTAACCTTAATGTCCTCAGCCAGGCTAAAGGCCGAAATGCCGTACACAATGCCGAAATTCACGGCCTTTGCGATGCGCCGCATCTCATCCGTCACCTCATCAAAGGACACATGAAACACCCTAGCCGCCGTAATGCGATGGATATCCTGATTTTGCCTGAAAGCGTCAAGGAAAATGGCATCTTGGGAAAGCTCCGCTAATACTCTCAGTTCAATTTGATTATAGTCCGCGTCAACAAACACAAAACCCTCGCTGGGCACAAAAGCGCGGCGCAATTCGCGCCCCAGCTGCGTTCTAACGGGGATGTTTTGCAAATTAGGCTCCATGGACGAAAGCCGCCCAGTTGCCGTTAAAGCCTGATTAAACGTGGTGTGTATCTTGCCATCATCGCCGATGGCGGCCAAAAGGCCGTCCACATAAGTGCTGCGCAGTTTTGTATGGCTGCGATATTCTAAAATTTTCCGGGCAATTTCGTGGTCTCGGGCCAGCTTCTCCAACACCTCAACATTGGTACTATGACCCGTCTTAGTTTTTTTGATACTTCTGATACCCATGTCCTCAAAAAGCACCTTGGATAGCTGCTTCGTAGAGTTTATGTTAAACTCGCTACCGGCCAGTTCATGGATTTCCGTCGTTAGGCGGTCGATAACTTCCGTCAACTTCTCGCCATAAGATGTGATAAAATCACCATCCACACGCACGCCCAAATTTTCCATATCTGCAAGCACATTCAAAAGAGGCATTTCCACGCCATAATACAATGGGTTAAGATTTTGCTCTTCCAGTGCTTCCAGCATCATGGGATATACCTGTGCTATCACATCAACCTGCGCAAAAGCAGCGTCGGCGGCTTCTTGGGCCGTGTCAATGGTTTCTTCCAAAAGGCTTAGCTGAGCCTCTGCTGTAATGGGCAAGGCAATACCGTTGCCTAAATATTCCAGCGACACATCATTGAGGGTATCGCCGTCCTTAACATTATTTAGCAGATATCCCGCCAACAGCAGGTCGAAAGCCAAGTTGCGCATCGTAATACCATGGCGGCGCAGCAAATTTATATCCTTTTTAGCATCAAATGCCACCTTCTTGCAACTGCCTTCGAAAAACGGGGCAATGGCGGCAAAGTTGTTTTTTGGCAGATACACTATGTTTTCGCCCGCACTAATAGCCAGTCCATTTTCTGCGTCAAGGCGATAAAAACAAAGGGTATCATTGATGCTGGTTAAAAAGGCTTGCCATTCAGATAAATTGATTATTTGGCCTTGCGGGCGGCTTACAGCGGCCCCTACGGGGGCATTGGACACCGATTGCGCCCGCTTTAGCATAGATTTCAGCTCCAGCCGCCTAAATTGCGCAAGCGCCTCGGGATTCATAATATCACCAAGGCGCAAATCCGAAAAATCCACATCAATTTCCGCGTCCAGGGCAATTGTGGCCAGCTCTTTAGAAAGCCGCGCTTGGTCAGCAAATTCCATCAAATTTTTTGCGGCCCGGGGCGGTTTCACATTTTCGGCATCCGCAATGGCGGCCTCGATATTGCTATATTCTTGTATTAATTTCAGCGCAGTCTTTTCGCCAATAGAGGGTACGCCGGGGATGTTATCCGACGCGTCGCCCATCAACGCCTTCATATCAATATATTCTCGGGGTGTAATGCCCATTTTGCCGGTAAAATCCGCGGCGTGATAGTCCTCGGTTATCGTCTGGCCCTTGGACGTCTTAGGTATGCGAACCTTAATTCTGTCAGTTGTAATTTGCAGCAAATCCCTATCTCCTGTGACAACTGTGATGCCATATCCCTGGGCCTCGGCCCGCACCGCCAGCGTGCCCATGATGTCATCCGCCTCATACCCCTCGGCCTGCACAATGGCGATGCCCATGGCCTCAAGCAGCTCTTTTAACAAGGGGATTTGCTTGCGAAGCTCGTCAGGAAAGGGCTTGCGGGTGGCCTTATATGCCTCAAACTGCTTGTGGCGGAAGGTAGGTGCCGGCAAATCGAAGGCTACGGCAACGTATTGGGGCGTTTCTTCGTCCACAAGCTTCAAAAAGATATTTAAAAAGCCTATAATTGCGTTTGTGGGCAAACCATCCTTCGTCGTCAGCGGCGGTAGGGCGTAAAACGCCCGGTTTATAAGGCTTAGGCCGTCCAAAAGCATCAATTTCTTATTCTCCATCACAGCCTCCAATCTTTTGTTGTGTTTTGCAATAATACATATAGTAAAGTGCCATTGAAGCGGAAATTAGCAGGGCCGCAGAGCCTAGCCAACGAAACACCATGGCAAAATTTATCATGCCCTGCAAAATACTTTGTACAACCAGAAAATCCGTGCCATACCTGGCGTGAAAATGCATTGTGAAAAATGGCAGAACACCGTCTATAAAGGGGATTATGATAATTACGAAAACCAGCGACAATATTGATACTGTCTTTAAACTTGCATTATCTTGAAGGGCCTTCTGGTAAAGCACAATCAAAACGCCGTGTAGTACAAAAATGGCAACAATAGGTATCACTATAAATGGGGAAGACAAGGGCACGTCACGCGCAAAACCTTGATATCCATAAATATATGTCGCGATGGGATATCGTAGCAATACCAGCACTGCCGCAGCAAATATGGCAGCCCCGTGCAATGCAATGGAAATTACAGCGAGGGTTTTCATGGGCTTTAACAGCGGATTCATGTGCATCTCCTTCAAGTTATGGGATAATTTAATTATATCATAGGGCATGTAACATGGCAAATGAAAAAACTCTTGACAGCTATATATAAATATGATATTATTATGATATCAAAATTATATAGGAGGAAAATATTATGAATGAAAACACCAAAATTAGGCAAAACCAATATGAGGAAATTGCCCTTAATCCGAAAAGTGGCATGGTGGTTCTTATCATTAATTCAGCGTTGATTTTAGGCGCAATTGGGCTAATTGTTTTTGCGGCAATGCAAATGGCCAGCTACGGCTCGTCCGGTCTATGGGTTGCAGCAATAATTGCCGCTGGCATCTACACCATCATTTTGGGGCCCATTATCTACGCAGGCCTTAAAATTGTTAAGCCCAACGAGGCCTTAGTACTGGCGCTCTTTGGCAAATACATCGGCACCATTAAGAAAGAGGGCTTTTTCTTCGTCAATCCCTTTGCCGTGGCTGTAAATCCCGCTAAAGGCACATCGACGCAAACACTAGAGCAGCCGGCCGCCGCTGCCGTTTCAGCGATAACAGGGCAGCCTGTTAACCTCACGCGGGACAACAGAAAAATCTCGCTAAAAACAATTACACTATCCAATAACCAACAAAAAATCAATGATGCGCTGGGCAATCCCATCATCATAGGCATTGTGGTTATCTGGCGTGTTGTTAACACTGCAAAAGCGGTTTTCAATGTGGACAACTATAAAGAATTTTTGTCAATTCAATGCGATTCTGCCTTGCGCAACATCGTGCGTCTCTACCCATACGACGCCGTGGGCGATGGCGACGAAAGCGAAAAAACCCTGCGCGGCAGCGGCCAGGAAATTGCAAACATGCTGAAAGAAGAGATACAATCCAAAACTGATGTTGCCGGCCTTGAAATTATGGAAGCGCGCATAACCCATCTTGCCTATGCGCCCGAAATTGCCGCCGCCATGCTGCAACGCCAGCAAGCCAAAGCCACGGTTGATGCCAAGGCGTTGCTGGTAGAAGGTGCCGTTGGCATGGTAGAACTTGCCCTGGACCGCCTTTCCGAAAACAATGTGGTGCATCTTGATGAAGAGCGCAAAGCAGCAATGGTATCCAACCTGCTTGTGGTGCTGTGCGGTAGCCGCGAAGCCCAGCCGGTTGTAAACAGCGGGTCACTTTACTAAGGGTGTGATATCATGAAAGGCAACGAAAAAAAGCAGGTGCCTTTGCGCATTTCAGCGACCCTCTGGAAAGAGCTTATGGCCTGGGCCGAAGATGACTTTCGGTCTCTAAACGGCCAAATAGAATATCTTCTTAACGAATGTGTAAAAAAACGCAAGAAAACATCGGCAGAGGGAGATGATAATGAGGAGTGATATTGTGGATGCAACAACCTGGATTTTAAATGTGGCCCCAATATTAATTTTGCCCATCATTTTAATGCCCATCAGCCTGATTATGGTTAAAAGAGGGCGCGGCTACAACAGCTTTAGCAGGGCAGGGGCATCAATAGAAGCGCAAAACTTCGCCGCGCGCCATTGCGGCAAAATATTGTTTCGCGCCAGCATAATTTCCCTTGTGCTTTTGCTAATATGCGGCGGCCTGGGCTTTGCGTTTCTGGAAAATGAAGCCGCGATGACGATAATGTATTGGATCACCATAGCTGTGCCCATTGTGCTGGCAATTTTGCCTGGAATTTTCACAGAGCTTGCCACAAGAAGGTATTTTGATAGAAATGGAAAGCCATACTAGGGCCTGTTCCCGCTATAAGAAAATGCAGATTTGTGAGGCGATTTTTCGCCAGACAAGGAGCCGACGACGACGCGTGCCCAAAGGCACGCTAGGAGAAGGCGACGCAGAATGGCGGAAATATCGACCGCAAATGTGCGTTTTCGTTAGTGGGAACAGGCCCTAAAACAAAAAGGAGAAATGGAATGAGAAAATTTTTGTCAGTAATGTTGATTTTGGTGCTGGCCTTTGGCATATTCGCGCCGGCTCCCCTAAATGCAACTGCCACCGAGGTACGCATCGTAATTGACGACAAAGAGATAGATTTTAGCCAGCATTTTCAAGGCCCTGTCATCGTAGATGGCAGGACGCTGGTGCCCGTAGAAACCCTCTATTTGCCAAATGTCCTTGTTGCTCTGAACGAAATTGAAACAATAATAATAAGCGGCATCGAGATGGTGCCAATACGCACTTTGTTTGAGAGCTTAGGCTATAAGGTGGATTGGGACGGCGCAACAATGACAGTAACTATCACCACATCATCCGTAACAATCCCCGCCGAAACCGTGGCAACAAGCTTCATGAACTACCTTGCAGCCGGCGACACGACAACCGCCAACCTGATGCTGCCCACAGACCTAGGAGCCTTTGAATTTGCCACGATAATACTGCTGCAAAAGGGAAGTCTCTTAGATTTTGCAATTGTAGATGCTTCAGATGCTTATGGAGTAACACTTTTCAACATAACCGCCACCCACACCATGGGCAATGCGGCCTATATGGTTGCCGTAGACGCCGCCGGCGCAATTGTAGGCTTTGCAAGCACTTATTTTGCTTTTGAAACCTTGCCAACCCCGGAAGATGCCCTATACTTCGCCGAAGCTATCGTGGTGGGTGAGGGCGGCAAATGGCCTCTGGATGGCATTTTAACAATGCCGCACCAAGCAAGCGCACAAAACCCTGTGCCCGCCGTCATCCTGGTACATGGCAGCGGCCCGCAAAATATGGACACATCAATTTTTGACAACAGAGTGTTTCATGATATAGCAGACTATCTATCATCAAATGGCATCGCCGTTTTGCGTTATAACAAGCGCACATTTTCCCATGGCGAAAGGTTAATGGAAGCCTATGGTCTCGATTTTACTGTCTGGGAAGAATCCATTGAAGACGCACTTTTTGCCGCCGAAATGCTTCGTGCCGACCCACGAATTAGCAATGTTTTCGTTGCGGGCCACAGTCTGGGTGCCATGCTTGCGCCGCGGATAGCGGAAGAGGGCGGTCTTGACGGCACTATCATGCTTGCCGGCTCTCCTAGAAGCCTGTATGAAGTGCAATACGACCAAAATGTGCAGCTAATCAACGATTTACTTGCGGCGGGACTTATACCTCAAGAGACGGCTGATGAGAATTTGGCTATGGTTGCCGAAATGTTAGAAGAAGCACGCAATATAGGCGATTTGTCTATGGACGAATTGCGTGACAGGCTAATTTTTGGCATACCGGGCCTATGGCAACAATCTGTTGTAAATTCGCTGCCACTGCCGTTTATTACCCGCAGCACAACGCCGGTGTTTATCGTCCACGGTGACAGGGATTGGCAAGTGTTTACTGATGTTGACTTCCAAGTGATGGCAGACTACACCCACGATATGCCCCATGTAACGGCCAAACTGTTCGACAATGTAAACCACCTTCTGATGCAGTCCCAAACACCCTACAACGACATTAGAGATTACATGGTGCGCGGAAATGTGGACAGACAATTGCTGCGCGACATGGTAGAATGGATTTTAGCGCAATAGTAGATTTATACAAAAAATGCCCTGCTCTGTGATAGAGCAGGGCATTTTTTCGCATCCATCCGAATACGCTATGGTAGCACAACACCCAGCTGTAATTTGGCCGCAATGACGGCGTATTTATATTCAAGCATATAACTTATTCCGTCGGCTTTTCGGCCCCATCAACCGCGCCCTTCAATTTGCCCAAAACATCAATGCCGGTAAGGGCCTCAACCGTGGATGGCAGCGTAGAGATGATATCCGTAACATATCCAGCCACCTTGGATGCACCGCCGCCGCTTGCACCGCCGCCGCTGTCGATAACAACAATTTTCTCCGTCTTCGATAATGGGTCGGCCACATTTTTCGCAATCTCCGGCAGCTTTTCAATAATCATTTGCGTAACGGCCGCGTCGTTATACTGCTTAAAGGCTTCTGCCTTCTTCATCATGGCTTCGGCTTCGGCTATGCCGCGCTCGCGGATAATTTCAACTTCCGCCATACCTTGCAAGCGGGTGGATTCCGCCTGTGCCGCACCTTGCGCGCGTATAGATTCTGCCTGGGCCTGAGCATTTTGTATTTCGCGATATTTGGCCACATCCGCCTCTTTTTCCAGACGATATTTTTCCGCGTTGGCTTGTTTGATAACGGTTGCGTCAAGCTCTTTCTCTCTGCGCAATGCTTCTTGTTCTGCAAGCTCAATTTCCTTTTGCTTGCGGATAATTTCAACCTGCATGTTGGTTTCAGTCACTTCTTTTTTCACTTTGTTAGATTCTATTTCATAGGCCAAATCTGCAATAGCCTTGGAAGTCTCTTGATCTTTGCGGTATGCCTGTACTTTAAGCTCTTTTTCCTTCATGGCTTCGGCTACCTGGGTTTGTGCCTTTAGATGGGCCTCTTCGCCCAGTCTGCTGGCCTCTGCGGTGCGTATTTTGGTTTCTTTCGCGGCCTCAGCCTCAGCAATTTGCGCGTCCCGCTTAACCTCGGATATACGCTTCTTGCCCAGCGCGGCCAAATAGCCATTGTTATCGGAAATGTCACGGATGGTAAAGGTTTTAATTTCAAGGCCCATCTCTGCCAAATCTTGCGCGGCATTGCCTTGCACTTCGCTTGCAAACTTCTCACGGTCTCTGTAAATATCTTCCACAGTAAGCTTGGAGATAATCTCACGAAGCTTGCCTTCCAAAACGTCTTTGGCGATGCCCTCAATAACAGCTATGGTGCGCCCTTCGCTGCCGGCGTTAAACTGCTCTACCGCCGCTAAAATAGATTCTTTATCAGATTTTATCTTGATAACGGCCACGCCATCCGCCATAATGCCAACACCTTGCGCCGTCATAGCACCGTCGCCCCCTGTACGCACCTCAATTTTCATATTTTCGAGGGATATTTTGTCCGTACGTTCGAAAATAGGGATGACCATACCGCCGCCGCCTGATATAACGCGCTTTCTAAGGCCCGTGACAACCATGGCCTTATCCTGCGGCACTTTTTTCCATAACGACAAAAGGATGATGAGGGCTAGGATAAATACCCCCACAATCAGTGCAATAATGCCGAAAACGCCCCAATCAATTCCTTCAAATGGATTCATAACGCATTCCTCCGTCTATGTTATTTTTTTACGTACATGATAAGTGTTTCTTTCGATATAAACAATTTCTACCATGATGCTTCTTTCAATTTCGCTGCCGTCCTCGCTTTTGGCGGGTCCGGACATTATTTTCTCGTTGTAAGTATAAGTTATCTTGCCAAAGCCCCCCTGGGGTATGTGCTCTGTCACCTTAGCCGTCACGCCAATGATATTTTGCTTTTCGTGTGTATTTGTGTTTTGCCATTTATGCAGCGGCACCACAACAAAGCGAAAAAGCAGATAGCTTACAAGCAAGCCCCCCGCGGCAGCGATAGACAGTGCCATCCACGCCAAAGGAAAAGTGCCAAGAAAAATAAGACCCAATCCGCCAAATACCGTAAGGAAAATAGCGATGATGATGGGCTTAAAAGGCGTGATAATGCCGCCTACATCCACATCTAACATGCCGCCTATCTGGCCCAGCAACGCCGAAATAATAACAAAACCGGCACCTACACCAAGGCAAATGAAGAAAAATACATTCATGAACTTTCCTCCTCTCAAAACCTGTTTCATCTTCATTTTATCATAAAAGTATTGACGCTGTAAACCGTAAATATTATAATCGTGATATAGGGGGAGTGTTGTTATGAATATGAGAAAAATTTACAGCTCCGCTATATTGCTTATATCGTGCTTGCTGCTTTCATCATGCATGATCACCGTCAACACCAACCCGCCGGGCTTTGAAGAGCTTATAGAAAGCTTTGATGAAGTATCCTTGCCCAGACGCTTTTTTGTATTCGCGCCGGATACGAACAGAATGGACATAAGCTTGGATTTTACGGGAAATGAGGCCGATATGCCCAGCATTCCCATAATAAGAGATGCCATTGCAGATTATCTGCGCAGCGATGCCTTCATCGCCTTCGTGGAAAGTGACTATCTGAGGGATGACAGAGGGGCAAATATGGACATCGACAATTTATGGCCGGATATATGGTTTAGCTTTCCTCGCGAGGAAGACGAAGAAAGGAAATATGTAGGCTTTAGATCCGGAAGCCCATATAATTTTGAAAGATGGACGCTTTGGAACCGCTCTATCGGCGATACCACCGACATCTTCATAAGTTTTTTCGATGGATATAACCATCACTTTTTGTCCGTCTGGTGGAATGTCATTTATATGACAAATGGAATGGAAATTTCGATACGACCAAGCGTTAATCGCTCTATCTTAGGCACCGATTATTATGATTATGAGACAGAATTTACTGATGAGGTCTTAGCCTTGCTTGGCCGCATAAAACCAGACCTGCCGGACTTTTTTAACGGCCAGTTTGGCGAATTTTTAGAAAGCGCAAAATGGCTTGACATAAACGAGGGCTTCGTCATAACAATGTATTTCGATTTGTTTGACAGCCATCGAGGAAGCCCCCATAGGGT
Source organism: Defluviitaleaceae bacterium (assembly GCA_009781625.1). GTDB lineage: Bacteria > Bacillota > Clostridia > Lachnospirales > WRAX01 > WRBK01. Next base: position 10,993 of record WQVI01000008.1, on the reverse strand, counting down.
GCCCCCATCACCCTTTACGACAATCGAAACTTTAACCTTTATAATGACAGCCGAAGGAGAATGGATAATACATGAAGACTAAAACCGCATATTGCCTTGCTTTCCTGTTTATATCCTGCCTGTTGCTGTTTTCATCATGCATGATCACCGTCAACACCAATCCACCGGGCTTTGAAGAGCTTATAGAAGGCTTTGACGAAGTATCCTTGCCCAGGCAATTTTTTGTGTTCGTGCCGGATACGCATAGAATAGTCATAAACTTGGATTTTACGGGGAATGAAGCCGATATAACCAACATCCCCATCATAAGAGACGCCATTGCCGAATATCTGCGCAGCGACACCTTTACCGCCTTCATAGAAAGCGACTATCTAAGAAACGACAGAGGAGTAAATATGGAAATTGGAGATTTATGGCCGGATATATGGTTTAGATTTCCGAATGAAGAAGACGAAGGGAGAGAATCCGTAAACTTTATCTCCGGATGCTCGCATAACTTTGATAAATGGAGACTTTGGAGACAGCCATCCGGCGATGTCAGCGATGGTCTCACAAGGTTTTTCGGCAGATATGGCCACCGCTTTCTGGATAGACAGTGGCAAGTACATTATGTGACAGACGGCGTAGAAATTTCGATACAGCCTCATGTAAGACAGTCTATATTGCGCACTGACTATTATGATTATGAGGCTGAATTTACCGATGAGGTTTTGGCCTTGTTTGATCGCATAAAGCCAGACCTGCCGGGCCTTTTAAACGGCCAGTTCAACACTTTCTTGGAAAGCATAGAATGGCTTGACATAAATGACGGCTTCACCATAACAGTACATTTCAACCTGTTTAATAGTCCCCCGGGACACCCATGGGGACTACCCGCATCAACCTTCACGACAGTCGAAACTCTAATCTTCACAAGGACAGACGAAGGAGAATGGATAAAATATGAAAACTAAAGCCGCTTATTGCCTTGTTTTTCTGCTTATATCCTGCTTGTTGCTGTTTTCATCCTGCATGAGGCGCATATACGCTAATCCCCGGGTTTTCGGCAAGTTGTGGACAACATTGATGAAGTTTCAAGGGACAGACGCTCTTTTTCATACACATCCTGGGCGATGTTGATATCCGCCTTAGATTTGTCGGTGATGAGGCCGATTTGGTCAACATCTATGCCATAAGGGACACAATTGCGGACTATCTGCGAAGCGAGGCCTTTAGAGAATTTGTGGACGGCATCGACATCCTGCATTACGATTTTCTGTATGTATCATTAGAATTTCGGCTTCCGGAAGACGACAGATACGCGGCCCCCTTTTTAGCCTTTCATTCCGGCACATCCTCGGCCTTTGAAAGCTGGAGCGTATGGCGCCCAAACTGCATTGGCGACGGCTTGCGCGACTTTTTTGGGGAAAGCGACCACGACTTTTTACTGATATCTTGGAACAGACGGTTTGAAACCGATGGAGTTATTATAATTGCTACACCCCGTATTCACCCCGATGCACGCGGAGAAGACATTACGGAAGAAATTTTTAGATACGAAATGCTTAATGTGTTTGACGAAATGGGCCGCGCTTTCCCCAGCTTTATCAACGGCAGTTTTAATACCTATCTGGAGAGCTTAGCCTGGCTTGATATCAACGATAATTTTACCATAACCATACATCTGGAAATGGCCGATGAGGCTGTTGAAAACAGGCGCATGGTTGGCGAAAGGATAGATACGATAATCTTTCAGAGAAATAATGACGGACAATGGATAAATATTGGAGGGCAATAGACAATTATGGAAAATTACACCATGTTAACAGACTTCTACCAGCTAACCATGATGCAGGGCTACTTTAAATCCGGCCTGGGCCAACGCCGCGCCATTTTTGATATGTTTTACAGGGAAAACCCAAGCGGCAACGGCTTTGCAATTATGGCAGGGCTGGACCAACTGATGAACTATATAGAAAACCTGCGCTTTACCGAAGAAGACTTAGACTATCTCCGCGGCGAGGACATCTTCTCCGAGGACTTTCTACAATACCTGCGCAACTTCCGTTTTACAGGCGACATCCGCGCCATCCCCGAGGGGTCGGTGGTTTTTCCAAACGAGCCCCTTTGTGTTGTAACTGCCCCCATCATCGAGGCACAATTGGTAGAGACAACCCTTCTTAACATCCTTAACCACCAGTGTCTTATTGCCACCAAAGCCGCCCGCGTCTGTCATGCCGCCGGCCCGGATTCTGACATGGTGCTGGAATTTGGCGCGCGCCGCGCCCAAGGCCCCGATGCTGCCATCTATGGCGCCCGGGCCGCTGTCATCGGCGGCTGCTCTGCTACATCAAATGTGCTGGCGGGCAGGATGTTTGGCATCCCCGTAAAGGGCACCCACGCCCATAGCTGGGTTATGTCCTTTGATACCGAGCTTGAGGCCTTCGCGGCCTATGCCGCCGCCTTCCCAAACCGCTGCACCCTGCTGGTGGACACTTACGACACCCTGGGCAGCGGCGTGCCTAACGCCATCCGCATCTTCAACGACATGCGCGCCGCGGGCAAACCCATGGGCTACTACGGTATCCGCCTTGACAGCGGAGACTTTGCCTATCTCTCCAAAGAATCCCGCAAGATGCTGGACGACGCCGGCCATCACGACGCAAAAATCACCGCCTCATGCGACCTTGACGAAACCCTGATACAATCCCTAAAGCTGCAAGGTGCGAAAATTGACAACTGGGGCGTTGGCACATCCCTGATAACATCCAAGGACTGCCCGGCCTTCGGCGGTGTATACAAACTTGTGGCCGTGGAAACAGGCGGTGCCATGGCCCCCAAAATCAAGCTCTCCGAAAACCCCGAAAAAGTCACCGTTCCGGGCGAAAAGAAAATCTATCGCATCTACGACGCCAAAAACCACAAAATTAAAGCCGACCTCATCACCCTGGCCGATGAAACCATCAACGAGGCCGAAAAACTTGTCCTTTTCGACCCCAAAGCCCCCTGGAAGAAAATGCGTCTAGCCCCCGGCGAATATTACGCCAAGCAGCTTCTAACCCCCATCTTCAAAGACGGCAAGCGCGTCTACACCTCACCATCCGTAATGGAAATACGCGACCATAGCACCCGCGACCAAGCAACCCTGTGGGAAGAGCACCGCCGCCTAACAAACCCCCACATAATGCCGGTGGACCTCTCCCAAAACCTCTACGACTTGTGGCAGCGGATGATTTATGAGGCGCGTAACGGGCATTGATGACAACTGAACTTTGAGATAAACTTGTACTTGAATCGTTTTGTATAAAGTGATACAATAAGTGTAGAATAATAGCGCACTTGAATGAAAAACCATAGTTGCTGCGCTTAAAATACTTTATGGTTGAGAGGATGACTATCCATGGACAAAACTTGCTTTGTAGTGTGTGCAATAGGAGATGAAGGCACAGATGTTAGGACGAGGTCGGATCAACTCTATAAACATATTTTGGAACCCATATGCGCAGCGTGCGACTTTAAAGCGATTCGATCTGATCAAATTAATAATGCGGATTCAATAACACAAACCATAATCGATTATCTTAATAATGCAGAGCTTGTCATAGCGGACATAACAGGACATAATCCAAATGTTTTTTATGAGATGGGTTATAGGTCGTCAAATGGTAAACCAATCATACATATGAGGCAGAAAAATGAAACTTTGCCCTTTGATATTGCAGGTATTCGTGCGTTTGACTATGATCTTCATGATCTAGATGCGGTAGAAGAAACGAAACGTAGGCTAAAACAAGCCATTGAAGGCTTTGATTTTGATAACATTGATATTACTGATAAGGACGATAAGGCATTGAATTCAACAATTAATATTGCGCCACTAAACGCGGCCATATATGAAATCCATGACAAAATTGATGACTTGAAAAATGAAATAAAAAAGAAAGATACTGAAATGATTCAAGCAATAGTGACAGCCAGCACGACCAGTAATCCACAAATAGAAAGTCAAGAAACTGTCATCATGAAAATGATGATGCCAGAAATTTTAAGAAATCCAGAAATGCTTGACAGACTAATGGAGCTAGGTAAGAAAGCTGATAAAAATAAAAAGTGAAAGAAACTAAGGAATACTTGTAGAGGCGGCTCTTAGCCGCCTGTTTTTATACGTTCGTGCGACAATCTAATAAAGTCTCTTAGGCAACCGCTCCGAATCTTTCGGGACATGTTTATCAGGTGCTGCAAATGCTTGCTCACAGCGGCGGAAGAGCTCATTTCAAGTCGACACGCACTTCCGGAAGTTCTTCAACCGTTATAGCCTCATCAACTATGATTTTTACGCCTCTTTCGGCAAGCTTATCTTCAAAGTATTCTACTGCCGCCGCTATTTCTTCAAGTGTCCTATATTCCAAAACAGACTCTAGATCATCCCTCAGAAGATCTATCATGATATCGGCATGATAGGTAAACCACCAATCAAGGGTAAGTTCTATTACCGGTGGCTCATGGCGCATAACATTTTCTAAATCCAGCCAAAGAAAAGCAATCCTTGATGGCGGTATTCCTGTGGCCGACGAAAGCACTTCTTTTAATTCGTAGTTATACAAATCCTCATGGTTCATAACTACAACTAAAAAACAGTTATCATATTTACCATCGAAAAAATTTATCGGCTGGATTGGCGAGCTAAAAATGTCGCCTGAAAACACATCCTCAAAGCCTGTACGCATCCTTGGGTTTTTCACGCCCTCAAGAAACTCTTCAAGCAGCTGCAACTGCGTCTGCAAGCTTTCCAAAGATGTCCCATCATATGCCTCATCAGCCGAAAGGGTTGCCGTGCTTGGTATAAACAATAGTAACATCAAGCTTAAAACGCAAGCAATGTTTTTCTAAACAATTTGTTCATAAAATCCATAGCGCACAATTTGTCAACTAAAAGTTTTATTTAGAGGCAATATGTTTGTGCAATAATTCAATCTCGCCAAGTACCATTATTTGAATCCAAAAGTTCTTTAGCGGTTATGGCCTCATCAGCTAAGATGCCTACAACCTTTTCGGTAGGCTTATCCTTAAAGGTATCTAGCATGATGTCAGCATAATAGGTATGCCACTGATGAAGGGTAAGCGGCTCATGGCGTACATTTTCTAAATCCATCCAGAAAAAGACAATTCTTGATGAGGGTATTCCTGTGGCCGATGAAAGCATTTCTTTTAATTCATAATTAAGCATATCGTCATAGTTTATTACGCCGACCATAAAAGAGTTGTCAAATTCACCATCGGGGGATAAGAGCGACCGAAACTGTGTATCTAAAATGCCGCCATTAAGTACATCCTCAAAACCTGTACGCGTTTTTGGGTTTGTCACATTTTCAAGAAAGCCCCTAAGCAGTTGTAACTGCAAGACATCCAATGATGCCTCATCAGCTGAAATAGCTGATGCGCTTGTAATAAGCAAAAGCATCGTGAAGCTTAAAACACCAAGGAATATTTTTCTAAACAATTTGTTCATAAACTTCCCTTTAAAGTTTGATAGTTTTGTGCAATAATGCGATTAGAATATCGCGGTTATTGGCCTCGGGGTTTTCCAACACATGCTCCATCAGGCGTTGTAAATGCTCACCCACGGCGGCGGAAGGGGCTATGCCAAGCTCTTTCATCACGTCCCGGCCGCTTAGGGCAAGGTCACTTATCTTAACAGGTTCGTCGGTGGCCATGATGTCTTCCAGCAGAGCCTGGGCGGCAAGCACCGCCGCCAGCTTCTCGCCTTTCACACGGTCGTTTTTGGCCATATTATCCGCGCGCTGAAAGTCCAGCAGGTTGCGGGCCAGATCCGGGCCAAATTTGTGCAGCATACGCTTTATGGCCAGACGGTTTGTGCCGAAGTTTACATCGTGGTGCTTTACAATGGCCAGTACGCGCTCTGCGGTTTGGTTGTCGAAACGCCAATGGGCAAGGGCCGTCGCGGCAATCTTAACGGAAACCTCTTGGTGGCCGTGAAAATGATGTATGCCTGCGGCATCGGTGGTTCTGGTGTGCAGCTTGCCCGCGTCATGATACAGGGCCGCAAGGCGCATGGCCCCATCGGCCGAGGTGTTACGCAGGACGTGGAAAGTATGCTGCAACACATCGTAGCAATGATATGGATTGTTTTGCTCGAAGCCTGCAAGGTTAGCAATTTCAGGAAAGAGCGTATCGGCACAATCCTCAAAAAACATCTCAATTCTGTCGAAATCGTCAGACAGCAGCATTTTCATAAATTCCGTACGGATACGCTCTACAGCGATATTGCGTAGGTTTTCGCGGCCGGCCATGGCCGCTTGGCGCACATCGGAGGCAAGGCTAAAGCCCAACGTGGCCGCAAAGCGATACGCGCGCATTATGCGCAAATAATCCTCGGAAAAGCGCTGGGCAGCATCACCAACACAGCGCACCACGCCGCTTTTCACATCATCATGGCCGCCAAAATAGTCCACAAGGCCGTTTTTATCGTTGTATGCCATGGCGTTTATTGTAAAATCTCTGCGGCACAGGTCTTCACGCAAATTTTCCGTGAAACTAACAGTATCAGGACGGCGCCCATCGCCATACGCGCCATCAATACGGTATGTTGTAATTTCATAGTATTTGCCCACGGCCTTTACAGCCACCGTGCCGTGTCTCTCGCCTATGTCAATCATTTTGCGCCCGGCAAACACGGTCTTTATATCGTCGGGACGCGCGTTGGTTGTGATATCCCAATCCTCGGCCGTACGGCCCATCAGGCTGTCACGCACGCAACCGCCCACCACATAGGCGTCAAAGCCGCGTGTCATCAGCTTTTGTATTATTTCAGCGGCACCTGCCGGTATGCTTATTTTCATGAAACCATCCTTTGTTAAATCGTAGTTATTTTATTATCCATGAAACTTCACGTAGATATCTTCTCCATAAGAAAATAACCGCCCCTCGACAAAGTTGCGGTTATTTTAATTTATTTAAATCCACGTAAACCGCTCAATACATTTGTGCCGTCATTATCTATTCATTTCCCAGGTGGTCAAAATATCCTTTGATAAATATAAAAGGCGTGCCCTTAGAACCGCTGCCCGACGTAAGATCGCACAAACTACCTACCAAATCTACAATCCTGCGCGGAGTGGTGCCTTCTTTTTCAAAGTCGTCATCGGCTTCGTTTTTCAAATAGGCCTTTATGGCGGCGTTTAGGGCCTCGCCGGAAAGATTTGCAAACTTGCTGTCCGCAAGGTATTTTATTTTGGTTTCGTTGGGCAGGCCGGCCAGGCCGCTGGTGTACCCGGGCGACACGACGGGGTCTGCAAGCTCCCAGATAAAGGCCACAGGGTCTTTAAACCCGCCATCTCCATAGACCAAAACCTCAACCGTCTTGCCGGTTTTATCGTAAATTGACTGCTTCACTTCATTTGCAAATTCGACCGCATCACGGGGAAACAGCTTTAGCTGGGTGTCATTTGCGATATTAGAGCCAAGAAGGCCATATTCGGGATTATATCCCGGGCCATGCTGGCCGGTGTTTAATATTTCGTCCAAGGCATACAACGTCGCAGCCCCGGCCTTGCGAAGCACTTCTTTCGTAATTTTTCGCGTGTGTATGTCGCATACCAAGATATCTTTGGTGTGCTTCAATATTTCAGTGGGATTATTTGCCAAAATGATATTTGTGTTACCGATATTTCTATACATGTCGATATAATCAACATTTGTAAAGGGATGCCTGCTTTCGCCGAAAACCTTAATAAATTCGTCAGCGGTGAACACATCAACCCAGGGATTTACAGCAGATTTCGCCATTTGCTCCGGAGAAACAAGAGGGTTTCCAACCTCATCAGAGGGATAACTTAGCTGTATCGTAATTTTCTTGCCTGTAAGCGCAACGCCTTTCAAAATCATTGAAAAACGGTTTCTGCTAAGGATGGGAAAAATAAGGCCGATATGGTCGCTTTTAAACTTTGCGTTGATGTCGTTTGCTATGTCTTCAAGGGTTGCGTAGTTTCCTTGTGTCCTCGCAAGCACTGCTTCCGTCACGCCTAAAATATCATTATCATCAATTGAAAAACCCTCGTTTTCTGCGGCGGACAAAAGAGTATTCACGGATATCTCAACTAAATCGTCGCCTTCTCTTAAAACGGGGGCCCTCAAGCCCATAACCACAGTTCCGTAAGATCTAGTTTTCATTGCTATTCCTCGCCTTCTTGTACGAAAGAAAATAACCGCCAACTGTGTGAAGTGGCGGTTATTGATGTTGATAGACATTAAATCCACGCTACGCCAACCGCCATACGCACTGCGATTGCACTTCGTGTCATTCTACCACGCATATCACATATTGTCAACAACTTTTTCTTCTGTCGACTGCTTAGAATGTGGATATAACAAAAACTTCTCTATCTCCACGATGATTATAGGCAAAAGCGACAATGCGGCCACAACTATCCAGGCATCTGGCGGCAGGGGCACCACGCGGAAGATGCTTGCAATAGGGGCGATGGAAATAACGCTTACTTGCAGGATAATGCCGACTATCAGCGCGCCGACAAGATATCTGTTCTCGAAAATGGGGATGCGTAGTATGGAAGATTCGCTACGCATGTTAAAAGCGTGCACCAACTGTGAGATACTGAGAGTTGCAAAGGCCATGGTGCGGCCAAAGGCCACGCCTTCGCCTGTGTCGAAAAGTGCCACGCCTATGCCGAAGGCGATAAGGGATAACATGCCTATCATTGCGCCTTCCAAGAAGATTCTTTGCCATAGTTTTTTGCTGAAAAGCCCCGTGTGTGATGTTTTAGGGCGCCCTTCCATTATGCCGTCGGAAACGGGGTCTAAGCCTAGGGCAATGGCGGGTAGCGAGTCTGTAACAAGGTTAACCCACAGCAGATGTATGGCCAAAAGAGGCACCTGCCAGCCCAGCATCACGGCCATAAAGATGGTGATAATTTCGCCGATGTTGGATGAAAGCAGAAAATGCACAGCTTTGCGGATGTTGGTGAGGATGCCGCGACCCTCTTCCACAGCGTGGACTATGGTGGCGAAATTGTCGTCTGTTAGCACGATATCCGCCGCACCTTTGGCCACTTCTGTGCCGTTTATGCCCATGGCACAGCCAATATCCGCCGCCTTTAGCGCGGGCGCGTCATTTACGCCATCCCCCGTCATAGCCACCACATGGCCATTTTTCTGGTAGGCCTTAACGATGCGCATTTTATGTTCCGGTGATACCCGGGCGAAGACGGTGGTGTGCTCTACAATTTCTTCCAGCTCGGCTTGGGACATGCGGGCGATGTCCGCGCCTGTAACCGCCACATCGCCATAGGCTTGTCCAATGCCGATGGAGCGCGCCACGGCTAAGGCCGTCTGTGGATGGTCGCCGGTTATCATTACGGGCTTAATACCCGCCGTTTTACAAATTGCCACAGCATCGCGCACCTCGGGCCGTGGTGGGTCCATCATGCCCACAAGCCCCGCAAACACCAAATTTTCTTCCAGGTCGTCAAAAGCTATGCCCTTAGGGGCAGCGTCCAAAGGTCGAAATGATACAGCCAGCACACGCAGGGCCTTGTCCGCCATTTTCTCTACATGGCGCAAAATTTCATTTCGCCGCGTATCTGACATTGTATGGATCTTGCCATTTTCAAAATAATGGGTGCTACGGCGCAAAAGCACGTCCGGCGCGCCTTTAGTGATGGCCATAAAACCGCTGGCATCTTTATGCACGGTGGTCATTAGCTTGCGTTTAGAATCGAAAGGGATTTCAGCAATGCGTTGCTTCTCGGCCTCAAGCTGGCTTTTGTCCAAGCCATATTCCAGCAGGGATGTGATGAAAGCGGCCTCTGTGGGGTCGCCCAGCACTTGCCCCTCGCTTACAAAACTGTCGTTGCAAAGGGCCCCAAGCTTGATGATATCAAGCCCCGCGCTGCTATCCCTTTGCAAAGTGCTGCGCCCTGATGAAATTTCAACGATGCGCATACGGTTTTGCGTCAGCGTACCCGTCTTGTCGCTGCAAATGACGGTGGCGCTGCCCAAAGTCTCCACAGCGGGCAGCTTGCGTATTATAGCACTGCGACGGGCCATGCGCGTAACACCAATAGCCAGCATTATGGTGACAATGGCCACAAGTCCCTCTGGAATGGCGGCTACGGCAAGGCTTACGGATGTAAGAAACATGTCCATAGGTGGTATTTGCCTGAAAATACCTATTACGAAGATAATGGCGCAGATGAGAAGGGCGGCAATACCCAGTACCTTGCCCGTCTCTGCCAGCTTGCGCTGCAAAGGCGTTTCAGGGGATTTTTCATCCATGATAAGGCTGGCAATTTTGCCCATTTCGGTGTTCATACCGGTGGCGACGGCAATGCCGCGCCCGCGGCCATATGTAATGGACGACCCTGAAAATACCATGTTAATCCTATCGCCCAAGGACGCATTTTCGGCAACCATCACGTCGGCGTCTTTTTCTACAGGGGCGGATTCGCCTGTCAGCGCGGCCTCTTCTGCCTTGAGGTTTACGGCCGTAAGCAGCCGCAAATCTGCGGGCACAATATCGCCTGTCTCCAAAAAAACGATGTCTCCAGGCACAATTTCCTCAACGCGGATGACGATGGCTTGTCCATCGCGCAAAACTTTTGCCTCGGGCTGGGAAATTTCCTTTAAAGCCGCCAAGGCACGTTTTGCGCGGCTTTCCTGTACAAGGCCCAAAATTGCGTTAAGCACAACAATAGCAAGAATTACCAACGGCTCTGCAAAGCTCTCTTCGCCATGCATCCGCCCCGCGAAAAAGCTTAAACCCGCCGCAAACAGCAAAACGATAACCATAAAGTCTTTAAACTGCATGAAAAAGCGGACAATAAGCGGTGCGCCGCGCTTGCCCTCTATCACATTGCGCCCATGCTCTTGAATGCGCGCCACAGCTTGCTCTTTATGCAATCCCTTACCCTTGTCCACCTTGTGCCTTGTCAGCGCAAATTCCGCTGCTTTGTTGTGCCAGTTCATAAAATCGCCCCTT
>WQVI01000007.1 GCA_009781625.1 Defluviitaleaceae bacterium | reverse complement strand
GGTATATCATGACTTGCTTGGGAATGAAGTCGCCTAATGAGGTGTTGGAGGGTATTTGGGGTAATGTAGTATTAGTCATTATATCACGAAGATTTTTTGTTACCTATCATTGACGCCGCAACACAGGAATAACTGCGGCGCAAAAAATCATTGTTGACGATGGTGACGGCGGGTGATATGATAGTGATGACGTCCTATTGTAAGGAGCGAAGCCATCATGAAAAAACACAAGACAAAATTTATTGCTGCCGCCATCGTTTTGGCGGTGCTTGCGGGCGCGTGGTTTTTGGGCGGTGCGCCGGAAGTGTATCATCCGACATATCATCCGGTGGCCGAAGAGGTGCAGACGCCTATTGTGCTGGCCCAAGCTGTTGTTGAGCCTGAAATTGTTGAGGTTGATGAAGCGGACGAACCCAGCGAAGAGGCGCTTGAAGAACCGGCCGAAGAAATAGTTGAGGAGCTTATTGAAGAGATAATCGAAGAAGTGACTGAGGAGATAGCCGAAGAGCCCATCGAAGAGGAAATGACGGTGGCTGATGATGGGTCTTTCACCGTCACCCTGTCCGTCAGGGCCCATACGATACTTTACAATATGCATCTTTTGCATGTGGACAAGCACGAACTTGTGCCCGACGATGGCTGGATATTGCCGCCGACGCAGGTTGTTGCTTACGAAGGCGAAAGCGTATTTAACGTGCTGCAACGGGAAATGCGGCGCAATAGGATACACATGGCTTCGCGCTTTACGCCCGTTTTTAATTCGGCTTATGTTGAGGCCATAAACAACCTGTATGAATTTGACGTGGGGCCGCTTTCGGGATGGATGTACAGTGTTAACGGCTGGTTTCCCAATTTTGGTGCCTCACGGTATCTTTTAAGCCCCGATGATGTGATAGAATGGCTGTATACCGTGGATTTAGGGCGCGATTTGGGCGTGGACTGGGTTGCGCATGAGCAAAGAGATGAATAAAGACGCCTTTGGAAGTTTTCATCCACTGGTAAATATGCTTTATTTCATGGCAACAATAGGCTTTTCCATGTTTTTTATGCACCCCATAAGCCTTGGGATATCGCTGGTATGCGCTTTTACATACGCATTGTATCTTAACGGCAAAAAGGCCCTGCGCATGGCGCTGTTTTTTATGTTGCCCATGCTTTTGTTAACCGCCGCGCTAAACCCTTTATTTAATCATCAAGGCGCAACCATCCTGGCCTATCTGCCCAACGGCAATCCCATAACCCTGGAATCTACCATGTTTGGCATTGCTGCGGCGGTGATGCTTATCACCGTCATAGCATGGTTTTCCTGCCTTAACGCCGTAATAACCAGCGACAAAATTGTTTATTTGCTGGGCCGTATCATACCTGCCTTATCGCTGATACTTTCCATGTCATTACGTTTTGTTCCGCGCTTTCGTGCGCAGATACGTGTGGTATCAAATGCCCAAAGATGCATTGGACGGGACGTATCAAACGGCAATATCTTCCAAAGGGCAAGGCAGGGCATAAAAATCCTGTCAATTATGACCACATGGGCCTTGGAAAACGCCATTGAAACCGCCGATAGCATGAAGGCGCGGGGCTATGGCCTGCCGGGGCGCACGGCCTTTTCCATCTTTCGCTTTGATAAGCGTGACGCTTGGGCAATGGCATATATTTCGTTATGCGCCGCCGCGATAATTGCAGGCGCGGTGCTGGAAGTGTATCGTTTCCGCTATTTTCCAACAATCATGCATATTGAAGGGCGATGGCCCGCTTTCTGGACAGTTGCGCTGTTTGCGACACATCTCGCCCTTTGTGCATTTCCAATAATAGTAAACTTGAAAGAGGACTTAATTTGGCGACGTATAGAATCGAAAATCTAACATTTACATATCCAAGCCGCGACAAAGCTGCCCTGGATGGCATTAACCTAACCATCGAACAGGGCGAATTTGTTACCATCTGCGGGCCTTCCGGCTGCGGCAAAACCACGCTGCTGCGGCATCTAAAGCCAACCACCGCGCCCCATGGCGAAAAGTCCGGCGAAATTTATTTTGAAGATACGGCCCTTAACAAGCTGCCGGCCAGAGACGCGGCGGCGAAAATAGGCTATGTCTTCCAATCCCCTGAAAACCAGATAGTTACGGACAAAGTGTGGCACGAACTTGCCTTTGGCCTGGAAAGCCTAGGCATGAAAACCCCCGAAATACGCCTGCGGGTGGCAGAGATGGCCAGCTTTTTCGGCATTCAGGACTGGTTTCACAGGCCCGTAACAGAGCTTTCGGGCGGGCAAAAGCAAATGCTAACCCTGGCGTCGATAATGGCAATGCAACCCTCTGTTTTAATTTTGGACGAGCCTACAAGCCAGCTTGACCCCATAGCCGCAAGCGACTTTTTAGCCACTGTCGGCAAAATAAACCGAGAACTGGGCGTTACTGTGATACTGACAGAACATAGGCTGGAAGAGGCTTTTCCCCTGTCAACCCGGGCCATTGTAATGGATGACGGGAAAATAGTGGCCGACGGCCCGCCCCGCAAAGTTGGCTTGCAGCTGCGCGAACGCGGAAACAGCATGTTTCTGGCTATGCCAACCCCCATGCGCATTTGGGCGTCCGTTGCCGACGGCGCATATGATGTTGACGAGGCACCCATCACCGTGCGCGACGGCGCGAAATGGCTTAGCCAATTATCAATTATCAACCATCAATTATCAATTGAAAAGCCTGGGCTGGGTTTGAAAAGTGCCGTGGAAATTGACGATGTTTGGTTTCGGTATGAGAAAAATTTGCCTGATGTGGTGAAGGGATTGTCGTTTAAGGCGCAATATGGCGAGATTACGACTATTTTAGGCGGCAATGGCACCGGCAAAACGACGACGCTGTCGTTAATCGCTGGGTTGCATACGCCTTATCGCGGCAAAATACACACAGACACAACAGTCTACGCTTTGCCGCAAAATCCACAGTCACTATTTGTAACAAAGACTGTGCGTGAGGATTTGCTGGAGATGTCGCGGGGTCGTAATTTGGCGAATATCGTCAAGCTTTGTCGTCTTGAAGGCCTGCTGGATAGCCATCCCTACGACCTTTCAGGGGGAGAGCAGCAACGGGCCGCCCTGGCTAAAGTGCTGCTTTTGCAGCCCAAAATCCTGCTGTTGGACGAGCCTACAAAAGGCCTTGATGCCGAATATAAGCAGGTTTTCGCCGCCATATTGCGCAAGCTGACAGAAGCCGGCGCCGCCGTGGTGATGGTAAGCCACGACATAGAATTTTGCGCCGAATATGCCGACCGCTGCGCCTTGTTTTTCGATGGCGGCATTGTGACCCAAGGCCCGGCGCGAGAGTTTTTTTGCGGCAACAGTTTTTACACAACCGCCGCAAATCGCATGGCGCGCCACATGCTGCCAAACGCCGTAACTGCGGGTGACGTGATATCGGCATTGGGCGGCAAAACGCCGCCCGCGCCAAAAATGCTTGGCCTTGACGCGAAATACGAAATAGATGAAAACGAGGCACCGCCCGCACCGAAGCCACCAAGGCTATCGTCTATCCGCAAGCTGCTTTCGGTGGCATCTGCGTTATGGCTGCTGGCTACAATGGTGCTTGCAGTATTAAATATTGATAATCTCTTAGCATTTATTGGCGGCGGCCACGGCGCAACAACCGCCATCACATATGGCCCCGCCCTTTACGCGGGCATCATGATAGCCGTAGCCATCGGCATCATCGGCATCACCCTGCCTCTCTCCTGGAAGCGCGAGCAATTCTTTAGGCCACGAAAGGCCAGCCTTTCTAAGCGCACTATTGCCGCCGCCGCAGTAATACTGCTAACCATCCCGCTAACAATCTACCTTGGCATAAATTTCTTCGACGACCGTCGCTTTTACTTCATCTCAATGCTAATTGTCTTTCAAACAATGATACCATTCGTACTGATTTTTGAGGGACGCAAGCCCCAAGTGCGCGAACTAGTGGTTATAGCCGTGCTATGCGCCATCGCCGTGGCCGGCCGCTCTGCCTTTTTCATGCTGCCGCAGTTTAAGCCCGTCCTTGCCATGGTAATAATCGCGGGCGTAGCCTTTGGCGGCGAAGCAGGCTTCCTCGTAGGCGCAATGACGGGTTTTGTCAGCAATATGTTTTTCGGCCAAGGGCCCTGGACGCCTTGGCAGATGTTTGCCTTCGGCATCATAGGCTTTTTGGCGGGTGTGCTGTTTCGCAAGGGACTATTAGGCCGCAATCCCGCATCCCTGGCCGTTTTCGGCGGCCTGGCTGCCTTCATCATCTACGGCGGCATAATGAACCCCGCCGACGTCATCATCCGGATGCCAAACCCCACCCCGGAGATGTTTTGGCTGGCCTACCTGCATGGCATCCCCTTCGACCTCGTACACGCCGCCGCAACCGTGTTTTTTCTAGCGATAATATCGCGGCCTATGTTGGAGAAGCTGGATAGGATTAAGGTAAAATATGGACTTGTGGAATAACGCAAAGTATCATTGGAAAAAAGAGTGTGCTACAGCTTGGCATCAAAGTCCTTAAACCCTTCGCCCAGCACTTCTCGCACATCGGCCACAATGACAAAAGCCTTTTTATCAATATTTGACACAACTTCTTTTAGGCGGGCAATTTCACGCTTAGAAACAACACACAGTAGCACGTTTTTTTCATGCCCGGTGTATGCGCCACGGCCATCAAGGCTTGTAACGCCGCGGTCCATTTGCTCTGTGATAGCACTGGCGATTTTATGCGAATCCTCGGAGATGATGAAGGCCGCCTTAGCGAAATGCAGACCCTCAAGGACATATTCCATAGCCTTTGTTGAGACGAAGATGGCTATAATGGCGTACATTGTGCGTTCTGGGCCAAAAACAAAGAAACCTAGGAGAATGACGGACCAGTCAAGGGCCATAAGTATCCTTGAGGTAGGAATGTGTTTTAAAACTTTGTGTAGCAGTGCTGCTATAAGGACAGAACCACCGGTGGTAGCCAATTGCCGATAAACTAATCCCACGCCGACGCCACAAATGGCACCGCCTATTATGGCAGCAAGGAAGAAGTCGATTTCAAGGGCGATGTTGATATATTCTTCCAGCAGGAAGAGGGCGAAAGAAAAGGTTGAGAAAGCGAAAATGGTTTTTGCAAGAAATTTTTTGCCCATCACCAGCAGCGCAATTACGGCCAGGGGGATGTTTATTGCGAGGTTTGTAAGCCACACGGGGATTATGAAGGGCAAGTGAGTTTCAGAATAATACAAAATAATGATGCCCAGGCCCGAAACGCCGCCAACGACAAGATTGTGGGGCATAAAGAAGAGATAGACGCCAAGAGCCAAAACGGTGGTGCCTAAAGCTATCTGTAAATATTGCAGCGCGATTTGCTTGTGGTTTTTTGTGCTCATAGTTCACCTCGAATTTTTTTGTATATCACCAATAGCATGAATTTTGCAAGTACTCTTTGTCGCCATAAACGCGAAGGTTGGCGCAAAAGACGAAATAGCCATTCAAGTCCTAATTTTTGGAAGAATTTTGGCGCGCGGCGCAACTTTCCGCTAAGCACATCAAAACTACCGCCAACACCTATAAAAATCTTCGCGTCAATTTGGTTTTTATATTGAAAAATCCATTTCTCCTGACGCGGAAAACCCAAGCCAACCAGCACAATATCAGGCTTTGCGGTGTTTATTTCAGCAATGATGGCAGCATCCTCGTCTTCACCAAAATATCCGTGATGGCTACCGCAAATGTTAAGACCTGGAAATTTTTCCTGCATTTTCACAGCGGCTGCATCGGCAACGCCGGGCGCAGCACCGAGAAAATAAAAAGAACAATTAGTATCCTTAACACTATCAAAAATATCTAACAAAAGTTCTATGCCTGGCACGCGCTGGGCTATTTTGTTTGCCGTAAGGCGAGAGGCATACACAATGCCTATTCCATCAGGAATTATAAGGTCAGCAGAATTTAAAAAGCTTGCAAACTCATCATCTTTACGCGCCAGCATGACCATTTCAGGGTTTGGAGTGAAAATAACCCTCGGCCCCTCATCATCAAGAAATGACAGGGCTTCTGTAACAGCCTGTTGTGGCAACACATTATCAAAAACAACATTTAGTATCTTGGTCTTCATAATGCCCCCTAAAACAAATCTCTATTTATAATGTCATGGGCGATTTTGGCATTGCGCCGCGCTTTTTCAGCCATTGGCCGTGTTACTTCCGCCAAGTGCCGTGATATTTCATCCCGATTAGCAATTATTTCCTCGGAAAAGCTGATAAGTTTGCCAGAAGAAATTTCTTCCAGATTCATGAAATATTTTTGGTCAAGCTCTGCGAACATGGATGACACCTTGGGGTCGTAAACCAGGCCTATGACAGGGGTTGCGGTGTTTGCGGCATAGATGACAGAATGCAGACGCATACCAACCAAAAATTCGGCCTTGCTTGTAACTGACAGTATTTCATCAATGGTAAAACTTTCTTGCAGATAGTAGCTTTTGCGCCTTGCAAGCTCCATTACTTGAGTGGAAATTTCCGCATCATTTGAGGTTTGCATGGGTATAAACAGCGGTGAAAGGCCATGCTTTTCGCTCATATAATCGCAGAAAACAGCCATTTCGGATACAAAGTCTTCCTTTAGCGTCTTCCATCCGCGGATGGATATACAGAAATATTTTTTACCAGCAAGCCCAATTTTATCCAATAGCATATCGCCGGCATCTGGATTCTCATTGTTAAAACCAAAGGCTGCATCAGCTGTTACAACTATGTTTTCGTTTCTTAGGCCTATCGTTTTTAACAGCCTTTCGGATTGCTCGTCACGCAGGGAAATAAGCTCAACATTTTCCAGGGCCGCCACGGCGCGACGCTTGTTTTTCGTCAGCTTCAACGGCCCAATGCCATTGGCATACAGCATCACCTTGGCGCGGGCGCGGATGGCCAAATTCATCACAAAGACGTAATATATCAAGCTTTTGGTTGATGTTAAATCTTGGATAAGGCTGCCACCGCCCATTATCAGCAGATTGGTGCGCCTTAGAGAAGAAATAATGCGCGGAAAATTAAACCTCTGGATAGATTCTACACCATAGATACTTTTAGTTTCTTTTGGCCGCTTAGAAATTGCAGTAATTTTAATCTCTGGGTTAATTTTTCGCAAATCGTTTGTTATTGCCTCAAGCAACACATCGTCGCCATGGTTATTAGAGCCGTAATATCCTGAAATTACAGCATCTATAACCTTGCTTGACTTTCTCACGCTATCGTATAGCAGCAGGGCATCGTCAGTCATTTTGGTCATCGAAAAATGGTTGTCAATAACTTGTCGTGCAAATTTGCCTAATTCTTTTAGTTTATCTGGCGAAGCATCGAGAAGCGTAAACACATCGCGTCGCATACTTTCAGCACTAACTTCCGCATGGCCACGACAGGTGAGGTTGGTTTCGATGGCGGCACCCAAAATATTTTGGTTGAAAATGCCTAGATGACCTTGATAACCTGACAAAATGGTAGGTTTCTCGCAGGCCATGGCTTCTAATGCAGAGCGACTAACGCCGACAAAAATATCGGCAGAAGCCAGGAATTTTGCGGTGTCTGTACGTCCACCCGTCATTGTGATAAGCTTTTTGCCCAAGGCACGATTTACAGCGTCGGCCTTGTCCGAAAGGGCCTGAAAGTCGCTACCGCCACCGATGATAATAATTTCTGCGTTCTCATTTTTGGCGTGAATGTCCTCGGCAATATCCAGCAGTTTATGTACTGGTGGTGTAAGGTGTTTTTCCAGGCGCGACATAAAAACGATGCGCTTGTTTGCGGGGTTTAGTCCGAATTCATCAAGGATATCAGCATAGGCGATACCGCTATGATAATTCTCTGTGTTTATGCCGTTTACAGACACCACAATCTTTTCTTTAGGGAATTTGTAATTGTTAACGAGATAGTCGCGAATGTCTTCCGAAACTGCTAGTGTAGATTCGCCCCAATTTGTGAGGATTTTATAATGCATCGCAGTATCAAAATTTAAATGCGTGGTGGTTACAAAGCGAAAGTCCAGTTTTTTGTGGAGCATCCCGCATAAAAACGCAGGGATGCGGGCGTGGGCGTGGACAAGGCGGATATCGTTCTCCACAATAATCCTTTTAAGGGAAAAATATGAAGAAACAAGGTTTTTCGGGTTTTTGTTATGCAACGGCAGCTTGAAATGCTTTACGCCATGGCGCACCAGCTCTGCCTCATACACGCCGCCATTTGACACCACATAAACATCCAGACCGCGCTTTTTCAGGGCCTTGCAAAGCTCTAGCACATGGGTTTCTGCGCCGCCAATTTCCATACACATCAAAGCCATCAAAACTTTTGTACCCTCAAAAGAATTCATTTTCACGCACCCTTTCTAAATTTTGCCAAAATTAAATCTTTGGCGATTTTTGCCTCGTCTATGCGAAGCAGGCTGCCTATTGTAAAATATATACAAACGCCTAAAAGGCTGATTATTCCAATGATTAGGATGTAGGGCAGGTTGCCGATGAGATGCATAACGCCAACCAAAATGACGGCCATAAAAGCCGCGGAAAAGCCCATCTTTAACAGGTTTGCGACGGTTTGCCCTGAAAGAACGGGAAACCTGCGGGAAAGTATGAAAAGCATCGCCACCCCCGCTGTTGTCACGGAAATGGACTGCGCTAAGGCAATGCCGCCCAGTCCCATGAAGTCCACTAGAACTATGGACGCGACGACATTGATGGCGATGGCCACAAGGCTTGTTATCATCGGCACTTTGCCGTCCATAATAGAGAAAAACGCACGGCTGAGGATGGTTGTCAGGCCGAAGCCCAACATGCCGATGGCCAAAAAGCCCAGCGCGTAGGCCACTTGTCCGGCGGATGCCTCTGTAAATTCTCCGCCCAGAAAGGCGAAGCGGGCGATGGGGTCGCGCAGCAGCCACAGGCCTATGGCCATGGGTATCAAGATGTAAGCTACAGCCGAAATTGCGCCCGACAGCACTTCGGAAAATTCAGATTTTTTGCCGATGGATGCTTTGGCAGCCTCTTTGGATAATTTTGGAAACAACATATTGGTAACGGATAGCACGAAAAAGCCCGTTAGGACGATGTATATGGTGTTTGCGGCGCGCATCTCCACTATCGCTTCTATATTATACCTGTTGGGTATCACCCACAAATGCACCATGTTATTTATTGGAAAAAGCCACGCGCTTACCAAAAACATAGGCGATAGGCGCAAAATTTGCTTTAGGGCAGGGTGGCGCAGGTTTAGGTGCGGACGGTAGCGAAAACCCCGCTTACGAAGAGGCGGGATGAAGATGGCCATTAGCAAAATATTACCAATTAGAAAGGCGGCCGCAAGGCCAAAAACCGCCGCATCGCCCATCTGATTGAAAAACAGCGCGAGATAAGCCAAAATAAGCACATTGGGTACCAGGGACATCACGGAAGGGATGTAAAAACCGCCAAGGGACTGCAACACGCCTGTCAGCGCAAAGGCTACGGTGGTGGTAAAGATGATGAAGATGAAGATGCGCAGCAGTTGGCCCGCCAGTATCACCGTTTGCGGGTTGGTATTTGAAAAGAAGGTGGCGGCGATGATATCCGCGGCAAAAAAGCCGATTAGGCTGGCGGCCAGGGCCAAAATAATGACGAAGGTGATGAAATTGTTGGCAACGCCAAAGGCTTCTTCCTTGGACTTTTTTTCCAGATAACTGTTAAAAACTGGGATAAAGCTGGCGGAAATGGCCACGGCAAAAGCCGCGTCCAGAAAGTCCCGCGGGATTTGGGATGCGAAGGTATAGGCTTGGGCTTCCGGCCCGGTGCCCATCAGGCGCAATATCACAATGTCCCGCACAAATCCGCTAACTTTTGCAAAAAGCACCAAGACCATCATAACAGAAATGGTCTTGATGCTGCGGTTTATGTTGTTTTCCTCTTTGTTTACGAGGTTATTTTCCATTTAATCAAAAATTCTTTCTAATGTGTATTGTAGGCCGCCTTGGTCGAAACGGAAGCGCAGCACGGCAAAGTCGTCATTGCGGTATGGGCCTATGAAAAGCGAGGCCAGGTTGATATAGCGCACACCGTCGCGAAGCTCTGCGGTTGTGTGGTTTCCGCCATTGGAAATGACGAAGACATTGCGCCCTGCGGCGGCTTGTTCTGCCACTATATCGTGGAAAATGTCTCTTTCAAACCAATTGGTAAATTCTAGAGGCGACACACCTGTATGTATAACGATATTTTCCTTGGAACTATTTGCCAAATCTCTTTGCAAATGGCCCCATTGGTAGCCGTTTGCGGCTGTGAAACCGCTGTTGCGGGCAAACATGCGTATGTAGGCGATGTTATTTATTTCCGTTGAAGCAAAGCTATTGGTAAGCAGATGGGTTGGGATGTCCAAATCTGCCCTGATATCGCCGGGGCCGCCGTAGAAGGCGATGGCAGAATCCCGCGCAAGCCCGGCAATTGCGGCGTTACGGTTGGTTTCCCAGAAATATGGCGTGCGGTCTCCCGTAAAGGCCATCGGGCCCATGAAGGTTATGTCATGGCCGTATGGCGTGCGCTCTGCCAGGGTTTGCGGATGCAGCGGGTCTCTGGCAATTGTGCTGGCGGGCGTTGTTGCAGGCTCG
The DNA here is from genome assembly GCA_009781625.1 of Defluviitaleaceae bacterium. Classification (GTDB taxonomy): domain Bacteria; phylum Bacillota; class Clostridia; order Lachnospirales; family WRAX01; genus WRBK01. The sequence continues at coordinate 27,867 of WQVI01000007.1, read as the reverse complement.
CCTTCCATCAGCTCATATACGCGCAAATTGCTGATAGCAAGCTCGTATGCCGCGCTTTCTTCTTCGGTTTCTGACACAACATAAAGGCGCAAAAGTCGCACGGGGTGCGCGGCCTCGGCTGGCACTTGGGCCGTTAGATTACGATTTCCGGTGAAATTGATATTGTCTGAAAATTCAATATAATGGGCAAGGCCCTCGTTATCCAAAACCCTGCCTAACAGGGCATGTCCGCTATTATTGCCATACACGGTAAGGCGATAGCCCACGGCGTTTAAATGGGGCGGGTCCAGCAGGTCCATATGAGCAGACTGCAAATTGTCGCTTTGGGCAAAAGTGTAAGCGATGCGCGCGTTTTCCAAGGCGTTTATCTGGCGGCTTTCGCGGTAGACATTGATGGGGATAAAGACCGAGGCCGTTGGCGTAAATGCCCTTGCCCAGCCAATGCCGGGTCCCGCCGATGTAAATTGTCCAGCTGCAAAAGTGCCTAATGATTGAGGGAACACTTCAAAAGAAAGCTGCGCCGCACTTAGCTGCACAGAATGCCCCAAATTATCATAGCCGCGGAAGGTGACGCTGGCAGTTTCTGTAAGCGTCTGCACCGATGGCACAATTTCCGCAACCTGTATGGCATTAAATTGCTGTTGTATATAGTTTTCCCCATGAGAGGCGGTAATTATAACCTCTCCGGCATTTTGCGGGATAATGCTGCCGTCTACAATGCTGCCGTTGGCGATGGTGAAAGCAAGCTCATTAAGAGGCATTGTGACGCGGTTTAGAAAGTCGTCATAGCCAAAGACTTGCAGGGGTGTTGTCATGCCTACTGCAATATTTTGCGGCACATTTATGCGCAGGGATGTTACGGGCCCCATGACAGAATTGTTAACAAGGCCGATGGCGTTGATAACAGCGCGCTGCGACCCATCCGACGGGGTGTTAACCAGGGAAAGGGTGCCCCCCGGCACCGTAGCCGCCATGGTGGTAGAGCCGCCGCCATCAAGGTTTATGGCGTAATGGGCACCAAATTGGCGCATATATGTAGCAGCCTCGGGCAGGGAAGCGCCGATAGAGCGGCCTCGGCCGTCAATTGTCATTAAAATAAGGCGGTCGCGGGCTTCATTAAGGCCCAGAAGGGTGCGGGGCTGTCTTTCACGGACGGCTTGGGCGGCATCTGTAACCTGGCCGTTGTTTAAGATGCGGTTTGTGCCCGAAATGGCCATATCAATGGCGGCTAGGTTAACATTGGCGGTAACAATCATTTCTGCCGCCTGGCCGCGGTAAAACAAGTCTTCATTTTCGTAAAATGTCTCGGTATTCATGATGACAACAAAACCGTTTTGGGGCACATTGACGGTGTAATGGGTGATGGCGGTTATCCTGCCATCTTCTACCAGCAGCTTGTAGCTGCGCCCAAGGCGGGCGTCAATGCTGGCCGTGGATGTGATGTATCCATATGTAAGGAAGGAAGGCCAAGCCAGGTTTGTCACCATGTTAACAAGGCCTACGCTGAAAATGTTTTCGCCGTTAAGATGAAGATTTACATTGGGGCGCACATAATCTATAAATGCGCCGGCATCGCCCATCAAAAGAGATGCAGAATTGTTGCCATAGCGGTTTACGCCGCCCTGTATGGACATTTGGCCGCCTATCATCTCAAGGCCCAAGGACACGGAATGTCTGCCGGAAAGGCCGAAAAAGTCGCCATTTATGCCGGCAATCGCGCCATTATCGCCAAGTAGCGTTGTTGTAGGCTGGCGCAGGCCAAATTCTTCATTAGAATTAAAGACGGACACATCCAAAAGAGGGTTGTCCAGGGGCATTTCCAGCACGGAAATATCCACCACCCCGGAAGATGTCATGCGCAATACCCTATGCAAATATGTATCCAATGTTATTGCCTGGGTTTGAAGCCTTTCGTGAAACACGGTGGGTGCTGCCTGTAATTCTGTTATATGTATGGGCGAGAGGGCGAAGCCGGCGGCCAAAACGGCGGCCAGTGCGCCCTTAAACAATCTTCTTTTCATAATTCATCTCCTTGGTTTAGCTATTAGACCTGTTCGGAAACCTTGCTGAACCAATTTCTTGGCATGATAGCTGGCAGCGGTTTTTGCCCCGTTTTTGGGCAAAAATTGCGAGAAGCGTGTGCCAGAAGAAATTGTGTGAAGCAGTTTCCGAACAGGTCTATTGTGTCACTATCGTAAAGTTTCCACGTATTATAAACCACGCATCCGTCGTAGCCCGTATGCCGCGGCCATCTTCCCGGGGAATTATCATCAAATGGTTGCGGGAAATGGGGTGGCCATGGTCCAAATCCAGGCCGGCGCTTGCGTTTACAATGCCGTCGGGCCCGGGCACATGGGCCGTGGCCGTACCGCTGCGTAAAATAACCTCGGTGCCTTCCCCCGCAAGGACAATTTGCCCCGCATTTACATGGACGGGAGAAAAGGACATTTCGTTCCCGAAAAAGCCCGTAATATCATTTAGAATTTCATTGATTATGGCATCTGTGTTAACCTGCTGTCCAACGCCCTGTTGCAAAAGCTGATTAATGCGCATGTCTACGTAGCTTTGGGTTACCAAAGGGTCTTCTGTGCCGCCGGGGTTTGCGCTAAGGGGGTTGCCGCCAAATATCAGGCCGCCTGCCAAAAATGCCAGGCCAATGCCCAAGATGTACATTTTTTTCTTCATATATTGTCCTCCTAAATTACCTTGTGAAAGTACACATATCTAGTAATTATACCAGAGTTTGCCTCAAAAGACAATCCACGAAACAAATTTGAAATATAGTAATATTTTGCCAGTGCAGCACATAGGGTGTAGAAAGTGATTTTATGGACAGGCGTATGGGAATGTATAGCAATTTAACTTTAAAATTGCTATAGCGGCGCATAACACAAACCAAGAATTGGTTAGCTGGATTGCTTCGGCCTTGTGCTGTATCATAATTCAACTGCTGTTGGCCTCGCAATGACAATTGAACTATCGCGGACTTCCGACAACAACGTAACCGTTCAACTGTATTGACGATTGCGAGGCCAACGTCGGGTCAAAAAACCAATACAGTTCAAGGTCGAAGCAATCCAGCCTACATCAACATCAAAATCCATACACATCGGCCAACTGGATTGCTTCGGCCTTGTACTGTATCATAATTCGACTACCGCTGGCCTCGCAATGACATTTGAACTATTGCGGACTTCCAAAACAGTTCAAGGTCGAAGCAATCCATGGTATGGTGTGCATAGGATGCTAATTTCTTCAATTTCACGCAAAGGATGAATGGGATGAACATACAATCCATTTTAATTGAAAACACAACGGACGAGCTTAAAGAGGCTTTCGCGTGCTGTGATGCCGGCCTTTTAGCCTGGGCCTGCGAGATACGCATAAGGCAGGGCCAGCCCCTTGTCGCCCGCAATGACATGGGCGAGTTTTTTCTTGGGCAAAGGGCCGCCTTTCGGCCCACGGCGGCTCACATCGCCGCCATGTTGGCCAAGCTGTCCAATCATTCTCTTTACGCATATGATGCTGAGATAAAAAACGGCTTTATCACCATTGCAGGGGGCCATAGGGTGGGCATCGCGGGCAGGGTGACGGTGGAAGAAGGCCGCATCAAGACCATAAAGCACATCAGCGGCCTTACCATCAGGGTTGCGCGAGAGGTTATTGGCGCGGCGGATGCGGTTTTGTCCGCAATTTGCGGTGACTATGTGCGCAACACCATCATTGTGTCGCCGCCGGGGTGCGGCAAAACCACGCTGCTGCGGGATGTGGTGCGGCAACTGTCTCTTAGGGGCCACAATGTGGCCGTGGTGGACGAGCGCAGCGAGATAGGCGGGTGCCATATGGGCGTGCCGCAAAACAACCTTGGGCCAAGGACGGATGTGCTGGATGCCGCGCCCAAGGCGGTGGGGATGATGCTGGCGTTGCGCGCGCTGTCACCGCAGGTGGTTGCGGTGGATGAAATTGGCAGCATTGAGGATGTGGCGGCCATCGAAAACATGGCAAGCTGCGGCGTGGCGGTTATTTGCACCGTCCATGGCAAAAATATGACAGATTTGCGCCGCCGCCCCACGCTGACACCGCTTTTTACGAATAGTATTTTCGAGAGATATATTTTCCTGACGGACAAGCCCAAAGTAGGCAGTGTCTGCGGTATTTACAACGAAAGAGGGGTGCAAATTTGCCATGATGATTAGAATTTTGGGCGGCATATTGATATGCGCATCTTGTGGGCTTTTGGGGCTTTATATGGGCTACAGGGGCGTTGTGCGCGCAAGGCATCTGGCAGAATTTAAACAATCGCTTTTGTTATTAAAGTCTGAAATAGAATTTGCGGCATACGCCTTGCCGCAGGCCTTTGCAAATGTATCGCAAAGGGCAGGGGATAGCCTTGCAGATTTCTATATGTCACTTTCGCGAAGAGTTGAGGAGAAAATTAGTTTGGATGACGCATGGAATGTAGGCCTAAAAGAGCTTAAAAACAACCATCTGGCTAAAGAAGATTTGCAAGTTGTTTGCAACCTTGGAAAATCTCTTGGCAGCATAGATTCGGAAGTGCAGATAAAGGCAATTGACATGGCGATAATTGCCATTGATGATATTTTGGCCCGTGTAAACGACCAAAACGCGAAAGAAGGCAAGATGTACAGGCGGCTGGGCATATTGGGCGGCGTACTGATAACGGTGGTTTTGTTATGAAAATATACACAGGAGGAAAATTATGGATATTACTGTTGTATTTCAAATAGCGGCGGTGGGCATTTTGGTGGCGGTGCTAAACCAGGTGCTAAAAGGCGCCGGCCGTGACGACCAAGCCACCATCACAACACTGGCGGGGCTTATCGTCGTGCTTTTTTGGATAATTGGCTATATCAGCGACTTTTTTGGGGCTGTGCAAAACCTCTTTCAGCTTTAAGGGGGTGGCGGCGTGGACATCTTCCAAATTGCGGCCGTTGGGATAATTGGCATGGTGCTGGCGATGATGCTAAAGCGCGACACGCCGCTGTTTGCCATCCTAGTAAGCCTGGCCGTGGCTTTGTTAATTTTTTTGCTTATCGTGCCCCAGTTGGCCGGCCTCGTGTCCCTGATAGACATCATAACGACCTACCTATCCAGCGGGCAGGAATACATAATGGTTGTGGTGAGAATTATCGGCATTGCCTATATCGCGGAATTTGCCGCGCAAATTTGCCAGGATGCGGGCGAGGGGGCCATAGCGGCTAAAGTGGCCCTGGCGGGTAAAGTGCTTATTATGGGGGTTGCGGCCCCGGTTATCATTTCGCTGGTAGAGCAGGTTGTGATGATAATTCCGTAGAATTTGTGGCCCGCAGCCATCCGTAGGGGCGGCTTGTAGCCGCCCGTTAATGAAATGCCGCGAATGTCGTAGCGTATAGATGTCTTTCAATAAGCGGGCGGCTGTAAGCCGCCCCTACATTAGTATTAAGGTTTTGCTTTACAGTGCGCCGTGTAGTACATATGCGTAGGGGCGGCTTGTAGCCGCCCGCATATGCAGTGACATAATACATTGAAAAGGTGGTACGTCTGTAGGATAAACGGGCGGCTATAAGCCGCCCCTACAAGTGGGTGGGTGGTTTTGTTGTAGGCCTAATGACAGCTAGGCATTACGTTGTTACCGGAAGTCCGTGACAGTTCAATCGTCATTGCGAGGCCAAAGATAGTTGAAAAGTCAGCACAGCACAAGGCCGAAGCAATCCAGCAACGCTAGGGCCTGTTCCCACTAACGAAAACGCATATTTGCAGTCGATATTTCCGACACTCTGCGTACCTTCGTCCCTGCTAATTCACAAAAGAAAGATGGTGCAAAATGGATCCTTTATACGAGCAGCTTCACGGCCTTGGCCTTAATGAAATAGACCTTATAATAAGCCACAGCTTCCCCGGCGAGGCCGTCACCCTTACAGAAATTGCCTTAGCCGCCCTGCGTGGCGAGCTTGACCTTTCCATGGGAAACATCTTCAACTGGATATTGACGGGGCTTTTCACGGAAGTGTCGTCCCTGTTTTATCTTCTGCGCCATATGCTGATAATTGCTGTGCTTTCGGCATTTTTTAAGGCCATGACAGCTTCCTTCCAAAACAGCGGCATAAGCAAGCTGGGCTTTTATATATGCTATGTGCTTATAATGGTGTTGCTTTTCCAAACTTTTTCGGTGGCGTTGCACATAATGACGGATATGGTGGGCAATATTATTACGCTATTGATGGGCAGCACGCCCATTATCATCGGCCTTGTGGCTTCCGGGGGCTATGTTGCCTCGGCGGGGGCTTTCGCGCCCATTTTACTGTTTGCCGCTACTTTCCTCACGGTTTTTATCGACAGGCTGATGGTGCCCATCCTTATTTTCGCCGCCACAGTTTCGCTTGTCAGCTATCTGTCCGAAAAAGAGACCCTGGACAAACTTTCTGAGATAATGCAAAAGGGTATTAGCTTTGGCCTAAAGTCCATCGCGGTTATTTTTGTGGCGGTACTTAGCTTTCAGCGCATCGCCACGCCAATAATCAACAGCATTGCTATCAGGGGCACGCGGACGGCGGTTTCGGCGGTGCCCGTTGTTGGGCAGGCTCTGTCAGGTGCCATTGACACTGCGCTATATTATTCTACCGCCTTGCGCGGCGCGGTTTCCTCGGCGCTGTTGGTGGCCGTTGTCGGCATAAGCATCGTGCCAATTATACAAATTGCGGCTTTTGTGGCGGTATACAAGCTTTCTGCGGCGCTTTTGGCCCCAATTTGTGACGAGCGCATCATCGAAGCCATCGACGTTATGGGCGGCTATGCCGCGCTGGTGCTGGGTGTATGTGTGCTGGCGGCGTTTTTGTTTATTTTTATTGTGCTTATTACTTTGGCGTCGTTTTCGTTTTAAAAGGAGACCATCCCATGCAAATGATATCCGAATACATACGAAACCTAGCTGTTTTTCTCATCTTCACAAGCTTTATCAACATAATATTGCCCAGCAATAAATACGAGCCTTATATCAACCTTGTGCTGGGCATTATCTTAATTTTTGTGATAACGACGCCCTTGGTGGGCATTATCACTACCATTGGCGGCGGCAGTGGGGACTTTTTTTCAGATGCCGCGCTGCAATACGACAGGGCAGTGATGGCTCAGCGCATTGATGACGCGGGCCAGGCGCAAATTGATGCAATTTTGGCTACATATACCCAATCTCTAACAGAGCAATTGACGCGCATTGTTGAAAACCACGGCTTCACCCTGCATCATGCAGAATTTTCCATTGACACCCAGGACAGCTTCGGCGAAATACTTTCGATGTATGTCACCATAAGTGAGGACGAGATGCCCCCAAGCTTTATCCGCATAGACCCCGTGCGCATTGGCATTGGCATAAACACCCGTGGCGAAGCAACCCAGGCCGAAATTGCAGAATCTCCCCGAATTATCTCCCTCAAAAATATAATCTCGGACTTCTATAACCTGTCAGAGGACAATATATATATAATTAAGCAGTAGTATGTACATTTCGAGATTTCATAGACACTAAAGAGGTGACAATATGCCAGAATTTTTAAAAAACTTTTTCGAGAAAAAGGGCAAAAAAGGTGTACAAAGTCTTGTGCTAATGCTTGTGGTTGGTGTTATTTTGCTTGTTGCAAGTGCATATCTTGCAAGCACAGGCGGCGGCATCAATATAATGCCTTTGGCCAGCGAAAGCCTGCCGATGCAAAGCTTTGATATTGCACATGCCGAAGAGGCAAGCCCATTAGCAGAAGCAGCAACTTTTTCGTCATACCTAACACAGCAGCTTGAAGAAATTTTAAGCCTTGTGGCGGGCGCAGGCAATGTGCGCGTAATGCTGACGGTAGGTAACAGCACCAACGTCTTTGCCCAAAATAGCCAAGAAAATGTAGCCGCCACCACGGAAGATGACGGCGAAGGAGGGGTGCGAAGCATACATTCGGTAAATTCTTCCATTACATATGTGATGGTAAGGCGAAGCGATGGCAGCGAGGCCCCCCTTATGCTACAAGAGATAAGCCCCGATATAGAGGGCATCATCATTGTGGCCCAAGGCGCCGGAGACATCGCCGTTGTGGACGCGCTAACGCGAGCCGCCCAGGCCGTGCTAGGTGTTGCACCCCACAGAATCCAAGTTTTAGAAATGCGATGAATATTTAAGGAGGAATATTATGCTAAATAGGAGAAAGCCCAATTTCACCGTTAAAAGAAACCATGTAATTATATCTGCCCTGGTGGTGATGATAGCCGTGGCGGGATATCTTAATTTTATGGATAATACAAGCGCCGTTGAAGGAAATTTTGCCCTAACAGGCACCGACGAAATTATGGCGCTTATAATGGATGACACCCTGGGACAAGAGGTGGCTGTGGTAAACACCACCCTGGATGAAGCCGGCAACCTAGATTTTACCCACGACCCCGCCATTGCCACCATGCAAATGGCAACCGAAGCCGGCGCAGCCGTATTTGTTAACAGCGCAAACGACACATCTTTCTTCATACAAGCCAAGCTAAACAGAGAGCAAGCTCGCTCTAGCCAGATGGAATCTCTGACAGAGATGATAAACAACACAAATATTGCCCAAGAGCAAAGGGCAGTAACAGCAGAGCAGCTTTTGGAAATTCAGACCCGTATAGAGCGCGAAACAGCCGCCGAGGCCCTGATAGAGGCCAAAGGCTTTACAGAAGTGTATGTGCGCATAGGCGACAATTCTGTAGACGTTGTAGTGGACACCCCACAGCTAACAGACCAAGAAATTGCCCAAATTGAGGACGTAATACGCCGCAAAACAGGCTTTACCCTAGACCAAATTTTTATCAGCCCGTTAAGACAATCGCAATAACCTGCAAAATCGCCATGGAAGCATCTTCCATGGCGATTTTTTTAAGTTAAAAAGCTATAAATTGCCATACAGCATCAACACCGGCAGTTGATGCATGAAGCTATACAAAAATTAATCGGCCAAAAAATGTTCCGCCTTGCATTATTAGCTCGCCCAACATGCTTGTAGACATGGCTATTGCCGTTCCGTCCCAGGCATTAATAGACCCACCGTCCAAAAGATGCAGCCTGCCGCCATTAATTAAAACAACCGGCTGGCCGGAATGGTTATAATTGATAGGTGCGCTTATGAAAGCCTCGCCGCCGTGATGAATTGTGATAGAAGCAGGCTGACCGCTCCACCATGACCAATTGTTTATTTCGCCCCCATTGTGGTAAAGTGATCCATGCCATATTTCAATAGGGCCAGCAATGTGGCCATAATTATAGAAGACGCCATCATGAATATTAACCATGTGGCCAACAAAACCTTGATTTCTGAAAAAGCCGCCGTTTAAGAAGGCATTAATAGTAGATCCGTAATTATGAAAAATGCCTCCATATATATTAGCCATGCTTACATTGCCATGATTGTAGAATATTGACACGTGATGCACAGATGCTCCTAAAAGGTGATTTCCCTCAAAAATAACATTTCCGCCATGTACATCTACATGGCCGTTAATATAGCCTTGTATATAAACAGTTCCCCATCCTTCTATCACAAAATCAACATCTATAAAATGTTGGGGAAAGTTCATAAAATCTTGAAGCCTAGGGTGCTGACGCTGAACAATCCATGGATTGTTGATAGATATCTGATCATGTGCATTTATGTGCAGCGTTCTGTGGGTTAATTCCCCGCCATTAAAAAATACACCGCTTGGGCCTTGGTTTACGACTACGTGGCCGTCAATAATAGACCCATGGTTAAGGAAGAACAGAGAATGGTGTCCGCCAAGGTCAACCCAATGATTTCCTATCAATCTGCTGTCATACATAACAAATACGCCGTTATTTCGTACAACATTGGAAACATTGCTTATCAGGCTGTTGTTTGTCATCACAAATTCTGCCTGAGGATGTCCCCATGACCACTGACTGCCCAACACAACGCCTGTTTCAACCCCGTCTACACGTACATTAGAGATTTCAGCCATGCTGCCATCCTGCAAATAAAAGGCAGTATTAGCATTCCAAAAACTAGGACCTATTATGGTAAGATCCGTTATGGTAAGGCTGGCATAATGCTCTAATGTGAATAAAGCTTCAGATGGAAGCTGTTGTGGCAACGTAATGCTACCGCCATTGCCAACAATTGTTATATGATGGCCTGAAGGTATGGTAATTCCATCGTGCAGCGTTAGGTTTGGCACAGGAAGGAAGCCTATATCCATAAATAATATGGCATCTATCCATGGCAGGTTGTCAATAGCGCCATACCAATCGCTTTGCCAAAGCACGAGAAATGTCCGGCCAAATTCTGTAATAATAATTTGGCTGTTAAGAGGCTGGATGGATGTTGACATCATGGCCATTATTTCATCTGTGGTGTAATGAGGAATTTCGTCTAGGTTGTAAGAGGGTTCCTCAGATACCAGCCATTCTTCTGGTTGTTCTTGAAGAAGATATTCATGACCATATGTAGCATAACTTTCTTCTTGCTCTGTAGCCAAAAGGCTTTGGGCAAAAATTGTCTGTGCCAGAATGAAGGCAAACAAAACCATGAAAAACCGCATTGCAAACCCACTTCTCTTTTGTTTTGATGTACACATTTTAATCTCTCCTTTTGATTTTATTTTTTCTTGGAGTATTATCCAAAAACAACTATTGATATACTCCAATACACTAATAGTATTACGTATTTCTATTTTTGTCAAGCTAATTTTTTAAGGGAATTGCTATAAATCAAAAAAGTCCACCTGTGATAGGTGGACTTTTTTTGATATGTTTGCAATTTTATAGCATGGTGCGCAAATCGGTATATTCCATTTCAAAGAAATCTGCAACTTCTTTGCAGGTTAGTTTGCCGCCGTAGCAATTTACGCCTGGAAGCAGGCAATCGTCAGATTTTACGGCAGCTTCTAGGCCCATGTTTGCAATTTTCAGGCCATAGGAGAGGGTGGCGTTTGTTAGGGCGAAGGTGGATGTAGAGCTTACGGCACCCGGCATGTTGGCCACGCAATAATGCACAACGCCGTCAACCACGAAAACAGGGTCGTCGTGGTATGTAACCTTTGTGGTTTCAAAGCAACCGCCTTGGTCCACAGCCACGTCAACGATAACGCTGCCCGGCTACAACATCTTCAGATGCTCGCGCTTTACAAGCTTTGGTGCAGCAGCACCCGGGATGAGGACGGCGCCGATAACGAGGTCTGCATCTTTAATGGATTCTTCGATGTTGTAAGCGGTTGAATATAAGGTTTTTAGGCCCTGGCTTGCGTAGATGTCATCCAGATAAGTTAGGCGGTCGAAGCTTCTGTCAAGGATGGTTACGTCAGCACCCATGCCGAGGGCAATTTTCATTGCGGATGTGCCAACCACGCCGCCGCCAATGATAACAACTTTGCCTTTGGATACGCCGGGCACGCCGCCCAGCAACACGCCGCGGCCGCCCATAATTTTTTCAAGGGCGCGGGCACCGGCTTGTACGGAAAGTTTGCCGGCAACTTCGCTCATTGGCTTTAGCAGCGGCAAGCCGCCGTTTTTGTCGTAGATGGTTTCATAGGCTACGGCTTTGGTCTTTTTAGCCATCAGGGCTTCTGTTAGCGGGCGGTCTGCGGCCAAATGCAGATATGTATAGATAATTTGGCCTTCGCGCATAAGGTCGTATTCATCAGCTAAGGGCTCTTTTACCTTCACAATCATGTCGGCGGTGCCCCATACATCGGCAGCTGTGGGCAAGATGGTGGCACCGGCGGCCACATATTCCTCATCTGTCAGATAAGACCCAAGGCCTGCGCCGGCCTGTACGAAAACCTCATGGCCATTGGCCACATAGTCCTTCACATTGCTGGGCGTAAGGCCTACGCGGTTTTCATTCTTCTTAATTTCCTTTACGGTTCCTACTTTCATTGTTTTGTCAATCCTTTCTATATTTTAGTTTGATTATTGCCGAATTTGTCCAATCAGTTTTGGTCATTTCGTAATGTACGGAAGACTGGGGCTGTCCCGGTTTTTTTCGTAGCCATAATGGCTAAAGAGGGCGTCAATGAAGATTGTTAGCAGGATTGTGCCAAGCCCTTTTTCCTGCACGGCAAAATCGCATATTTTTATGCCAATTCTTGCCACTTTATCTTCGGGGGTGCGGTAATTCATCTCTCCTATGGGCTTGTCGTCATATTCTATAACATGGCGGCGGCTCTTTTCATCATCCTCGGCAAAACTTTTTGCGGCTTGCTCCGTAGTAATGCCGAGGCCGTTATAATATCCTGCATGGGCCATAATTTTGCCGTCATTCCACCATGTGCAAAGCTGCTGGGCATCGCCTTCCGTGGCATTGCGTATCACCAAGTTTTGATATGCAAGAAACATTTGCGTAATTATCCTTTATAGGTTTTTGTTACGTATTTGCTGGTAAAGCCTGCTAGAATTGCGCCGTAGGACAGGGAAAATTGAAGGCAATCGCCTATGGCGAGGGGTGATGCGTCGGTGATGTCCACGATGAGATGGTCGCTGCTGGCACCTACAATTTCTACGCCTTTCGTCAGCGGCGTCAACCCGCCGCAATCCACATCCTGCCGCCCAACGGCCAAAATGGCGCGCTTGCGTATGCCCTTGTCCTCAAAGGTCATCTTTTCGCCAAAGGCGTTGATATTTATTTCCCCCTGAGGATGGCTTGGTTTATCCGCAATTTCGATAATTTCGGCTTCAAGCACAATCACATCGGTTTCAAGGCCGACAAAAGGCTGGCCAAAGGCCGTTTCTTTGCCGCAGGCAATGGCTTCGCCAAGGCGCAAATTGTTGATGGCGGGTGGCATTTCGCCCTTTTCCAGCAGATAAAGGCTGCTGGAATTGCCGCCGGAAATTATTGGTATCTCAATATCATATTTGCTGGAAATATCATAACACAAATCTGATAACATTGTCAAATTATTAACAGTTGGTAAAACTGCGCCATAGCATGTTAGGTTTGTGCCAAAGCCTTCCAGGGTGAGGCTTTCTTGGGACAGCACAAATTCCACAGCCTCATAAATTTTATCGGCGGCATCGTGGAAGATGCCTTCGCGAAGGTCTCCAAGGTCTACCATCAGGATGATGCCGTGGGTTTTGCCCTTCGCCTTGGCAGCCCGCGCCAGCTTTTGCAGCGTTATCATCTCAGAATTTAGCGAGATATCGCAGCTTGCGACAACCTCATGGGCCAAAGATGGCTGGGGCAAGCGCAAAAGCATGGTTTTTTGCGAAATGCCGGCAGGGTAGGAAGCGATGTTTTCAATGCGGCTGTCGGCCATGAAGCTGATGGGCAAGGCTGCCAATGCTTCCACCATGCGGCCGTCCGCGCAAAAAACCTTCGTTACCGCCGCAACAGATATGTTATGCTTTGCGCATAAATCTGCTAAAAATTGCCCGTTATGGGCCAGCTTTTTTAAATCTACAATTAATTTCGGATTCATTGTGTTACACCTAGCCTTTCATTTACTGATGTTATTATTTCAGCTTCGGCATCGTATAACCGCGGTATACGCGTGATTGCAATATCCGTGCCGAAGACATAAAATTCGTCCAAAAATTGTGTAGCCTCATGATGCTCAAGCCATGCCGCAAAATCAATGCCTGAATTTATGATAACTTCAACGGCCGGGCCATCGTCTGCAAAGTCCATATAATAGTATCCATGGGCACTTGCAGCACCTGGGCCTAATGAGTAGTTGAAAAACAGCACGATGCGTCCCTGCTCATCATGGAAAAAATTAAGGGGAAACCTGGAGCTAAGAATCGGCACATAAGCACCGTCCATAAATCTATACAGCATATTAACAGACGGCCAATATTCATGGCTATAGTGGACCAATATATCAAGAATACCGCTGCCATCTAAATCATACATCACAATCTCAAAACTGTCAATTACAATTGCGAAAGGGGTTGCGCGGTCTCCAAAGGCGAAGCCTTCCGGGATAAAGCCGAAAGTGTGAGGAAAGCGGCCTTGCGCGTCATGCCAGCCAAATATCTCCATAAGGAAATAGTCGTCAAGGCCAAAGCGAACTCTCGCGTCAAAGTCCCAACCGACGTCAAATGCCCTTGTCAGGTCGTACACAAAATTTTCGGCGGCTTGGCGGCCAAGGCTGCTTTCCGGTTGTATCAAACCCAGTCTTTCCATAATTGATGCAGTAATTTCATCTTCCAAATCGCTTAATGGCAGGATGGGCGCAATGGCAATGTCGGCACCGATAGGAAGCGGCTCAAAAGTCACGTCGCCATCTTCTATGTCCATATAATAATCTCCATGCACGCCGGTATAATCATCACTAAAGCTCACAATTATGCGGCCATGCTTGTCATGGAAAAAGTTAAACCAATCACCGAAGGTGTATATGGGCACAAATTCTCCATCAATAAATTGGTGAAGCGTTGCGCCAAAGCCGCCGTGGTTAAAAGGATGAGACCAGATAATTATATAGGGGATGCCGCTATCATCGAAGCTATATAGCTGAAACCTGGTTGCGCGGCCATCCGTCCACAAAAACGGTATGTCGCCTATTTCTATTATGTCTCCGGCGCGGTTAAGAAAAACGTGTTGATACCAATCTATGGTGATAAGCGCGCCAGCGTCCGCATCGTCGCTAAAGCTAAAAATGCTTAGAAATTGGGCGAGGAAGTCCTCAGCGGCTTGGCGGCCAAAAACGCTTATGTAAGGTTGAGCGAAGACATTGGGAAGGTTTGTTGAGATTTCTTCAATTTGCATTTCATCCTCTTCGAGCAGAGGCACTTCAACCACTTCTTCTAGGATTTCCTCAATTTGAGGGGGCACCTCCGCAGGGACGGCTGATTCTTGAGTGCAGGCTACGGCCAAAAAGAGAATTGTCAAAGCGGTTATTATCAGCAAAAATTTCCTCATGGTTAACCTTCCTTGTTTACATATTTGCGCAGCAAGGCTTTTGCTACATCAGGAAAATCCCGCGACAGTACGCCGATGGATGCCATTATGTAGCGACTGTCTTCTAAGATGCCTATGCTGCCCGGTTTTGGGTAAAGCATGGCGCCGCTGGCGTTTAGATTGCAGAGAGATTGCAGCACATCACGGCGGCCCGGCAGCCGCGTTAGGGCACCGCCTGTGGCAACCAGGTGCCGCACGGCTGTTAAATCCTTGCCCACGGCGTGGGTTTGGCGGCCTGATGCCCCGTAGGTGTGCCGAAGGGTGCCGCAATGGCGGATAATGGCTATTGATGCCGCGTGGTAGGCCAGGCGGGTGGTTAGGGCAAGTTGCTCCTCACTTTGCGGCACAGGCAGATAGTTGTCAAAAATTGGCAGCGCGTCCATGCCAATTTCTGCTGAAAGTTTGTCCAAACCCACCATTTCGGCCAGGTTTCGGGCGTTTACGTACATGCCAAGATCGCCTTCTACGGTGCGCTTTGCCATAGGCTCCGGCGAAATTTGCAGCATGGCAATTTCCTCGCTGCCTTCCGTGACAGAATGTACATCCGTTGTGGCACCGCCCACGTCAACCACCAGCAGGTCTCCAATTTCTTCGTGCAACAGGCGCGCGGCGGCCATAACGGCCCCCGGCGTGGGCATGATGGTGCCGCCCACGGTGTCACGGATGCCCGCCATGCCCGGGGCTTCGGTGATATGGTCCTCAAAAGCGCGGTGTATCAGGGCGCGGACGGGCTCGATATTAAGCTCATCCAAGCGGGGATAGACATTTTCCGTGATGTATAGCTGTCGTCCGGCTTTTGTAAACATCAGCTTGATAGCGGGCTGGTTTTGCACATTGCCGCAATATATTACAGGGGCCTTGCTTTCAAGGCGGCAAAGCATGTCGGCATTGTTTAGGGCGGTTTCTCTGTCGCCGTAATCCGTGCCGCCGGCCAGCAAAATTAGGTTTGGGGCAACTGCGTCAATCTCTGTCAAATCCTGGGCTGTAAGCTTGCCCGCTGTGGCCAGATGTATGTTGGCACCGGCACCCAAGGCGGCTTCTTTGCCGGCCTTCACCGTCATGTCGTAAATAAGGCCGTGGATTGTCATGCGCAGGCCGCCGGCTGCGCTGGATGTGGCGAGGAAGTGGTTATGATCCACATTGTCGACAGACAAGCAGCGGGATAAATCCGCCACAGCGGCGGTAAGGCCTATTTGCACATCGCCTTGCAAGACACTGGTGGGTGCAGCACCGCCGCCGATAAAGGAAGCGTTGTCGTCTGCAACATTAAATGCGTTTACAATTGTAGTGGTAGAGCCTATTTCAGCCACGAGGATGTCAACTTTCATGAGATTTACTCCTTTGCAAGGTATTGCGCCAGCTTTGGCCATTCTATTTTGCAATGGGTTTCAAGGGCTTGCCGGTAAGGCTTGTTGAAATATAGCTTAATTAGTGGGTCGAGGGCTTTGCCAAGGCCGCGATAGCCGATGCGCACCTCATGGGCTACAATAAGGCCGCCCGGCGTGTCTTTTAAACGTAAACTGACGAAAATTGGCAAGCGCAGGCCTGCCTTTTTCATCTGCCAAACTATATGGTTGGGGCGTTTTGCCTTAACCACAACGGCATAGCCCGTCAGACGGCGGCCTTTGCCGCCAAGATATTCGTCCATAAACACCACATCGCCCAGATGGCTTTTTGTGCCGTGTTTTACGATGTAAAATTCTAGATGTTCGCCTGGCCACCAGGCCCTGTATCGTGCGCTGGTGGGGGCAATCATAAAATCATAAAACTGCTGGGCGGTGGCGTTTTGTACAGTTACTTCAACCAAATGTCTAATCATACGCTATTTCACAGCAGCGTAAAAGCAACGCTTTGGCGAATCTACCTTTTCTTCTTTGCGCAGGGCCTTGATGGCCTTATCAACCTCGGCGCGCTCTAAGCCTGTGGCGGCCATAATGCCCTTGGCGTCCATCATTTCTTCGGACTTTTGCAATGCTTCATAAACTTGGTCTTTTGCCATTTGTGCATTCTCCTTTCAACGGGCGAACGCAGTTCGCCCCTACAAGTGCAGTTTCCACCAGGTATTGGCGTTTTCATCTTCCTTGTACTTCACAAAGCCGCAACGCTGCAAAACATGCTCCGATTTGGTATTGCCCGGCTCTGTTTCTGCTATCACATTTTTGGCGACATTTTGTTGCAATGCCCAGCTGCATAAGGCTTGCACGGCCTCGGTTGCGTAGCCGTGGCCTTGGTATACTTCGTACAGCCCATAGCCAATTTCAACCTCGTTATCGGCATTAGGCGGGCCCTTAAAGGCCATAGAACCTATGGCAGATGCGTCTTCTTTGCGAATTATCATCCAAAAGCTGTTAAACAGAGCATCTGCGCCACCAGCCACCTTTTCGGCCTGTATTTTTATAATGTCGGCAAATTCGCCTTCCAGAAAGTCGGATTGGCAAACGCAGGACAATTCAAGCTCTAAGGCTGGCAGATTTGTGGCCCAAAGGTGCAGCTGATGGGCGTTAAGCAAGCGCAGGTGTAATCTTTTGGTTTCAATCATATTGCTATTTCCCATCTCTGGCCTTCACAAGGAAAGAGGCCACATGCTTGCCTTTCGTGCCGCGCCCAAAGCCCGCATCCGCGCCGTGTTCTGTGGCGATATCCGGGGTTATTTGCGTGCCCCCTGCCGCAAAAATAAGCTTGTCGCGCACGCCCATTTCTTTGGCAATTTGGTCTATGTTAGCAATATTTTTGTAATGTATGTCGTCGTGGCTGATGATGACGGAGGCTAAGATAGCGTGGGCGTCAAGCTCTACCGCTGCGTTTACAAGTTTTTCCACAGGCACTGATGTGCCAAGATAATGCACCTTGATGCCGTATTTTTCAATGCCGCCGTGCTTTATGTCGATAATTTCGCGAAGGCCCACGCTGTGCTCGTCCTGGCCAATGGTGCCGCACACCACAGTCATGGGCTTTGCAGCTATCGCCGCGAAAATTTCGTCATCAGAAAGCAAATCAGGCTCCGGCGGGATGACAAGGCTGGCCACATCAATGTCGATGTTAAGCTTGCCTTTAA
The DNA here is from genome assembly GCA_009781625.1 of Defluviitaleaceae bacterium. Lineage (GTDB taxonomy): Bacteria > Bacillota > Clostridia > Lachnospirales > WRAX01 > WRBK01. The sequence goes on along the minus strand of WQVI01000007.1, from coordinate 9,891 downwards.
GCTCTATGCGGGTGCCCTCGGCGCCGTGCAAAATCTCGCGATGGATAACTTCTGCGTCAACAAGGTTCATCTGTTTTGCCGCCACAAGGGCCGCGGCTTCCGCCACCTTCACACTGGCCGGAAACATCAGGTTTACAAGCACCGTGCCATCAGCCATCCATTCCATTTCAGGGCGCAGCACTTTGCCGCTATGGTAGGCGGTGAGGGGCTTCATGCGCTCGTATACATTGTCATCGTCAAGCTCGTCAATGAAGATGATTTTATTAGGGTCTTCAAAGGTACAGCCGCCTATGATGCTAGCCGGATTGTTAGCGGCGTTTGCGTCATATTGCGCCACATTGTTGTAGCCATAATGGGCGGTAACAGGTGCGAAATAGTCCGCTTCGCGCTTGATAACGGTATCAGCGGACACACCGCCGTCAATTTTGCGGGCAATGCCATCGCCGTTACGCTCTGGATAATTGCCGCTGTCCACGAAAAAGCCGTCCTCAACAGAGGCGAAATATCCGCCTTTTTCCATCATTTCTTCAAGAAAAAGCACGGCACGCTCTTTAATTTCGCGGGCGGCATCGCGCAGAGGGCCATCTGGGGCCAGCTGCACCATATCCTTTATGCCGTCAAGGGCCAAAAGGGTTTGCTTCGCGGTGTCGCAAGCTTCGATATTGTAGATATGCCAAGGCACATTACGCCCCTCGTCAGGGGTGATGGTGCTTTGTATATCAGCGCTGGTAAGTTTAGAGATAAACATGTTAAGAACGTGGGTGACAGTGGCTTCCCGGGTGCTGGCCTCAATGTATTTTGTGTGCATCTGGGCGCGCATACGATAGCCCTCGAAAAAGTCCCGCAGGGCCACGGCATAAGGCAAGTCCATGGATACGCTTGGCGCAGGGGTTGACGTTGGTGGCACCGTTGAAAGACAAATATTTTCCTTGGGTATGCCCACTTTATGAGAAAACAGGGAATTTATGGCGTGCTGCACCATAAGCTCCGGCATAACCTTCCAGGCATCCCGGGCGGTGGCATTGGCGTTGTGTGCGCCGTCAATTTGCGCCTGGCCCGCCCATTGGATAATCTTTTTGCTTTCGCAGGCATCCACAAAGGACCGCACCATGTTAATATTGCGGTAAATGACGTTGTATTGCGGGTCCTGATGCACGCCGTTTACGCCTTCTTCGGCAAACATCACGGCAATATCAGGCCCGGCCACGCCGCTTACATACGAATGGAAATTTATAGGGCGGCCAACTTCGTCTTCTATCATGTCCAGGGCTTTGCGCTGGGCCCGTACCTGCTTACGCGTTACCGGCACACCGCCAACGCCTTGAGGCGAGCCCTCAATAAGCCCCTCAAAATGGCTTTGCCCCGCGGTACGGATAACCATAATATGGTCCGCACCATGATGGGCCGCCATGCGCATACGGCGTATATCGTCCTCAAAGCGGCCGCTGGCTATCTCCGTTGTGATAACAGGCATCGGCTGTGGGTCTATATCCCCAAAATTATGGGCCGTTAGCAGCGGCACACTGTCTTTCAGAGGGCTTGTTGCTTCTTTGTACGTAAAGCCGCCCATCTTTAGGTTTGGCTCATGCTTGCGCCACGTCCAGCCTGTGCGGCGCGGACGATAGCTTTGCAAATTTGACAAAATTTCTTCTATGTTTAATCTTTCATCTGGATTCAACTTTTTTGTTGACATTATTTTCCTCCTGCATCAAATTTAGTTATATTAAGGTAGCATCATGCCGCCCATAATAAGCGTAGGGGTATGGCGGTCTCTGTAAGAATCATCACCAAGCTGGCCATGATTGTTACGGCCCCAGGCCCATAGTGTACCGTCGGCGGTAAGAGCAAGGGAATGATGATGGCCGGCAGATATTGCAACCACATCTTCTTTTATCGCTATAGGGATAGGGCTGGATGTTGTTGTGCCATCACCCAATTGGCCCCAATAGCTGCTGCCCCAAGCCCACAAGGTGCCATCAGAAGTAATGGCAAGGGAATGGGCAATGCCGGCAGAAACAGCAACAACGTCTTCCATAACCCTTACAGGCATATGGCGGTTTCGCGTTGTGCCATCGCCCAATTGGCCTGCTATATTAAAGCCCCATGTCCATAACGTGCCATCTGTGGTTATCGCCATTGTGTGGCCATGGCCCGCGGAAACCGCAGCAACATTTTCTTTTATTTCAACGGGACTTAGCCTGTCTGTGTCTGTTGTGTCACCCAATTCTCCAACACCATTTGCGCCCCAGCCCCACAATGTGCCGCTTTCGGTTATGGCAAAGGAAAAGTCATCTCCGGCGGCAATATATACCACGGGCTCGGGTATGTCCACAAGGCGGCTGGCATAATAGTTAATCCTTGTGCCGATGCCCAGCTGGCCAGAGGCATTTTCTCCCCAGCTCCATACAAATCCGCTTTCGCATAGCATAAGTCCGTGGTGGCCGCCCGCGGCAATGGCAACAACCATATCGTAATCCGCATCATCGTCACGCTGTTCGTTTGCATAGTCGTGATCAACAAAGCTGGTGCCAAGATACCACGGATAGCCGTCTTCGGTGAGATAAAGCGTGTGGGCGTTGCCGGCAGAAACACTGATAACATTTTCTGTAAAGGTGACAGGGATGGGCCATTCGAAGAAATAATTATCGCCGTCATAATAGCCCCAGCCCCATAGGGTGCCGTATTGGTCTATTGCAAAGGATTGCGTAGACCCTGCGGATATAACAGACCCGGCCACGCGATCTCGGTGAGTTGTGATGATAACCGTCCTTGTATCGTTATCCCAGACTACATTTGCGCCCATGGCCTGTGCTACAAACCTCGCAGGAACCAGCGTACGGTCATCAACAAGCTGTGGCGCAACTTCCATATAATCAGCCACGCCATTGATAGTAATTGTCGTGCTGCCAACCATCAAATGGATTTCATCGCCTTGGGCCGTGATGGCAGTGATAGACTGTGTTTCGCCATCCCATTCTACAGTTGCACCCAATGCCTCAAAAATTGCCCTCATAGGCACCATTGTGCGGTCTTCAATAATTTGCGGCGGCGTGTCAAATTGGACAGCAACGCCGTCTATTGTTACGATTATCTCATCGTTTGCATATAGGGCCACGGGGGCGAAAATGCCCATGACCAGCATCAACGTCAACATTGCTGACAATAGCTTTTTCATGATTTTCTCCTTATTTTGGCACACCAACCGTCACGCCGTAAACTGTATATTCATCAAAGCCGTTTAAGCCGATAACTTCATCGCATTTGGCATTATCATAGGCCGCAAGGCAGCAAGAGCCTAGGCCCAGGGCAGCTGCGGACAGCATCACATTTTGGCCTACATGGCCAAGATCTATCAACACAACCCGGTGGGCGTTTTCACGATAACGCCATTCTGCGCGGTAGGGCACGCAGGTGATAAGCATCAAGCAAGATGCGTTTTCGGCCCATTTTTGGCCAACAACCATCTCGGTGATTGTTGGCTTATAGTCAGCAATATCGCCTAAACGCTCTATCGTTACTGTCTTTTCGCCTACATTTTCCGCCGGTAGATAGTGATATAGCCCCGGCTCTACACCCTCAACATTTTGCACGCATACGTAAACCTCAAAAGGATGGCGCGCGCCGCCGCTGGGCGCTGGGCGCAGGGTGGCGTAATTGCCCACACCGCGAAATTCTTGTATGGAAAAGGCGGTGCTAAGCATATAGGCCAGCTGGGCTGCCGTCATCGGCGTGGCATCGTCATATACCCGCACAGAGCGACGAACATCCAGCAAATTTGTATAAGAGTCGTTTTTAACGATGCCATCAAAGGCGGGTAGGGTGATGCGTGTGCCGCCCATGGCGGCCTTGTTTACAGGCGGTGGGTCTATGCCTTGGGCCTGGTCGCTTTTTGCCATTTCTTCCTTAAAAGACGGGCATTTCATAAAGTTTCGGTTAAATTCTATGCTCATATGGCTTCCTCCTTCGTCATTTCGGCCAAATCGTGCTTAATATCAGAGATATCAAGCTTAACGTCCTTCATATCACCTTTAAGACTATAGACCTCATCGCGGGTTTGGCTGGCAATTTCGTAGACCATTTTGTATCCATCAAGCAGAGCTTTGATGCTTTGGCCGTGCTCTATTTCTATTTTGGCCACGATTTGTGTTAGGCCTGCAATATCGCCCTTCATGCCAGCAATATCACCCTTAGTACCTGCAACGTCGCTTTTAGTATCAGCAACATCACTCTTCACACCAGCGATATCACCCTGTATTTGCTCCAGTATTTTCAAAATTTTCTCTTCGTTGTTCATCGCAATCATCCTTTCGGAAACAATGCAACCGCCTCATCCCAATATCTCCCTTCGGCTAAGGCCAGCCCTGTTTCGCGGATGGGCATGTTTTTTGCCATTGATAGCTTGTACACAATGTTGCCCGCGCCATGGCCCAGAAGGCTGCGTTCTAAGGCACCCTGCACAATGTCCTTCACCTCAAGAGAGCTAAAGCCCATGCGCAATAGCACGCTGCGTTCTATGGCCGGGGTGGTATGCTCGTAACCCAGCGTAAGCAGGGGGTCTACCACTTGCCCTGTTAGCTCCCAAAAGCGGTCTTTTAGCTGTTCGTCTGTCAAATTAGCCAAATGGGCCCGCCTTGCTTGAAAATCATCTTCGCGTCTCATTTATCGTCCTCCTTATGTTAAAGTTACTGTTGCTCGCTTTTTTCCATTACCGCAACCTGCAATAGCTGAAAAGCCATAATATTTGAAGCCGCTAGGCCGGTAACGCTATTGTTTGCAACAAAAACGCCCAAGCCGCTATCTACATCAAAAAGCATATACGCGTTATAATGATGCCATTGTCCATTATGGCCAACAGCCACAAATCCGTTTTCGGTTGTAAAGTGTGCAAATCCGAGGCCATATTCGAGGCCTGCGTCGGAAAAGTCGAAATCGTGAGGTTGCATCATTAAGCTTATGGTGCCGGGTGCAAGCAATTCTCCGTCATCGTTAAGCAATATATGCATAAGGCGCGCCATATCATAGCCCGTGGAAACCATAGAGCCCGTTGGCAAGCCATTGGGGAAGATATACTCTTCAGGCGTATTGGCATCTGCATATGGTGTGGCCAGATGCGGCATCAAGCTGTCATCCAGGATAAAGCTGGAGCGAGCCATCCCTGCGGACGCAAAAATATGCTCGTTTGTATAGCGCACAAAATCATCAAAAAAATTGTCATCCCCTGTCATTGCCGCAACCAAAATGCCCAGCAAAACATATCCATTGTTGCTATAGCTATAAACCTCATCTTCGGGAAATTCCATATAATATTGCGCCAAATTTTCTAAAAATAAGTTCATAAATTCGGGGCTATGTTCATCTAGTGAAAAATAATCATAATCAAATATAGTTTCAAGATGAAATTGCACCGGAAGGCCCGATGTATGCGTAAGCAGCATCCTTGAGGTTATATTTCTATAATTGCCGCCTAAAGTAGGCGAGGGCTGTATGCTAAAATTGGGAAGATATTCTACAATAGGCACATCTAGGTCTATAATGCCGTCTTCTACAAGTTGCATCACCGCAATAGCAGTGAAAGGTTTGGAAACAGAAGCTATCCCGAAGACAGTGTCGCCTTCCACCGGAATACCCTGCGTAGTATCGGCATAACCAAAGCCCTGCACCCAAGTGAAGCCCTCATGTGCATCCACAATGGCAACTACCATGCCGGGCACCGACGACAGCTCCATAATAAGTGGCGCAAGAAGATTTGCCTCAAGCATGGTGCTGCTGAGATGACTGTCTACTTCCACGCTTATTCCGCGCATAAGTACATATAGAAAGTCGTCAGGATGGATAAAAGATACGCCATCAACGATGAAAACGCTGTGTTGCAGCGTTGCCGCCTCATTGTTTGCATAAAAACCTTGGTCATCTGCAAAAAACACCAAAGTGCCGCCTGGTAAAGCAACAGTGATGCTTCTATCTTCTCCGTTCCATTGTACATCAGCGCCAAGGGCTTCAAAGGTAGCCCTGATGGGGATATATTCTGGCTCTTGCGCTTCTGAAACTGCATTTATAACTGTCCCATTGATAGTTACCATGATTAAAACTAGTAATAGTGCCATTGTTTTTATGGTAAATCTTTTCACTAGTATATTCCTCCTAATATTAGCTATTCTGTAGAGCCTCGCGCACCCAATCCGCGCTAGACTTTGTCTCTGCCGCTAAAAACTCCACATCCACGTCCGTCAGTTGTGTACCGGGTGTCATGCGCTGCAATGTGTTGCGTATAAGCGATTTGCGCATACCCGCCATTTCCACATCACGGGCGGCGATAAGCCCCGGATGCTGTGGCAGGATGATGTTTTCGCCGCAAATTTCTTCGGCGGGGTTGCCAAAGGTGATATTTAGGCCGTTTTTACGGGCAAAGGCCAGCTGCGGCTGGATATGCTTGCCGGCACCTGTATATTCCGTTTCTTGCACGACGATAATGGCATCTTGGGGCATTTCCTGCGCAAGCGCAAAAGCCGCAACCAAAGAAGTGTTACCCGCCGGGCCGCGCTCCAACCCTTCTAGCTGGGCCAAGGCTTCCGTCATATAAAATACTTCGCCTTGGTTTACAAGCACATAGCGGTCCATATAACGCAATGGACGCGCTGCGCTGCGGGGCATGTCGCTTCTATCGGGCCACGTCGCAAAGGGGAAGCCAAAGCCCGTATGGCCTGTGGTGAAAGATTTACGGTTGAAATGCCCATCGCTGGCCATGTGCAAGCCCTTGAGGTTTACGGATGCTGCGATGATGGGTGCCGTGCAACCTTCCTGGGCAAGGCCCCGGGCCGTGCCCGTGATATTGCCGCCGCCCGCGTGGGTAACGATAACGGCATCAGGGTCTTTGCCTGTCAGCGCGCGTATTTGCAGCGCAACCTCGCTGCCCAGGGTCTCCACGCCACTGATGCCAAATGGCGAATACAACGACGCCGAAAAATATCCTGTTTCTTCAAGAATTGTTAGAAATTTATAGAAAAGCTCCGGCCCGACAGTCATTTGAATAACTTCCGCGCCAAAAGCCTCGCATTTACGGGCCTTCTCCAATATCTCAGGCTGGCCTATTTTGCGAGAATCAAAACATTCTTGCACTATAATTGACGACAGGCCTTGTTTTGCCGCCTGAGATGCCACCGCCGCGCCATAATTGCCGCTGGTGGCCGCCGCAACGCCCTTAAAGCCCAGCCGCTTCGCTGTATGCACAGCCGTAGCCGCGCGCCTGTCCTTAAAGCTGCCGGAAGGGTTTGCCGCCTCGTCCTTAATAAAAATGCGCGCGCCAAAGCCGGGTGGGGCATATTTACGGGCGAGGGCAGTGATGTTGCGAAGCTCTAGCATGGGGGTTGCGCCAACGCCTTGCTCCAGCTGTATGCGCGTTATGTCGTCAAAATCCATGCCAATGCTGGCCATCATGCCCTCATAATCAAAGGCAATGGTGCCCATTTCAAATTTGCTAAAATCTATGCCAAGAGATTGCATCAATATCTCGTTTTTACGGGCCATTACGGCGGCGAAGCTCATATCTTTAGCCATGGATTTCACCTCCGAAAAGAACTTTCTTTACGTCAGCCCCAATTTTTAACATTTCGGGCACAAAGGCCCCGTAATCTACATTGCTATGGGGCTGAACTTCTTCCAAGACGCCGCGCTCTATGCGGCCTGTGGCGGTGCGAATCTCAGCTTCGCTTCCAATTTCGCAATCCGCAAGCAAATAGCCTTTAACCCACATTTTCAGCGGCACCGCCGCCGTATCCGCGGGTATGCCATCTGCGCGGCTTCCTGCGTCTAAAATGGTGGCGCAAATGCCCACCCAAGTTTCTGCTTTTATCATCATGCCTCCTCATTATCGTCATCAATCATGGGCAGCGCAACAATCTCCCTGCCGGCGATGCCCTGCAAATCCCCACTGATGCCATAAAGGCTACCGGTAACTTTTTGCAAAATCTTTTCCTGGGCCGCCCAACGCTTCTGTGCCTGCTTTTTCTCGTTGTCAAGCTGCTTTGCCATCTCGTCATAAGCCTCAATGACATATCTGATGCGGTTTGCAAATTCGCCGCCTGTCAGGTAATTGTAAATCATTTCAACTTTTACATCCTTGCCCTCGGCGTTGCGGTTTGCAATGGCAACGCGCACACAAACTTCGCGCAAAAACGTCGCCAGCATCATGGCATAGCGCGGCTTCACCAGCCACACATTGTCCGCAAGCTGTTTAAAATCCTCACCGCCGCCGCCTGTGGGGCTAAACACAATAACGCCAATTTGGGCCCTCTCGGCCGCAAGCTCGTCCTTCAGCTTGCCCAGCCAGCCGGCCTGATATGTCTTGGCGTTTTTGCATTCCCATAAAATTAGGCCGCAGTTTTGGTAAAATTGTTCGTTTACGGTTTGGCGGATGTCGCTGCCGCGCTCGCCTTTTCGCACCTCGTTAATGGTGTCGAAGGGGAAGTTTGCGCGAAGGCCATGCTCTATATCCATCTCCAAAATTTCGCCCTGCATCTGTTGGGACCCTTGCTCTGCAACCTGCTTTGCGGTGGTTAGCTGCTCGCGCAGCTTGTTTATGGTTTCTTCCTGTTCACGAATTTTCGTGTTAAAGTCCTCAGAAGCTCGTTTTGCCGCTTCTTCACGAATTTCACCTTCCTTGTCCAGCATCTCTTTTCGCGCGGCCAGATGGGCATCTTCCTTGGCCTTCTTGGCCTGGCTTAGCTCTTCCAGCAGGGCCGCCATATGCTCGCGCAGCTGCTTTTCGCCTTGCATAGCACTTTTAGCGGCCTGACGCTCCTTTGCAAGCAAAAATTCAGCGGACTTATTTGCCTCGGCCACCGCGCTTTGCACGGCCTGCTTTGTCCGCGCTTCCAGATGGCTGTTAAATTCTTTGCGTAACGCTGCGGATTGCTCGGTTTTCGCTTTTGTCAATTCGCCTTCAATTTGATGCTGAATAGCGTCGGAAATTTCAAAGGACTTTTTGCAATGCAGACAGACGATGGTGGTAGATTTCATGTTTGCTCCTAACATAACAAAAATATGGGCGAGCGAGAACGCCCGCCCCTACGAATAAAAGTCCTATTTCACTATCTTCTTGCCATCTTTAATGAGTTTACGGAAATCTCCCATAATAGCCCTTGGCACAGGAATATCAAGCATCGTGATAAGGCCGGGGTCGGCATTAATAACTTGCGGAATGCAGTTTACGCCCATGGCAATAGTGCCCAAGCCGCCGTTAATTTCAGGCTTGATGGCCATGGACACAGGCGGTGTGCCTGTAAGCTCTACATAGTCTCCGGTTTGTACGCCTACCATTTCAGGCTCTATCTGCTGCGGGTGATACATGTCGATAACAACTTCTCCGTTTTTAAGGGCTTGGGCCGTCATGTCCACACCGGCCACATTGCCCGCCGCCGCAAAACCATAAGGTGATTTTCTGTCAACATCAGTGACAGTTGGCTTCATTTGCTGTTGGAAATCATCGGTTTCAAGGCCAAGGCCTTCGGCTATCATGGCGATAGATTCTGCAAAGCCAACGTGGCCGGCCACTGTATGGTCTTTCATGCCAGCTTCAAATTCTTCCACGGTAAGACCAACGCCTTGCTCGCGCATAACGGTTGGGCCAAAAGGCGAAAGAGAATTTACGCGCTTGCACATAACCTTCGTAACATCTGTCATACAAGCCGAAAGCACAACCGCCAGCAAATCCATAACAAGGCCGGGGTTAATGCCTGTCCCAAGCACGGATACGCCGTTTTTCTTTGCAATTTCATCAATTTTCTTTGCAAGTTCGGGCTCTTGGGCCGCAGGGAAGGCCATTTCTTCGGCAATGGTGATTACGTTAACACCTTTGTTCATCAATATTTCCAGCTTTTCAAAGGCCTTGGCGGT